>NZ_JAVRMB020000130.1:0-16471 GCF_031844845.1 Endozoicomonas sp.
AAAAAGGACACCCATAAATTCTTATGACTTTATGGGTGTCTTGAATTTGGAATTCTGTTTTTTTGCCATAACAAAAACCGCCTATTGTTATCCTCGTTACGATAGGCGGTTTTTGTATGAATCTTTATTACTCTCCGACAAGGTCTTGTCGATACCTGGCACATGGTTTCAATAAGTTTGACGGGTAAGCCTCCAAACCCCGTTCGTCCTGAGCCCGTCGAAGGACGTAAACTCCACGCCAGATAAAGACCGTGCCAATCACTCTTCGACTCCGCTCAGGGTGAACGGAGATTGTGAAGGTCAATCTCACTGAAATAATGTACCAGGAGGTGATTTACTCCACGGTCACCGACTTAGCCAGGTTACGGGGCTGGTCAACATCCGTTCCCTTGATAATGGCCACATAATAAGAGAGCAACTGCAGAGGAATGGTATAGAGAATCGGCGCAACAATTTCCGGTACTTCTTCCACGGGCAAGACATTAACCCCTTCACCACTTTTCAGTTTGGCTTGCTTGTCCGCAAAGACAAATAGCTGCCCGCCCCTGGCCCGCACTTCTTCCATATTGGATTTCAGTTTTTCCAGCAGGTCATTATTGGGTGCCACAATAATAACAGGCATATCGTTGTCGATTAATGCCAGTGGCCCGTGTTTCAGTTCACCGGCAGCATAGGCTTCCGCGTGGATATAGGAGATTTCCTTAAGCTTCAGCGCACCTTCCATGGCAATGGGGTACTGGCTGCCGCGTCCCAGGAACAGGCTGTGATGTTTATCCGCAAAGGCTTCCGCCATGGCTTCAATCTCATCACTCATCGCCAAGGTCTTTTTAAGGATATGGGGCAGATTACGCAGTGCTGAAACCACATGCGACTCTTGTTCAGGCGTCATACCCGTGTGACGGCCAATGGCTGTTACCAGCATCAGCAATGCCGCCAGCTGGGTGGTGAAGGCTTTGGTGGATGCCACACCAATCTCGGCACCGGCCCGGGTCATCAGCGCGATATCTGACTCACGAACCATGGATGAACCGGGAACATTACAGATACTCAACGAGGCCATATAGCCCAGCTCTTTCGCCAGCTTTAACGCAGCCAGGGTATCGGCGGTTTCGCCAGACTGGGAGATGGTGACAAACAGGCAATCGTCCGGCACAAAGAATTTCCGGTAACGGAATTCGGAGGCAATCTCAACCCGACAGGGAATACCCGCCAGCTCCTCAAACCAGTAACGGGCGACCATGGCCGCATGAAAACTGGTACCACAGGCGACGATTTGTACGGCCCGGGTTTTATTGAGCAGTTCCTGACCTTCTTTACCCAGAATATCCAGATTCAGCCGGTGCTCCCCAAGGCGACCTTTCAGGGTATTGGCAATGGCTTCCGGCTGTTCATGGATCTCTTTCAGCATGTAGTGGCGGTAAGGGCCTTTATCACCAGCATCATGGACAACGTCACTCTCTTTGGCATCCCGTTCAACCGGATGGCCGGAAGTATCCAGAATCTTAACCCCGGTACGGGTGACTTCTGCCACATCACCTTCTTCCAGAAACATAAAACGGCGGGTGACCGGGAATAGTGCCAGCTGGTCTGAGGCAATAAAATTCTCGCCAATACCGAGCCCAATCACCAGGGGGCTGCCGGAGCGGGCAACAATCAGGCGTTCATTGTCGTTACAGTCCATCACCACCATACCGTAAGCGCCTTCAAGCTGAACCACCGCTTTCTGGACAGCCACCAGCAGCGACTCGCTATTTTTCAACTCATGGCTGACCAGATGGGCGATGACCTCGGTATCTGTCTCGGAAGTAAAGACATAACCTTCACCCTGAAGAAAGGTTCGCAGGGCTTCGTGATTTTCAATAATGCCATTGTGAACAACCGCAATATGATCATCAGATACATGGGGGTGAGCATTACGCTCATTGGGCTCACCGTGGGTAGCCCAGCGCGTATGAGCAATGCCGGTACCACCGGATAATGGCTTTTGCTCGATGGCATCCGCCAGCTCTGAGACCTTGCCCGTACGCCGCTCTCTTTGCAGCTCGCCATTCTGATGAATAATGGCCATACCCGCAGAGTCATAACCCCGGTATTCCAGCCGACGCAGCCCTTCCAGCAGAATATCAGCTACATCCCTTTGCGCTACCGCACCTACAATGCCACACATAGCATTAATCCCTCTTATCTGATGATGGCGCTATATTCGCCACGTAAAATTGCTTAAGACCCGGAATATCCCCGCTGCACAAAATGGGCATGACCTCCTTAAGCTGATCGATTGACCAATTCCACCATTGAATAGACTGAAGAATATCGATGGATGGTTCATCAAAGCGCTTTTTCACCACCTGGTTGTTTCCCACAACCACGGTGTAAGGCTCGATGGCTTTGGTAATCACGGCACGGGCACCAATAACGGCACCATTACCGATCTGCACACCGGGCATAATCATCGCTTCCGTACCAATCCAGACATCGTGACCAATGACGGTATCGCCAGCACGCTGAAAACCATCCTGCACCCCATCGCCAAACTCGTCGGAGAATGGAAACGTGGAAATCCAGTCGATTCGATGCCCCTGATTTCCCGCCAGCATAAAGGTGGCCCCGGAAGCTATTGAGCAGAATTTGCCAATGATCAGTTTGTCGATATCCGGATAACGTCCGCTTTCCCAGACGTCTCTTGTGGGTGCATCGCCCAGTAAATAGCGAACCGCACAATCTTCAAAGGACTTACCGTGGTAGTAACCGGAGTAGTAGGAGTAATCACCCACCTCAATATTGGGATGGGTGTTGTGATCTTTGATGCGCTGGCCTTCCAGCCAGCTACTGAACACGTTCATTGGCACTCAGTCTTCTTTTACCGGACGCTGCCAGCCTTCTATATTGCGTTGTTTGCCACGGGCAAGGGCCAGCTGTTCGTCGGGGACATCGCCGGTAATGGTGGAACCGGCACCAACCGTTGCACCACAACCGATGGTCACCGGCGCCACCAGTGAACTGTTGCTGCCAATAAAGGCGCCATCACCAATCACTGTTTTGAATTTATTGACGCCATCGTAATTGCAGGTAATGGTGCCGGCACCCACATTCACCCCATCGCCCAGCTGTGAGTCACCGACATAACTGAGATGGTTGACCTTGCTGCCTTTACCGATGATGGTCTTTTTGATTTCAACGAAATTGCCAACCCGGGCATTTTCCTGAAGCTCAGTGCCTGGTCGCAAGCGGGCAAACGGGCCGACTTCACAACCAGCAGCCACCACGGCATTGTCCAGTATGGAGTGGGCCTTGATAATGGCACCTTCACCGATGATGGAATTACGAATGATACAGCCGGGTTCGATATGGACGTTATCCGCCAGCTCAACATCCCCTTCCAGCACCACGTTCACATCCAGGATGATATCGTGACCGGTCTTGATGTTACCCCGGATATCCAGCCGCTCCGGATCAATAATGGTGACGCCATTAATCATCAGGTTGGTGGCCAGCTGTTTCTGTCGGGCGCGATCCAGCTCCATCAGCTGGACACGGCTGTTAACACCTTCTACTTCTATGGGTATGCGCGGCTGGACATGAATAACCTGGGTGTCTTCTGCCACCGCCATTGAAACAATGTCAGTGAGATAGAATTCATGCTGAACGTTTTCACTCTTAAGGCCATTCACCCAGCTGCTCAGCTGACTGCCGGGGATTGCCATGATACCGGTATTCACTTCATTGATGGCCAGCTGTTCCGGGCTCGCATCCTTATCTTCGACAATGGCCTGAATGTTACCGAAACCATCGCGGATAATACGGCCGTAACCGGAAGGGTTGGCCAGGTTAATGGTTAACAGTCCCAGACGCTCACCATTACTGGCCGCCAGCAGCGACTGTAAAGATGAGGAATGAATCAGGGGAACATCGCCATAAAGCACCAGTACAACATCAGCACCCTTACAACCCGGCAGTGCCTGCTGCACCGCATGGCCGGTGCCCAGTTGTTCTTCCTGTACCACCCAGTGCAGGTCGTAATGGCCCAGCGCCGTTTTAACCTGCTCTGCCCCATGACCAATGACCACATGAATTTTACCCTCACCCACTTTTTTCTGGGTATGCTGGGCACTGAGGATGACATGCTCCAGCATAGGCTTACCGGCAATGCGGTGAAGCACCTTTGGCAGGTTGGATTTCATACGGCTGCCCTGCCCGGCAGCAAGAATAACGATGTCAGCTCTCATGGTAGCCTCTGATAAAAATCGCCTCTTTTGAAAAAGCAGGCTTTAGCTTCTAACTGTGTCGTCTGGTAATGAAAAAACAAAAGGAACATCAGGCCTCAGGCCTGATAATACGGAGCTTTCGTCAGGAAGAAATTACCAGGATAGAAAATCATATTTTTCGAAGGTGTCAGGAATACTCAACCATTTCATCTCTATAAATACTCTGCAACTGTTGTTTACGGATTACAGAAAACGGTAAAAACCGGAGTTTTCGTGGGTAGGTTATCGCCATAACATAAAAAAACAACCCTATTTGTCATTAATTTTTTGACAAAAATACCTGAGCTTTCGAACAACTGACCATGAAGCTTACTTTGGCTGAACCATTAAGCCTGATACTTTTTAACCGATTTATAGTTGATAGTCCCCATTCTCTGATTAGATAAAACAATGGCCATCAATCGTCCAGATAACCACACAACCGTTCAGCCACAGGCACCGAAAGCTGCCAGAACCGGTGATCACCATGAAGCCTGTTTATGGCAGCGGGGAATGAGAAGGGTCAACAGCCTGCCTCCAGGAAGAACAACCCCCATTATCAGACAGACTCCGGACCAGAGCCCGTCACGACAAAACCTCCGAAGATCACTTTCCAGCTTCCGGTTAACCCCGGTAAAATCCGGGATTCCTCAAGGGCTACAGCAAGGAAGGATCAATGGTTTTTCTCTGGCCCTGCAGCAGGGAGATCTTAAACAGCTCATCAGTATAATCAGCAAAACCTACCACTTGACGACGTTGCAGGTGATGGCAGAAAAGCTCACCGATGCAACGATACTCACGAACATAGAAGAACCACTACTGGCCCCAACATGGCATCAGTTACACAAAGCCATGGCTGAGGCACTGTTTTTCCAGCTTGGCGGATACACGGTTGACGGCCTGAATGAGGATTTCCTATCCAAAGCCCACAATGACCTGGGTGCATTGCCGGATGATATCTGTAATGGAACTCTGGAGTGCCTGAAAACGAAACAGATTATCGGGACGCTTGGTATTCATGTGAAGCGACCGGAAACGAAACAGTTTATCGAAACGCTTGCCGACAATGATTTTGACCAGGCTGAAGCGCTGATCAATAAATGCCATGGCAATAAAATATTGGAGTATATGGGCCAAAAAGCACTGCGGTTAAGCAAACATCCCTCTACGCAGGAAGCGGGCTTCACAGGAGCAGAAATAGTACAGAATCGCCTGAAAGAACTGAAAGCTGAAGACCTGTTCCGTCAATATGGAGGCCATGACCCGGAAGGCCCAGACCCTGATTTTATGGCTAAGGCCACTGCTGGTGAACTCTATAAATATCCACTGCACTTTATCAGGGCAGTGAAACAACGGCTGGAAACCAGACTGAACCCGGAACAGATCGCAGAAAAACTGCTTGCCCGGCAGGTTGGCACCGCTGCGGCTGATCAACTTTTCTCAGGGGATGACAACCCTGACAGTCCCGAAACAGACAGTCCCGGCAAAACCATTCTCGACAGACTGGATACCGAAAAGGTTCTGGACAGCTGCTCAATCGATCTCATTGATTATACTGAGGCATTCAGGGAAGAAGTACTGGCTATTCTCGACTTTATCCTGATGCCTGAAGATGCCCCGGATCGTCTGCCTCCAGCTCCACCGCTGCCAGATCTGCCACCCTCAACCAACCGAAAGAAAGGATAAGGATAGACCGGAAATTTATCAGGCCATCATGGCATCATTTCACCGAGAGCCACTCTGATTTATGCAGCAAAGGGTTTATGCTACAAAGATCATCACTGGCCAATAACAATCTCAATTTATGAATCTTGATATTCTGGAAAATCTGGGCCTTAACCAACGGGAAATCAGTACCTATCTGGCACTCCTTAAGCTTGGGTCGGCGTCTATCCGGGATATTGCAGCACAGACGGGTATCAACCGTGGAACTACCTATGAAACCCTGAAAGACCTGGCCGGCAAGGGTGTTGTCAGTTACTTCCCAAAGGGCAAGCGTCGTATTTTTTCCGCGGAACCACCCGAGAAGCTATTGGAACTGGCCGAAGAAAAGCGTCAGTCACTGGACGCCACTATCGAAGAGATGAAAATAAGGCTGATTCCACAGCTGAATCATTTGAAGCCGGATTTCAGTGCCGGTAATGTCCGCTTCTATGAAGGTGACAGCGGCATTGAGTTTGTTCTGAAAGATATTCTCAATACAGTGGCTGAGCAAAAAGACCGGGAATACAGTGTATTTTCATCCAAACTGATTCGACAGCACCTTTATCGCCCTTTCCCAAACTACACACAACAGCGTATCCGAAAAAACATTAAGGTCCGGGTGATTGCCATTGGTGAAGGTGGTGAAGATGCAGATCTGTCTGAACGTAAGTGGATTGATGCCAAAGGCCGAATTGATGCCAGTTATATTGCCATCTACCCGCCCAAAGTCGCCATGATTTCCCTTGGCTCCAGAAACTATCCGGTGGCCGTAGTGCTTGACTCACCGGAAATCGCTGCCGCTCAACAGATTATTTTTGAGACGCTCTGGAGTACCCTCTGACACTCCCGCCCTGATTTACAAGACGGTTTAAAAGGCTGCCCGATTCTCCCCTATACTTGACGCGTACCGGATCAGTGTTCGCGTCACGCGTTCCTGCATCCACTTCCTCTTGTTCTTCACTCACATTTTCAAATCTGTTGAGCCGGAAACGGAGCCTGATCGTGAAAAGTAATTGCCTGAAATCCTACTGGCTGCTCAGTGTCTGCCTGATCAGTTTCATCGCCTTTAACCCTTTTGCTTTTGCCACCGATGATAACGACGGCATTCCGCCGAGTAATGACTTTAAGTGGATGAACCTGAACCTGATGTATGCTCACAAAGAGCTGCCCCGTAGAGATGATGAGCCGAATGATGGCCATGATTATCTGGAGCTGGAGTTTGGTGGACGCTCCGGAATTCTTGATCTTTATGGCTATGTGGATGTGTTTAATCTGACCAATAGTGACAACAGCGACAAGAAAGACAAACCAAAAATGTTTATGAAGTTTGCTCCCCGACTATCCCTTGCAGGGCTATTCAATAACCTGCCTTGGGGGCCGGTCACTGATATCTATTTTTCGACGTTGTTTAACTGGGGTGGGGGTGGTGCCAGCAACTGTAATGAAACCATCTGTATAGAGTCTGAAGATGCCAACAGCTCTTTCTGGGGAATTGGCTCCGATATCCAGATGCCCTGGTTTGGAAAAATGGGTCTCAACCTCTATGGTTTTTATGACCTGAATAGAAAACAGTGGAATGGCTATCAGGTTTCCACTAGCTGGTTTACGCCTTTCTACACACTTCAAAATGGCTCTTTCATTGCTTACCAGGGATACATTGATTACCAGTTTGGTGGTAAACGGAACAAGTCTCTCTATCCCAATAGCGAAAATCCGGATAAAGATCATTCAACCAGCGGTGGCGCTATGTTCAACGGCGTTTACTGGCACTACGACAAGTTTGCCCTTGGCTATGGCCTGAAGCTGTATTCGGATATTTACCTGATAAAAGACGGCGGCAATGCCTTTGGTGACAAAACCAACTCCAGCGGTGCCAGCCATTACTTTGCCATCACCTATAAGTTCTAAACTCAGGCCTCGTTCCTAAACAGGAGCGTGATTAGACAATCGGTCGCCAGAACTGTACTTCCGGTCAGCCATTTGCCCGGCAATGTCGTTGAGAAATGAAACTTGTTGTGAAAGTGGCTGTCTGATTACAGGAACAAGGCTGATCATGGTTACTTCTGTTTGCCATTATTATTTTTAAGCCTGTCTTTCAAAGGGCCGAAATCATGAGTGTAAACTACAGCGCCTTACGCGACCAAGCCACGGCAACTCCACCGCACCGAGAGTCTGAACATAAGGGGAGAAACCCGCCAGAGGTAACCTGTTTTTCTTGCTTTAAAGTGCGGTGCTGCGATTTTTTGGAAACACCCGCGGGAAAGGCTATTCTGGCTGCAGTAATTATATTAGGTGTATGTGCGATTAGCATGATTGTGGTATTTATACCTGTGATGAACAGGAATGCCTCTGCCATAAAGGCCAGTCCAACCCAAGGCCTTACCATGGTTCCACCTGATAACATAACGACCAGCAGTCCAACGACTAACTACACGACGAAAGCATCAGGCCTGACAACAGCACAGCCAGTACTTTCATACGAAAATAAGCAAAGCTACGCGATTCCTGATCAAGGCTCGGCTACCAGTGTTATCAATGTAACCCGAACTGGAGATTCGGGTTACGTGGAGATTACTGTCGATATCAAGCATGAATCCGATGTAGATTTACAAATCACGCTTTATAGCCCTTCTGAACAAGCTATCGTTTTGCGCAATGATGACCCTGATGGTTTTGCAAGGGCGCATATCCATGAAACCTATAGAATTGATATGACCGGTAGTGAATCTAAAGGTGAGTGGAAACTGAAAGTGGAAGACAAGTTTAAAGAGGATCACGGTACGCTAAAATCCTGGGCATTGAATTTTCAGCCACCAGACTCAGAATAATCATGGGTTCCTGACCTCGTTCTCCAGGAAGCTGTAGCGCACTTACAAAATGCTTTCAGGATCATTAACCATCAAAGACACTCGCACCTGAGGACAGATGTTATATTGTTGAAAACTTTTCCCGGAAGTTTCCCTTATGCACTCCAGTCCAGTGTGCTCATCAGGCAGACAATATAGATTCTGGCCCAGACGGCTCATCAAAACCTCCCTGACATCGTTACTGATTGCTCTTGCCTACTTCTGGATAACTCATGACAGCCAACAGCCAAGTTATATTCCTGATAGAACTTACAAGCTCACCATTTTAAACACCAGTGAACTTAATCATGAATATGCCAGTGAAAATACAGAAATCCATGCCCAATTAACCCAACGACAGGAACTGATTAATAAAATCCGAAATGAAGTAGAAGCGGATGGAGGTAAACTATTGCTACTTTCCGGGGGTGAACTCAGTAGCGACGATGATATTCTCAACCTCAGACAACTGAACCAACTGGGTTATAATGCCATGGCCGTCAGCCCATTATTATTTGATGAGCCCATGAATACTATCCGTACGCAGGAAGCCGCTGCAGATTTTCCATTTTTATCTGCCAACCTTTATGAATCTGAAACCGGAAGGCCAGTTTTTGATGCCTATGCACTGTTTGACTTCGATGGTCTGCGCGTTGCGGTAATGGGACTTACCGGACAAGGAGTTCTTAATGAAGATATTTCAGCTGACGTTGCAGAGCACCGGCGTGGTATAGAAATAATAGACCCGGTGTTAGCCGCTTCAGAACTTGTACCCTATCTCAGAAGACAAGCTGATATTGTTATTGTTGCTACTCACGCAATCAATTATCCGAAATTATCAACGACTGGCAATCAATCAATTTACCTCATTTCCAAAATGGACGGCATTGACCTTCTGGTTGGTAATAGTGTATTGCCATCTGATGATGTGTACCGAATTTCTGAGGATAAAGCTTCTTTAAACTTATCATCATCAAGCTCATCTATTCGCCGGATTGACCTTGAGTTTCGTAATGGAGAATTAAAAAAAACAAACTCTGTACAAATCAACCTCGCCAGAAAAATTGATTCTGAATATAGCTACTGAAACTCAATTCTAAATCAGTCATTAACATTTCCAAGACGCTGGTATCAGATTTCAGCTATCCTTCATTTGATTTTCAATTCTTCTTTTATTCTACCGGCTAATTCCTATCAGCTTTTTCTACAGCATCTATACTTGCTTCACTCAAATACTATCATTGTTTTAGCAGGTACTTACCTTGTCCAGTTTCAAACCTTCTTTACTATCATGCGCTGTTGCATTTCTCAGTCTGCCTGTTATGGCCAATGACAGTTATGACTCATTTATCAATGATGCCAAAGTTGATGGCAAAGTTCAGACCGTATTTTTCAATGATGAGAATACCAGCGACAATCCGAACAAAACATCAGGGGCATGGACAGGAGCTGTCTGGCTGAATGCACAAACCGGTTATCTTGCTGATTTTGTCAGTGTTGGAGGCTCTGCCTATCGTGTTGCCAAGCTGGATATGAAGGATGGCAATATTAAAGACTTTCCGGATGAAAATGCATCCAGCGATTTGCTTAATGATAGTCATGAAGGCTTTGGCAAACTGGGTCAGATATGGGTTGATTTCAAGTTGCCAGAAAGCTATGAAGGCCTGTCTGCCGATGTCAAAATTGGCCGACAGCTGGTCGAAACCGGACTGGTGACGGTGTCCGATTCTCGTTCAGTGCCCAGCGCCTGGCAGGGTGTTGATGCCACCGTTGAAATGGATGGCTTTACAGGAAAGATTGCCTGGTTGAATGAAGTTTCCAAAAGAAGTCAGTCAGGATTTCATGATATTGAAAACAGCCAGCACCAGAAAATCGACTGGGTGATGGGTATGGAGCTTGGCTATACCTTTGAATTGGAAAATCAGCGCAGCCTTGAACTTCAATATCGAAATGGCCTTGCAGACAACTATGTGAATGCCCATAACGGTAATGTCTGCTTCACGATGCCACTTTATAATAATTCAGAGCTGACACTGGGTGGTATGTACTTCTATGCCAAGCAGGATGGGGATCTCTGGAACCTGAAAGGTTCTGCTTTCGAGAACAAGGCCGAAGCCGGCAACCTCAACGCCACTGTCAACAACGGCCCATGGACCATCAACGCTGCCTTCACCTACACCAAGGCTGATACCAAAAATCCGGGCACCATCGGCTACTACGACTATGATTTCGGCAGCAACACCAATGGTGTCTGGGATGTACCCACGGCAGCCAATGTTTCCGACTTCAATTTCCACAAGGAAAAAGCCTGGCTGATCGGCGCTGAATACGACTTCAGTGATATCGGGCTGGAAGGATTAATCCTCGGCTATAACTTTTTCTACGGTTCCGGCATGAAAGACAAAAACGGATCTGATGTGGCCGAATCCGAACACGATATCAATATCAAATACAACTTTGGCCAGTGGGGAATGGACGGGCTGCAGTTTAAACTTGAGTATGGCTATTACCAAAATGATACGGGCTTCCGTGAAGCAACCAAGCAGGATGAAGCAGAAAACCTGCGCGCCTGGTTGAGTTACAGCTTCACTATCTGATTAAATGTAATTTCGCTCATTCAATTTTTTACCATTTGCAGCTCTTTTGAGCTGCTTTTTTTATTTCTACCGATACAGCACCGTAGGTCGATTCCCCGTTCAGGGGGCCGACAAGTGCCACCGCAACGGCAGACATTAATTGATGCATGGCGGATGGGTCACGAGTCGGCTTTTATGCCCTGGGGGTACGCAGAGCCAATCGACCTACGCTGCCAGCCCTTAATAGTCTTGCGAGATTTTTTTGGAACTCGGCAGCCGATGGAAATAGAGGGCAGTTGCTGTCTATCGGAAGAACAGACACTATAATTAGCCAGAATTATCCTGGCTCAGCCTGAATCAGGACTTTCCCTCTGGATTTTTCAATGAAAATTTCGCAACTCGGGGTTGTAATAATGTCTGCTCTACTAACCGCCTGTAGCAGTCTACCCGAAGGACGATGGCAGGAAACCAGCCTGGCCAAACCATCACCCATCACTCTGGATATCAAAAAAGATCGAATCTCCGCCAGTGCCGGGTGCAATCGGCTGATGGGTTCAGTAAAAATGTCAGGTGACCAGCTGGTTGTGGAACAGCTGGCCAGTACATTAATGATGTGCCATGGCGAAGCCGCTCAAAAGGAAGAGATGTTAAAACAACTCTTGAGTGATAAGCCCAGAGTTCAAATGTCCGATGATCAACTGATACTCAGCACCAATACAACAAGCTATGTTTTCAAAAAACAGCCTAATATGGAAGATGGGGTAACCCACTTTATTTACATTGCACCTGAGACAACGCATTGCACGGGTGTGGGTCCGATGGAATGTATGCAGATCCGTGAATCTGAAGATGATCCCTGGACTCTCTTTTATGGGGATATCGAAGGTTTTGATTTCCAACCCGGCGTAGCCTACCGCTTAAGAGTCAAAGAGTTTGATGTGCCTAACCCACCAGCGGATGCCTCCAGCAAAAAATGGATACTGGATCAGATTGTGGAGCAGGAATGGGTTGGCTCTCAGTAAGATCAATCCATAACTATAAGTACCCAACCACATGAAATCATATGGCAGGGTACTTAGCCTTCTGCTATAAAACGCCCCTGACTTAATTTAATCAGGCCATAAAGGAAGCGGTTGATGATTTCAGCAGGCAGAATCGGAATAAACTACAGACTTATGGATCAGATACTTAAGTACCCAGGTAAAGTGGTATTTCAGGGAAGAAGATGTAACAGTTTAAAATCTGACAGCTTTTCCAATCACGGCAAAAAAATGCTGGCCAACGCAAAAAATGAAGGGGTGGGTTTTACTTATTATTTAAATAATTATAAAAGCATTCAGGCTATTACAGTAAAACAAAGATCCATTAAAGAAATTCCGAATCGCAATTCCATGCTTCTGAAATTCAAACAGTTCATGGGGGTAGGGGACATTGACGAGGATCTTAAAAAATATGATGTGATAACAATATATGTTCAAAAGTCTGGACTTATTGTCTCTCTCATGCAATACGATAATAAGATGTTTTCTTTTCATTCACTGGTGATACGCCACGGAAGTACTCCGGAAGCAGTCGAAAGGCTACGACAAGCAAAAAATAGTTCAGAAATGAATTCCTTTCTGGAAACATCATATAAAAATCACAGTCTGGTTAAGTTACCCATGTATGGTAACAGTGATTCAATTGTGGACAATGACAGAGAACACATCCCCGGGCTACATAAAACAGAAAATCCACTATCCCTTCACTTCCATATCAAAGCCGACAGGAGTGAAGTTAACTCTTTAGTAAAAAAAATTATTCAAGATAATGAACCCAGGCATCATCATCATTGCCAGCAGTTTAAATATTCAAAAGACTTTTTTCTACCCTCACCCCTCATTAAGGGGTTTATCTTTAGTGACGGAAGCTACTCACAAAATGAGGTGTCAACCAATCTTAACATTAGCAAAGCACCTCCCGTGGCTGACCTCATAAAGATAAGTGATGATTTTTATGATGCGAAAGCAGATAGTGATTTATAAAGCAGAAAGCCCACACCAATAAATGAGCAAGCTTCTGCCTTGATATAATTACACTTGATATAATTACAACAGGGAGTTCAGAGCAACTTCTACCATCTCATTAAACGTCGACTGACGATCATCCGAAGGCAGGGCTTCCCCGGTACGGATATGATCACTTACCGTACAGATAGCCAGACCCCGGGCACCAAATTCAGCGCAAACACCGTAAAGACCGGCGGCCTCCATCTCAACACCCAGTACACCGTACTTCTCCATCGTGTCGAACATGGATGGATCCGGATTATAGAACAGATCCGCAGAGAACAGATTACCAACTTTAACGGGCAGCTTCATGGCTCGGGCAGAGTTTACTGCATTTTCCAGAAGCCCATAGTCCGCAATCGCAGCAAAGTCGTGATCCCTGAAACGCATGCGGTTAACTTTGGAATCAGTACAGGCTCCCAGACCAATCACAATGTTACGCAGCTGAACGTCTTTTGAAATGGCACCGCAGGAACCAACACGAATCAGGCTCTTAACACCGTATTCTGTGATCAGCTCCCTGTAATAAATTGAAGCAGAGGGAATACCCATACCAGAGCCCATCACAGAGACTTTGACGCCCTGATAGGTACCGGTAAAGCCCAGCATGTTACGAACATCTGTCACCTGTTCGGCACCTTCCAGAAACGTTTCTGCAATGTGCTTTGCCCTCAGTGGGTCACCTGGCATCAAACAGACTTCAGCAAAGGCCCCGGGTCTGGCATTAATATGAGGTGTCACAGTTATATCCTCGTTCTCTATCACACTACGATCAGAACAGATAAGAGGCGCTAAACAGTCTGTAGCTCCTCTATCCGGTAAGGGAAGTGGCATTGTAGAAAGTACCAGCCCTCCGTCATTCCCGCTATACACCGTCATTCCCGCGAAGGCGGGGATCCACTGTGCGTGGTAGATTCCCTCCTTCGAGGGTGTCGCAAAAGGGCAAATTAACACCTAACCGTCATCCCCGCTACTACACCGTCATCCCCGCTACTACACCGTCATCCCCGCTACTACACCGTCATCCCCGCGAAGGCGGGGATCCACTGCTCGAGATAGACTCCCACTCTCGAGATGGATTCCCGCCTTCGAGGCTGTCGCAAAACCCTCCTTCGCGGGAAAGACGGTAGTGGTATAAATTGGCATTTAAAAACTTTTGCTACAGCCTCCTGCGCGGGAAAGACGACAGTGGTATAAGTCGGTATTTAAGACCTTTGGCGACAACCTCGAAGGCGGGAATAACGATGGTAAATTCTTAAAAGTAGTCCCCCCCGGGGAACACTTTTAATTGCACCCACTAACACCTGGCTCTGGCAAAAAATGGTTGATCTATCTATTATCCCTACCCAATTAAAAAGCATGGAAATAATGAAAAGATAACTTATGCCAATTCTGTCATTTCTCCTCGGCGCCCTTCTAGTCTGGTTATTTATGTCTGGCCTTATGGCACAAGGACTGGCGCTGATCATCAGAATCTGGTGGCCATCCTCCAGTCGGGAACGTGAACTGAAAACTGACCAGTGGTTGCTGAATAACCCGATACAGCCTTCCTCTGCCTGGCGTCTGCTGGGTTATTGGAAAGAGACCTCTCAATATCATCAGGCCTGTTCAGATATGGCAGGCCTGCTGGCCGACAAAGCGTGCCTTTCCAGTCAGGATCAGGTTCTTGATGTTGGCTTCACCAGTCATGATCAGCTACTGGTCTGGCTTGATTATTATCAGGTCCGGCACCTGACAGCCATCGCCAGTGATGAGCAGCAGATGGTACGAGCTCTCGAGCATTGTAAGCACTTCAATAGTCTGAAACTCATTCGGGGGGGAGAAAAGGCTTTGCAAGAGCAGCCTGAAGATAGCTGCGACAAAATAGTAGCCCTGGACTGCGTCTACCACTTTGACTCCCGAACCCACTTCCTCAGCTCTGCCAGAAACGCTTTGAAACCCGGGGGAGCACTGGCATTTACTGACATCGCTCTTACCCGTCCATTCCAGGACCGCCGGGAGCAACGCCTAATAAACAAACTTGGTCGCATTTCTGGTCTGTTAGTAGAAGATATGCTCATTAAAGAGACTTACAAACGTCTCCTCCGGCAACATCAGTTCGAGCAGGTTGAGATCCTGGATATGACTGACGATGTTCTGTCCGGTTTCTGCTTCTGGTTTGGCGAGCACTATCAGCACCTGTCTGCCTTTACCCGCTCAAAAATGTGGATAAGGCTACGTCTTCAGGTCTGGTTTATTCGCTGGATGCTCCATCGAAAGCAGCTCAGGTATCTTATGATTATTGCCCGCTGACAGCCCTGAGCAAAAAAAGCCCGAATCATCCGTGAAAAAGTTTATCCACAGAAGCTGTGGATAAACTTGTGACAACATTCGGGATAGTTCATAAAGGCCTGCCAAATCTGGTGACTCAAAGCATCTGTTTAAAAAACAACCAGCGCTCAACATCGGCCGTTACCTGAAATGCCTGTGAACATTCTCCTCGCTTACTCGCCTGCTCCACACATTAAATGCAAAGATAAGAAGGTCACGAAACATTCATTATCAACCAGACCAGATAGGCCGCATAGGTGAACAGAAGAATAAGGCACTTATACCCTGAAACCTTCCATACACTGACCGACAGATTGCCATGCCGCTTTTCAGCATCAAAGGAAGCCTTGCTGGAATACACGACAATGGCAAGCAACGCCGCCATCACTACCATCGTCAGAATATCAACCCGTAACGCTTCTGCGTCCACGGTAATATCCTGACCAATGACGCCCGACACACCCAGTACGCCCAGGATATTAAAAATATTAGAACCGATAACGGTAGCCGCCGTCATATCGTGAAGTCCCTTTCTGGCACTGACCACCACGGCCGCCAACTCTGGAAGACTGGTACCAAAAGCAACCAGGGTTAAACCAATAAGCAGCTCATTCACACCCATCGCCAGAGCCACCCCCCGGGCTCCCCAGACCAGCAGCTGGGAACCCAACACCAGGATCACCAGCATAACCAGACACTCGACGGAAGCCCTGAGCGTACTGATGGGTAAAACCGGTATATCC
>NZ_JAVRMB020000131.1:0-37947 GCF_031844845.1 Endozoicomonas sp.
CACGCTTTTAGGCCCTGTGGGTCCTGCGTGGTAGCGCCAGGACCCAACCACAGACACGATTCCTGTGGTTGGCTATGCATTCCCACGCAGAGCGTGGGAACGAGGTTCCTGGTGGGTTTTGCGACAGCCTCGAAGGCGGGAATCCATCTCGAGAGTGGGAGCCTATCTCGAGTAGTGGATCCCGCTTCGCGGGGATGACGGTACGCGGGTATTTCCTGCAGCTCCACTACCTTAAGAGCTATAACCATTTCGACTTTCTCTTTTGAACACTTTTAATTGCACCCTTCAGATAGTGTCCCGGGAAAGCTATCTGGCCGCTCTGAAAAGACAAAGAGCCAAAAATAAGTTAATTTTATTGACTATTTTACCGGGAACGTTTCATCCTGTTTGCCATTAAACTACTATCAAGCTGGATTTATTTCGATTGATCACTGATGAATAAAGAAAAACGCACACAGATATTCACCCGGCTCAGGGACGCAAACCCCAACCCAACCACCGAGCTCAACTACAGCACACCCTTTGAACTGCTGATTGCCGTTATTCTTTCGGCTCAGGCCACCGATGTCGGGGTTAACAAAGCAACAGATAAACTCTATCCAGTGGCCAGCACCCCGGAAACTATTCTGGCCCTGGGCGTTGATGGCCTGAAGGAATACATAAAAACCATTGGCCTCTTTAATGCCAAGGCTGAAAATGTCATTAAAACCTGCCGTATTCTTATTGAACAGCACCACAGCATCGTACCGGACAATCGCCAAGACCTGGAATCCCTGCCGGGTGTTGGCAGAAAAACAGCCAATGTGGTTTTAAACACCGCCTTTGGACAGCCCACCATGGCGGTGGATACGCATATTTTCCGCGTTTCCAATCGAACCGGCATAGCGCCGGGAAAAGATGTACTCGAGGTCGAAAATCGACTGATCAGACTCATTCCCAAAGAGTTCCTGATGGATGCCCATCACTGGCTGATCCTCCATGGTCGCTATGTGTGTAAAGCCAGAAAGCCCCAGTGTGGCAGCTGTATTATTGAAGACCTTTGTGAGTTCTCTCCACCAAAAGAAAGTGTAAAGAAAAAGAAGTAAGAAAACCTCGATATCACACAAAGACTCTTGATTGAGTCTTTTTTTTCCTTTACAAAATCACAATCGTCACATATAGTAGAATTATGTATATGTAATACATGGAATTGTAATGATAGAATTTGGTGAAAGCGTTAAAGTCAGTATCTATAGAGATACCAATAGCCACTCGTTCCCATTGGTGATACGAAACAATGTTTTCCCTGCTTGTTTGTATCTCAATGCTTATTTGAATGGTAATCACAACTCACCTCTTTCTAAAGGCAAGAAAGGAGTGACCACGCAAGCGCCCAGTCTAAATACTCGCATAAAGTACGCTTACGAGTTAAAGCTCTTGTATTGTTATTTCGCAGATAAGGGCATCAATCTAGTTGATAGGGTTGCTGATGGTGAGTTCCTTTCAAGAGTTGAGGTGGATGATTTTGTTCGAGCATGTAAGCTCTATGCTGATGATAGCGCTTCGCAAGAAAGTTCGAGTGTAATCAGTATTACAGATAAGCGCATCAGAGACGCTATCCATGCAACGGCCAACAGTCATTCCCAAGTATCAGTCCACACCTTTCGCCAGCGCTTAATTCGCCTGAGAAGTTATATTGAGTATTTGTACGTCTGCCATCATTACGACCAAGCTCCTACAGAAGGTAATTTCAAAACTGGCGATAAGTTCAGGGCTTTTCAGCTCTATATCAATAAGTTTATTTCAGGCTCTCGAAAAGGCAACACCATCACCAAAGACCCTTTTGAGTCGGTCATTTCAACAGATAAATTCTTTGAACTTCTAGAAATCATTAAAGAAAGCTCACCGAAAAACCCATTTAAATCGAGCAAGCTGAGAAATCAAATCATCATGCAGATTTTGATTGATACAGGTGTTCGAGTTGGTGCCGCTCTAAAGCTCAAGATTAGTGATTTAGTAGAGGATTGGGATAACCCTCGATTTCTTATCACCAGAACCCCTGACGATGCTACCGATGCAAGGCGAATGCCTGCTGCAAATAAAACCAAAGCACTGTCAGTATCGGTGTCGTCGGATTTAATGAAGCTCATCAAGCTCTACGTATCAACGGTGCGAGCTTCACATTCTAGCGCCCATGAGCATGACTTCGTTTTTATTTCGGAAAAGGGTGTTTCATCAGGGCAGCCTATCTCTTACAAGGCAATTCACAAATTGGTGGATAAGTTTGGTGACGCTGTTGGTACCAAGCTGCACCCTCATAAGCTAAGACATAAGTGGAATGAGGTGTTTACTGACAAAGCGGAAAAGGCGGGTTATGACGCCGCGCAGATTGAAGATATGCGTAAATACAGCATGGGCTGGGTTGAAGACTCCAAAATGGTACAAACCTATAACGAGTTTAAATTGGCTGTGAAAGTTCAAGAACTCTCTGCGAAAAATCAAAGCAAATCGGTGCCAAGCCTTGGAGGTGCAAATGAATAAATCTCAAATCACCGATTTAAAGAATGAATACGCGGATCAGAGAATATTCTCAGCTAAAGAAGAGGGTTACACCTTTGATGTATTGTCTGATGAATGGCTGCTCGGGTATAAAAAGACCCTGTACTTAGAGTGGATGAATGAACTGAATGTCGATACTGCCACTTTTCTCGATTTAAGGTTAGCAATAGCGCATGCTGCTTCGCACTATGCCTTTGGCACAGTACATACTAACGTAAGCACACTGAAAACTATCGTTGACAACCTTGATGTCAATCAATTTGAAGCATGGTGGCTAACGCTTGATAGTTACAAAAAGACAGTTCGAAACGCACTGTTTGCTTTTTGTCAGCGGAGTGATGAATACCACTCAGCAACACTTTCCCCTTTGTGCAACTCAATCAAAGATGAAAATCTAGGTACCCCAAGTGCTATTAAAGGGGTTCTTGACATTAAAAATGGAGCTTACAGTGAAATTGAGCATGATAATATTCTAGAGGCGCTTCGTATTGAAACCCTTCAAGCGCTGGATGGCGATCTATTTACGCAAAAAACATTTACACGTTTACGAAATGTGATTGCAAGTCAGCTCATGGTGGCAATTGTAAGGCGGCCTGTTCAACTTGTAAAAATCAAATGGTGTGATGTTTTGCGAGTTGGTCAAAAATTTCAGTCACACAAAGAGCCTGACAGAAAATGGGAACCCATAACGCAGCATCTATTCTCAGATGTTGAACAGTTCCATCTTCGAACCTTCAAGGGCAAGGATGGGGAATTTCGTTTTAACGCTGAATCACGCTCACACCGCTTAGAGCCTGACTTTTCTCTAATGTTATTACGCTATTATCAGGTTTACGAAAACTACCTTTCACACCAGTTACATCAAAACCATATAACCCTAAGCCGCGATGAAATGACAGAGTTGATGAGGCGTTTGCCCCTACTGCCAGATCAAAGTCTCTTTAGCTCTGAGTATCAGTCTAAATCAGAGATTTTCAGGGCAATCAGTGACACCTCTCAAGCTTACCACTTAAACCCAAATGCCCTTCGCGAAAACATCGCCTATCTATTTAAAACCAAGCTCAATGCGCAGAGCGACCGATTACCCAATGCACCCTTGGCTCTTGCAAACAACCGGTGGCGACACACGCAATTAACGCAAGCAGTTTGGCAGGGATTCAGCCCTGCGCAAATCGCCTCAATTACAGGCGTGACCATTGGGGCCATCCAGCCCTACATAGACCTTAAGGCTCAAGAGCGGATCAAAATAGACCAAGCTTACGCTGGTAACCATATTATCAAGAGGTTCGATACCACATCAGTTAAAGAGCTGCAAAAGGACAAGGCGTTTTGTATCAAGAGTCCATTTGATGAAGAAATGGGATACAAGCTAAACCCCGATAATTGCTCAAGCTGCAAATCCAAAGGGGGAGCGCCAATGGGTTGCTACCCCTGTGACAACTTTAGACCGCTCGAAACAGCGAATCATCAGCAGTATCTGGACAAGGCGGAGCGTAAGCTTGAAATCAATAGTCAATCAGGACACCCTGCGACGGTAAAAAAACTCAATAAAATCATCATTTACATCAAGGCAACCATTGCGCTTTGCAACGAAAGAAAGACATTGAAGCTCGGGGGTAAACAATGACCGCATTGAACCGTTATATTGCTAACCAACACGCTTACATTGAAAAGAAAATGCAGCAACCTTTGACAGGCTTTACAAATCAAAAAGGAGAGCAGGCCGCGTGGGTTGATATTGCGGTCACTTTCACAAGTGCAACAGGTGTAGCCGCAAACTTCTTATTCAATAATGGCAATCAGACCTGCGCAAGAATGGGTAGCGAGTTCACCAAAGAAGATAGGTTAAATACAGAGACTCATCAGTTGCTTCTTGCTTATTTATTGGATGTACTCAAAGAAAATATCGGTATAGATAATAAGAAAGATAAACTAACCACCGCCAGGAAGTTTCTTATCAAGCTTGGTCATAACGTTGCCTCTACTAGCTTGAGTGATATGCAGTGCACCATCGATAGTATGGATTATACCCAAGCTCTACCCTCATTCTTTCACTGGCTTCATCAGCATAAAATGCTTGCTGCGAGCTGTAGTCCGAGCTTTCCAGCGCGGGTAGGTGGAATGAACAGAAAATCTGGGGATGATGCCATTGAAGCTGAAAATAACAAGCTTCCCGATGATAAAGCGCTTCTAGTGTTGGGGGCTATTTTTCATGACGTTATTCCTCCTTACAAAGGTGAGCCATCCGACATAAGCGCTTGGCAGCACTTAATCCATCCTTCAAAACACCAGCTGGATGCTTTCACATGCACCATGTCAGCTCTGGCTATGTCATCACCCAACAGAGCGGCAGCAGAGCAAGTGCTTCTGACAAAGCAGCGCTTACAAAGCCATACCGAAATAGTTAAGGGGAAACAGGAGACCGTTTATTACCTTAACTGGCGTGGCTCAAAGGGATATTTAGATAACCAAAAGCATTTTAATGCTGAAATGGCAGAAAGCCTTGATAGAGCGTTGCATTACACCAGTATTGTCACAGAGCCAGCAAGGGTGTTAGCAAGGTTCTATAAAGACCCCACTCAATCTCTGAAAAGCGTGCTCGGTGAGTTCAAGCCCAGCATTGAAAATATTACATCGCTGAACCCTGCAATGGGTAAGCCAATCACCCTCATCCACCTTGCGTTACTCTTAAGCTTTTACGATGGTATAGATAAAGTCGCACGAGTAACACACGACACGCAAGGGGCAATCGAGGTTCCAAACCCCACAGGTAAGTCTAAATACCTCAAGCCCATTGCAGAGCTTTCCCCTTTCGATAAGCTAGCAATGGTATCTAGATGCCCTTACGCATCTGCACTTTTGGGAGCGGCGTTTAGTACTAAACCACAGATTGAAAAATATTGCGCAGGGAAACAAGTACTTACGGTTGCCGAATTTCAAAATCACTTTGTTGATGCCAACCAAGCAAACCTGACGGGTTACAATAAAAAGCAAACCAAGCAAGTGGATTATGAGAACGCCCTATTTGCCTTCACCGAAAAGCAATTAAACGCTCAACAAGCGTCACACTTTCTATTGGTGCCTATCGCTTCATTGGAGAATTTCTTCTCTACCAGCTTAAAAATAAACAAGGGAACGAGTCAAAAAACCATCTTTGAGCGACACGGGTTTTCTTCGGACTTTTTTATTAAACCTCATCAATTTAGGCATTGGCAGAATGATTATTTGGCTAAAAAAGGCTTACCACACTTACTCATCTCAATGCTGTCAGGTCGAAAAAGTGCAGAGCAAACCTTGAGCTACATACACACGACAGACGCTCAAAACGCCTCAGTTATCAGTGACATCCTGTATAACCAAGAAACTGAAGATGAGGTTGAAGAACACGTAGGTATGCGCATACAAAGTAAAACTCAGTATGATGCTGCAATTGAAAACCTCATTCCGACGTTCATAACAGAGGTAGGGTTTTGCGTGCAAAACCTCACCTTATCACCTTGCACCTACATGACTGAATTTGAAACTCAATGCACATTATGTCCATCTTCCTGTCATATTGCTCACGACGAGGATGCCATTGAGCTATTAAAGAAAGACCTCAAAGTGCAAACACATAATTTAGATCAAGTTCAAGACGCCATCAACTTCACCACGAGCGACGGGATGCAGCAATGGTACTCAACGCATTATAGTAATACCTGTCTGTTAAAAAATTTGGTAGACGTCCTTTCTGACAAGACCATAAAACAAGGCTCGATAGTAAGGTATCTTACAAGCTCAAATACAGTGCGTATTACAGACCTGGACACTAAAACGGTGACAGAACGAAAGTTAACTCTACCGAACCCAAACGAGGCACTGCACGCCGCCATTGAAGCAAAAACAAAGCCTGATAACACGGTTGCTAAAAAGAATTTATTAGGCTTTTTGGGTTCAATATAAGGAAGTGCACGCATGGCAATAAAGTCACTCGAAACAGAGCAACAAATCTCTATACAAGCATTAATTCGCAGTTGGGACGGTAGGTTAACATGGGATTTCCTGGTCACGAAAATTGAATCTAGCCTTGCGATTACCACCACTCGACAAACGCTCGATAAATATCTCAACATCAAAAATGAATACAAAGAGAAAAAGCGCTTACTTAAAGGTAAGCCTATCTCAACAACAGATACAAAGCTTGTGTCATATCTTGAGAAGGACATTGATTTAGCTGGAAAAGTCATTCAATTGGAAGCTGAACTGAAAGTGGCAAAGGATGAGATCGGCTACTTGCAGGCCTTTATACAGAAGGTTACCAATATCGGTGAGAGTAACCCTGCGGTTATGGATATTTTCGAGAAAGCATTTCAAGACATTGAATCTAAAGCTAGATAACCCGTCTAGAGTGCAACATTTTGAACCTTAAATTGAGATAATCAGAGGTCAATTAATGGCAAGTGGTCAGCAGACAGCGCAGCAAAGCCTTAAAGCCTTCGAGGTGTGGAAAGCCACACAAACGGACGATGACTTCAAGCAAATCGTGTACAGAGGCCAACTAAGCCGTACAGAAGTAGCTAAAGGGATTGGTTGTGGTACATCCGCTTTTAGGCAAAACCCTGCGCTCAAAAATGCGGTTAAGGCGCTCGAAGATAGCTTGCGTGACAAAGGCGTACTTCCGCCACTGACCGAATCCGCAAAAAAGGCTGCCGACAAGCCAAAGCTGTATGACACCACGGCAAACCGTAGGATGCTGGATGTTAGACGCCTGTCTTCTCTGGAAACTGAAAATATCGAATTAAAGGCAAAAGTAAAAGAACTGGAAGGCAAGCTTGAGCGCTTCGGAGAGCTATCTGAAACACTATCAGACATGGGGTTCATGCCGCGATGAATACTGTTATTCATGAAGACCGGTTGCGGGTCACCAGCATCCCTTTTACGTCAACAAGTATGGTGATATTTAGCGGTGTGCCTCTTAAGAGAAACTCCTATAGAGCTAATAGCGGCAAATACTACGTCACAATAAAGGTAGACCCTGACTCCATTCCTGTGCCGCCTGCGGTTGGCCAGCATTGGTCGATTAAAGGCCAGCGAAAAATAGAAGATGTGACTTCAGGTGATTATGTGATGCAGCAGCACACCTATGAGTCGCCGGATCACATTGAGTGCAACTTGCCAGAAACTGGAGAGCAACTGATACGCTTTATCGCCAAAGAAAGTGACTTCAAAGGCATCGGTGAAAGTAAAGCAAGAGCACTGTGGGAACATCTGGGAAAAGACTTCCATTCCATACTGAGGCATGACACCCCGGAGTCAAGGAGTCGCCTTGGAAGTATTCTAAGCGAAGACAGCATCAATGCCTTGTTTGAAGGGTATGCCAAGTACAAGAATCTGGCTTACTGCAACTGGATGTCAGAGCATAAGATACCCGCCAGTATTCAGCAGCGCTTATTAAAGCACCATGGCGAGCAGTCGATTGAAGCAATCAAAAAAAATCCCTATGTATTGATTGGCTTCGGAATGTCATTTGAAGATGTCGACCGTGCAGTAAAAAATTCTGACTTTGATATCTCGACGGATGACGATAAACGCTTGAGTGCTGCACTTGAGATTGCTCTGCGTAAGGAGATTGAGAAGGGTCACACCTACACGACACAGGCTATTGTACGCCCTCACCTAACCAACCTGCTTAAAGAGAAAGAGCTGGTCACCAAAGCATTCATGGCCGGGCACGACAAAGCGCAATATATTCTCAATTTTGAAACCGGCACCTTCCATCCCACGGCACAATTGCTCATGGAAAGCGTCGTTGTAAAACGTTTGAAAACACTAGCCTGTCAAAATAACCTTTTCGACGAATGTTCAGATTCCGCCTATTACTCTGCGCTGAGTGAATTGCCCTATGATCTTACAAGGAAGCAGCATGAAGCTGTGGCAACCTGTTTAGATAACGCTGTAAGTTGCATTACAGGTGGTGCAGGTACAGGCAAGACAACAGTACTCAGGACAGCCCTGCGCGCCTACCACCAGATGGGGTTTGAAATTCATCCTGTTGCGCTTAGTGGGCGAGCAGCCATGCGTCTGCATGAATCCATTGGTTTTACCACCTCAACGATTGCCAAGCTTCTCAGAGATCCTCCTGTCGAACCGAGCGCAGAGCATCCAAACCACCTGCTGGTTATTGATGAAGCCAGCATGATTGATCTTCCGACTATGTATCGTCTGGTCAACCACATTCACCCCTCAGTGCGGATAGTGTTCACGGGTGATCCAGACCAATTGCCGCCTATTGGATGCGGTAAAGTGCTTGCCGACATAGTGCTTGCTAAAACAATCGCAAACACCATGCTTGATATTGTTAAACGACAAGAAGGCAGCACGGGAATCCCAGAATATTCAAGGTTGATCAATCAAGGGGTTATGCCGGGGCAACTGACTACGGGCGCTATTCACTTTCACCAAACAGACAAAAAAGATATAGCTCAAGTTTGTTGCAAGTTGTACCAGTTGTCGCCTGAAAGCAGCCGTGTAATGGCGCCTACAAAGGCTCTCGTTTATGAAATCAACAAGCTTATTCAAGAAGCAGTCAATGCAAAGGGAAGTAGAATCGCATTTGAAATACACGCTGAGAAGCTCTTCCTGGACTTGAGATTAAACGATGCTATTTTGTTCACGCAAAACCACTACGATAAAGGGATTCAGAACGGCTCCCTGGGCTCATTAACAAGCATTGAATCATCCGGAGAGAGCTATGGAGAAGTGACTCTGGACACGGGCGGTAAGGTTGAAATCTCTCAGTCTGTGTTGGATTGCATGGAGCTAGGCTATGCGATCACATTACATAAGGCGCAAGGCTCCCAGTTCCCGCGCATCATCATTGCACTACAGAAGGGGAGAATCGTTGATAGGGCATGGCTATACACAGCAATAACAAGAGCGGAAAGTGAGATCCACATTGTTGGTAGCGAAGATGATTTAAAGCGCATTACTGAAACACCCAGCAATTCGCACAAAAGAAACAGTTACCTGGCTGAGCTATTGCAACAGATCTAGCAAAACCTGAGAATAACCCGAGTTGATGACTGACGTGCTCCTGCGGGGGCTTTTTCCGCAGGAGGGCGGCGGGCAGCGGCTCGGAGACCCGAGGCCACTCAAGCTGAGACAATCGACGAAGCTGATCCGAGAGCGTGCTGCCACCGACTGTTTTGGCGCTCTTTAATCTTTTTATTATTCAGTCTTTTTGTAAAGGATTTCTAGTGCTTTTTTCCATTTTTTTCGCTGTAAATCACTTATATTTACAAAGTTAGTATTATTTGTAATGGATTTTAGATGGATATACCGCCCTTAAAGGCCATCAAGCCTTCTTCCTCACTCACTCACTCACCCATTGAGAGGTTTTTTGGTGGATATAATGTGAGTACAGGCAGAAGACGTCCTGAATCCCGGAGCAGCTACTTTTCACAATTTACCATCTGATTTTCTCAAAGGCCGTCTTTAATCAATAACCCCACCCCAAGCGGCGGGGTAGGAAGTCAGCTCTCTGAGTAGTTCAGTGCAAGCGCCAAGGAATACGATCTTCAGAGACTTAACTCTGACCAATTAACCGTTTTTTCCGAACCTCAATATTTTTAGCAAACCGCTCTTGCCTGTCGACATTTTCCGTCAACATTGTAATCAGATCCCGGGGCTGATATTGGGGCGCAGCCCCTTTCCAGCGGCTGTTTCGATAATAGCCCGGCGGTAAAAAATGCCGTTTAATGAGCCGCCTGCTGGCAATGGCGCTCAGGGCATTTCTATTGGCTTTTTCAAAATCGGTTCGAACCCCATCAAAGAATGCCTGATTTACCTGTAAATAGTTCATCTGATCATCAAAATATTGCAACTGTATACCGCCCCCCCCCCTGGACGAAGAATAACTCTGCAATATATCTAAAGCTCTGTTCTGCTCATTCAGTGCTCTGCCTATATTGGAACAACCCTCATCAGCCAGTTGCCCGCCAATGCCCTGAAGTGTTTCAACAATCTCAATCAAATGCTTATGCTTTGGATACCAGGGCAACTTTGCTTTGCGCATTCCGTTGGTAAAAATACGCTCCCATACCCTGGTTTTATTGAAGGTATCATACAGCCTGTCAAAAAAACCCGTGAAGTGATATTCATACTCAATACGCCAGGAAGACATCGTCACCAGTGCAAGAGCCATATCATAATCAACGGCTGCGCTGTTCTTTTCAAGAAAACCACCCAGATTTTTCATGGCCAGTTCATAGAAGCTCTTTGCCTCTTCATTCTTTTCACCCCCATTGCCCTCGCTTTGTCCAATCAGTTCCGCCGCCTTCTCCACCAGTGCCTCTGCCGTCTTCAGTATTTCTTCCATTTCAGACAAACAACCTGCGCCGGGTAAAAATTTTCCCTGTGCACTTTCATCTGATTGATAAAACTGCTGCCCCGGATCATTCTGAGAAACAAAACCACCATGAATTATGCTATTACTTGTTTCTTCGCTGGACTTAACGGTTGCCTGCAAACCTGACGAATTTCTGTGCTGTGTGTTTGATTTTGACAGTCTCCTGTGTCTTTTTGACCGTCTGTTTTTCTCTTCCGATTTTCTTATACTATTCAGTTGTTGCTGTGCCTCTTTCTCCTGTTCTTCTGCTTCTTTTTTAATTTTGGCTTGAAGATTCTCACGTCTACTCTTAAACGTCTCCAACGTATCTTTCAGTCTTGGAAAAAAGCCCTGATTGATGGACAAAAGTTCCTCCACCTCCTTTAAATAGCCAATCCGTTCTGCATCGTCATCATCAATATCCAGCGGTGAAGTGAAGAAATCCTGACAGATCTGATCAATATAGGTAATGAATCGCTCATCATGTTTCCGGATAACATCGACAGCCGGAGATTTTTTTACTTCTTTTTCCACGGCATAGCCACCCCTTTTACCTTTCCTGCCCTTCCTGCCCTTCCTGCCGGGAAGACTCTTTTCACCGCCTTTTGCTGTATTGCGTTCTTTTTTATCACAGGTAAATACCACTTCGCTTTGACAAGTGGAATGCATATCACCACCGGCCAGCAGTAACGCCACCTCAAGATTGTTTTTCAACGCCTTAATATGATTGACTTTCTCGCAGTGCCACTGCAAAATTTCCAGAAAGCATTTATTTCGGGTTACAACATCATCTGGTTGAATATATTCCAGAGAATATCCTTTTTTAATTCCTGCCATAAAGAAAATTAATTCTAAAGTATAATCACAGGCATCCTGCTCATCCTTACTGCCAACAAAAGAATAACAATTCAGATTAACAATCAGACTCATAGTATAAAGATATGTTTCCAAAATTGCCGGAACAATATTTATGGATGCATGTTTTTTTAAATCAAGCAACTCTTCAACCAGCAGTTTTTGCAATTGCAAAAGCCTGCAATCAAATCTTAAAGACTTGTCCGATGTTTTAATAAAGCGAAATACATTTATAAACGATACAAGGAAGTAATATGTATCACAACGTTGTTTAGTAACCATCTCGTAAGTCGAAGCAAGACATGCCTTACGTGGATAGCGCTTAGAATAGTCCATAAAAACACCGACCATGCTTCGTGCAAGAAATAACGCCTCATCCAGTATTTGAATAGCTTTATTGTATAACAACGCTCCCAGCCCCTTATTGTAATAGTAATTTTCACCCGTGTTTACAATGACCTTGTTAAATTCAAAGTAATAAAACTGATAACCTTTATTTTGAGTACATTCAAGCATGCCCTGTAACGACTCCAGAGACTCCTGGAACGCATTAAAATCAGCCTTATCCCTCTTCATAGGTTGCTTTCTGTGATCCCGGGGAGACTCCCCCGTGACATTTTTTCCTTTTACGCCATTCCTGTCTTCATCAAGCGACTTAATCGGGTCAAGTGCTTTCAATGGCGGAAAAATTTCCGGGACGGAGTCTGAATCCACTGAAGTTTTCTTAACCCCCATTTGCGAAGCAGGCTCCGGTGGGCTGACACTATCACCCGGACCCACTAATTTCCTGCACTTCGACATATATGGCTTAATAGCAGGATACCAATCCCCGATATCAGGAAAGGCCTTCACAATACTGTCCAGAAGCTCATCATCCATATCAGGGTCAACCAACCTTGCGCCTTCATGTCCGTAACCGGAATAATCCTCACCGGTGCAGGCAACCATACTGGGGAGGCCGTCTGAGCTTTCGAGTACCCACAATTTCTGTCCCTGCGCAACAGCAGCTGGTTCACCATCCCGATTACCGGCTGAATGCTCTCCCGGGTTATTATTCTCTTCTGAAGATACCCGCCCATCTTCTTGTATCATTTCTCCGAT
This sequence comes from Endozoicomonas sp., assembly GCF_031844845.1. GTDB lineage: Bacteria > Pseudomonadota > Gammaproteobacteria > Pseudomonadales > Endozoicomonadaceae > Endozoicomonas. The sequence continues at coordinate 12,860 of NZ_JAVRMB020000131.1, forward strand.
AATAGAGGCGGGGTCTTCAGCAGAAACCTTATCTTTCGTCCCAGCCTGTTGATATTGAGCGTAATTTACGGGAGTGCATTCTGTATCCGATAATTCTGCGGCTGTTTTCGTTAACGCAGGGTAGTAATGATCGCCACCGGAATGCACCAGAAACAGGCTTTGCCGATTAGTGTGTAATGAATCATCATTTTGTAATTTCACCAGCAATGGATCTTTTTCCCTGAGTTTCCTGAGCAGGTCACCCGTCAATTGCTCCAGTGCATTCACATCGGGCAACTCTGAAACGATTTCCCGGGGAGAGTTCTTGAATTGGCGAAGATGTAAAAGATTGATGGGTATCCCCGTTGCCAACCTGAGAACATACAATAAATCAATCCAACCATAATAATCGACCGCCTCTGAAAATGGTGCCATGTTACGGATAAAACCGCCCTTCAGCTGTTGCTCCAATGACCTGCCAGACGGCGGACGGACCAGTAATTCAAGCTCCTCCCAATACTCCGGCAATGTATCACTGGCCCATTTAATCCAGCCATGGATCAATTGCCGAACCATGGTTTCATTAATGCTCTCCGACTCCGACCTACAGTGGGCTTCAAGGACTTTCTTTGCCAGAAGATGGTTAAAACAGCCCGTAAAATACGCCTGTGCAACGTCGTTATGTTTGATCACATCGGCAATGGCATGAAAGAAGCAGTTACCATCCCGGGGAACCTCCCGTAACTCAAGCTGTTGATACTCCGCTGATTGCGCCAGCGCTGCCTGTAAATCATCAAAAGGCAGTACCAATGCATTGGCAGCTGACAGGGAATCATGTTCTGTAATTTTATATTGATCCATTGCCTTGCCAGTCGTCCCGGACTTATGTTCAGAACCCAGACTGATGACTGACCGGGTCGTTTCTTTTTTATCATCCGGTATTACATCGTGTCGTGATACATTCCCTGCTGGCTGGCCTTTGTTAACCTGAATCATATTCACTCAATCATTGTCGGTGAAAACTAATGAATCACCCGCTTTCACCACATTCCAAATATCATTTTTGGGTGCCTCATACATAGATAATAACCAGTGACAAAAGTTCAATAACAATCGCTTTGCATCAGACAAGCAGGGAGAATCACAAACCGCAAACAGACTTCTCGCAACCCGACAAATCTGCTACTTTTCAGATTCATTGTTAAACCAATTTCGGGCAAAGCTCTTTCGGGCAGGGATGATGAGCAATGGCATTCAGATATGGTGTAATCGAAGGTCTCTATGATCAGCAAAACCAGTGGTCCTGGGAAGCCAGGGATGCCTATGTCAGCTTCTGCACACAGAAAGGATTCGATTTTTACATCTATGCCCCAAAAGATGACCCATACCTTCGTGAGCAATGGGATCAGCCATGGCCGGAAAGTACCTTCGAGGCCATCAAGGCCCTGGGGTTAAAGCTTCAACAGAGCAATGTTCGTTTTGGTATGGGACTCACGCCCTTTAACGTAAGGGAATTGAACCGGGAAAACCGCCAACAGCTAAAAGAAAAAATCGCCAGCATTAATCAACTCAACCCGCAAATACTCTGTATTCTCTTTGACGACTTCAGTAATGAGGTGGATTGCCTGGCCAGAGTGCAAACCGAAATCGCTGAATTTATCGCCGCAGAAAGCAGCGCGGAGCAATTTATTGTCGTCGGTACGTACTACTCAAAAGATCCACTATTGCAGAGAGTTTATGGCGCTATGCCAGAAAACTACTGGTCAGACCTTGGCCAGTCTCTTGATTCCCGGTTTGATATCTTCTGGACCGGCGACCATGTTATCTCCCTGGGGTACGATCAGACCAGCCTGCAGGAAATGACCGATCACTTCCGCCGCAAACCGTTCCTCTGGGATAATTACCCGGTGAATGATACAGACTGGCTGAAAAACCGGCTCCGGCTCTATACCTTCACCGGCCGGCCCTGGCAACTCAGTGACTGGTGCAGTGGTCATGCGGTCAATCCGATGATTCAGCCCTGGCTCTCCATGATTCCCCTGGCGACACTGTCGGATCTCTATCAGCAAAAAGGTCAGTTTGATGGTCATGCCAGTTTCAAGAGCGCTGCCCGGAATTTATGTGGAATAGAACTTGCCGCAGCCATAGAAGAAAATCTGATCTGTTTTACCGAGGAAGGAACACTGAATTTTTCAGATTTCACCCGTAACCGTCTGAAAAAAACCTTTTCAAAATTCCAGTCAGAAGCTGAGCAACCCTTTGTCAGGGAAATTCTCAGCTGGCTGAAACAGTGAATTACTGAAGATCAGTGCTAAACTGCGTAGCCTGTGAACTGTCTTTAACAAACACGTTCTAATAAACACTCTTTAACAAAAAAGAACTTCACCAAAATAAAAAATAATTCAGTGACTTTAAATGGGAAGCTAAAAATGACATCAAAAACCCTCGAACTGGCAATTGACCTGATGAGCCGCGCTTCCGTCACCCCTGAAGATAAGGGTTGTCAGGAACTGATGATCAGCCGGCTGGAACCCCTTGGCTTTAAGGTTGAACGACTCCGCTTTGGTGAGGTTGAAAATTTCTGGCTTCGCAAGGGAGACCAGAGTCCGGTTCTGGCGTTTGCCGGCCATACCGATGTAGTGCCCACCGGCCCGGAAGATAAGTGGGATAACCCACCGTTTCAACCGGCTGTGATTGATGGAATGCTTCACGGCCGTGGAGCTGCAGACATGAAAGGAAGCCTGGCGGCCATGGTTACAGCTTGCGAGGACTTTCTGGCAGAGCACGCTGGTCACAAAGGTTCAATCGCCTTTCTGATCACCAGTGATGAAGAAGGCCCTGCTGCAAACGGCACAGTAAAAGTGATTGAACACCTTGAAGCCCGTAATGAAAAGATCGACTGGTGCCTGATTGGTGAGCCTTCCAGCACCAACACCGTGGGTGATGTGGTTAAAAATGGCCGCCGGGGTTCACTCCACGGCCACCTGACCATCAAAGGCATTCAAGGCCATGTGGCCTACCCTCACCTGGCCAGAAACCCGGTGCATGAAGTGGCCCTGGCCATTGCCGACCTGACCGGAGAAACCTGGGATGAAGGCAATGAATTCTTTCCACCCACCAGCTTTCAAATCTGGCAAATTCATGCAGGCACCGGCGCCAGCAATGTGATTCCCGGAGAATGTCAGGTTAATTTCAACTTCCGGTTTTCTTCTGAACTGACGCCAGAACAAATTCAACACCGGGTGACGACGATTCTTGATAGTCACCTGCTGGAATACGATATTGACTGGCACCTGAGTGGCCTGCCATTTTTGACCCGCCCCGGAGCACTGGTTGATGCCGCCCAAAAGGCTATTAGTGAAGTGACCGGACTGACAACGGAATTATCCACATCCGGTGGTACCTCTGATGGACGTTTCATTGCCCCTACTGGTGCACAGGTAGTGGAGCTTGGCCCGGTAAACGCGACGATCCACAAAGTGAATGAATGTGTTAAAGCGGATGATCTGGATACCCTTCAGGAAATATATAAGGGTATACTCCGGCATTTGCTAACCGACAAATGACGTTTTCAAATGAATACTCCTGACCCATCAAAAGCCGATAATACTGAAGTAAACGATATTGAAGTTTATGCCAAAAGCACCTCTCTGGAGGCTATTACCGGCTGGTTAAACGATACTTTTGATCATGTTGCTACCTTAAACAGTGGCAACGTTGTTCATGATCTGGAAGTCACCTGCCAGGGCAAAACGATCCCGGTCATGATTGTTGAAAATGCCGTGGGTAAAGCCTGGACCAGCATCTGGTTTAAAACCAATGCAACGGCCTGGGAGGATGATACCCAGTGCGCTCGAAGCCTTCAGGCGCATTGTCAGTGCAGAGTCCGCTGTAACTCTGGCCCCTGGCAGGAAGGTGCCGATATGGATGAGTGGTGGCAGCTGGATGAAAAAGGTCAGGAAAGTCTGATCAAATGGCCTAACGCCTCGTAGCTGAAAAGCAGCCCTGCTGCTTTTCATAAAACCTGATCAACCCTGACAGCACGGAGTCATCATTGCCAGTCAGAACCCCGGGCCATTGTTATCAATCCCCCCAAACTGCCGGTTATCCAAATAAGCGATTGAGTCAGGCTGAATCTTTTGCGTAACAACGCGTAATCAGGCTAGAATGCCCGGCTAATTCACCACAGACTTGAGAGTCCCCGTCTACTCTTGAGCCAGAGGCCTGCTACCGGTTCACTGGAGTCAGTCTTCTGATCGACTATTATCTCCCTTACTAACGGATGCAGGCCAAGAGCCAGTTCCATGCTGAAACCCATTACCCTGAATCGCTATGTTTTCCATAGCCTGAGAAAACTCCTGTCCACGTGGGTTCGTACCACGGTTGAAAACAATAACTCCGAAGCCCTGCAATTGCAGCCGGGCAAACCCGTTGTTTATGTTATCCACCAGCGTTCTCTGACCGACCTGATGGTACTTGAGGGTGAGTGCATAAAAGCCGGCCTGCCAAGACCTTATAAACCCAGTGACCCAAACCATCCGGAAAACAAAGCGCACTTTTTCCTGAACCAGTATGAAGGCCTGATACTGCAGAGGGAACGCCCGGAACCACCAGAACTTCTGGCCCAGCTGGTAAAGCAGGTTGAAGAGCAACAGCTGGACGTACAGATAGTGCCGGTCACTATTTTCTGGGGACGCTCGCCGGAAAAAGAACAGTCTGCCTTTAAGCTATTGTTTGACTGGAACTTCAGCCTCGGCGGTCGCTTCCGCAAGTTTCTGGCGACTTTACTCCATGGCCGGCAGACCATGGTTTATTTCAGCCCTGCGCTGTCACTTCAGGAGATCATAGGCGACAGTCAGAACCATGCCCGAAGTGTTCGCAAGGTAAACCGTATTCTCCGGGTTCATTTCCGTCAGAAAAAAGCGTCAGTTCTGGGACCAGATCTCTCCCATCGTCGTATGCTGGTCAATAGCCTGATTCATACACCAAGAATTCAGAAAGCCATTGGGGCAGAAGCAACTGCCCGGGAAATCACGCTGGTTGAAGCTGAAGCGAAAGCACAAAAATACGCTAATGAAATCGCTTCTGATTTCTCCATGCCGGTCATCCGCTTTCTGGATATTATCCTGACCTGGTTCTGGAACAAGCTCTACAGTGGTGTAAAAGTCAACCATATTGAGCCATTAAAGGCCCTCGCCCAAACCCACACCATTGTTTATATTCCCTGCCACAGAAGTCATATCGACTATCTGCTTCTGTCGTATGTTCTGTTCTATGAAGGATTGCCGCCTCCCCATATCGCGGCAGGCATCAATCTGAACATGCCGGTGGTAGGTACCATCCTGCGCAAGAGTGGTGCTTTCTTTATGCGCCGCACCTTCCGGGGAAATCCTCTCTACAGCACCGTATTCCATGAATACATGTACACCCTGACCAGCAAAGGCTTTGCCACCGAATACTTTATCGAAGGTGGCCGCTCAAGAACGGGCCGTACTCTGTCGCCCAAAACCGGCATGCTCTCCATCACCATTCGCAGCTTTCTCCGCGATCATCGCAAGCCTCTGGCTTTCGTACCGGTTTATATCGGTTATGAAAAACTACTGGAAATGGCCAGTTATCTGGGTGAGCTGCGTGGAGAAGCCAAGAAAAGCGAATCCCCAATGGACATTGTCCGGACACTGGCCGCCCTGAGAAAGGAATTTGGTAAAGCCTGGATCACCTTTGGTGAGCCGGTGGATCTTGGTTCATACCTGAATAAAGAGGCTCCCCACTGGCAAGACACTGCCGACACAAAAGATAAGCCTGAGTGGCTGGTTAAAACCACCTCCAACCTGAGTGACATGCTGGCGGGCCGGATTAATTCTGCTGCCGTGATTAACCCGGTCAACCTTGTGGCCATGGCCCTTCTCTCCTCCCCGAGACATGCCCTTGGTGAAGAAGAGCTTATCCGCCAGCTGGATGGCTATACACGTCTACTGTCCATGGTACCTTACAGCGACCGGACAACCATGACCGACCTGGATGCCCGCAGCATGATCCACTATGTGGAAAACCTGCAGCTGGTTCAGAGAAAAACCGATGCGCTGGGTGATATCATCAGCATGGATGAGAAAACCGCCATCTCCATGACCTACTATCGCAATAATGTTCTGCACATCTTTGCGATTCCTTCGCTGATCAGCTGCTTCTTTGTCAACAGCGCCAGTATTCCCAGGAAACAGATTCTGCGTATCTGCGCTATTCTCTACCCCTACTTTCAGGCTGAGCTTTACCTGCAATGGACTCAGCATGAAGCCTTGGCCATTGTCCAGAAATGGCTGGACTGCCTGGAGGAGGAAGGTCTGATAACCCGGGGAAATGAAGATAATGGAGACGCCGGAGCCGGAGAAAGCTGTTACTTCCAGCCAGACCCATCCTCTTCCGAATACATCATGCTGAATGTGCTGTCCCGCTCTATCGTGCAGACACTGGAGCGCTTCTACATGGTGATCAGCCTGCTGCTTCGAAATGGCAGTGGTAACATTGAGGCCGAAGCCCTTGAGCATCAAAGTGGTGTTCTTGCTCAGCGACTATCAATTATCCATGGCCTGAATGCCCCTGAATTTTTCGATAAATCACTGTTCCGGAGCTTCATTGCCCAGATGCAACACCATGATGTACTGGATATCACCCAGACCAACAAACTGGTGTTTGGTGACAACATCCAGCAGATTGCAGACCAGGCTCATTTCCTGCTGACCACTGAAATACGACACAGTATTGATCAGACCAGCCGGTATGGCGTCAGCAACAGTTCTGAGGAAAAAGAAAGCACATAACAGCAGATATTTTTTACTCCCACACCCTGCGGTATGGGAGTGAGTAGTTCCGATCAGCTGCTAAATGCCTTTAACACATAAATATCATAACGACAGGATTTACCTTCCAGCCGATAGGTTGGAGCCTGACCATTCAGATCCGGCGCCAGCCTCGGCCGCTTAACAACCACCCGGTATCGGGCGATATCCAGGGCAGGTTTCAGTAACCGGTCTGCATCCGGATCATCTCCCAGTAAATCCTGAAACAATCTCATCTCTTTCTTAACCAGTGCTGACTTTTCCCGGTGAGGGAACATGGGATCAAGATAAACGACGTCGTATTTATTTTCCGATAATGTCATCAGCTCAATAGCATTGCCTTTGAGCAAAGACATCTTTTCTGCAATGGGTGAGACATCAATATCTTCCAGCCCACGACGCAAGCCATCTTCCAAAAGGGCTGCAACAACCGGGGAACGTTCAATCATGCTAACCTGACATCCCAGGCTGGCCAGAACAAATGAATCCCGCCCAAGGCCTCCGGTTGCATCCAGTACTGACGGTTTCACCCCTTTATTCAGCCCTACAGCCTTGGCAATATCCTGCCCTTTGCCACCACCAAACTTGCGCCGATGCCCGGCTTTTCCACCAACAAAGTCAACGGTAACTGGTTTGTCCTTAGAACCGGCTCGATGAACTGAAACCATGCCAGACGGATCACTGATTACCAGAGCCCCTTCCGGCTGCTGGCTTGCGCTCAGGCAACATTCAATATTTAACTGCTCTGCCAGAGACGCCAGCTGAGCCTGTATTTGAGGATTATCTGAGGGAAGAATAAATAGCTGAGTAGACATCAGTACATAAAAAGTGAGTCAGGAGGATGAGGAATCTATCACCACCTGAGTTGCTCTTGCAATGGGTGATGGGTGATGGCTGGCAAGGGCTTTATCGACAGCACCGATGATCAGTAGATTTTATCCACAGTCACGATCAACAGTAATGGCCATCATCAGATCATGTTGCTATTGTCCGCGCCTTCATTTCATCACTTTGATGACCGGGGGTGTAGCTGGCTCCGTTGAGTCGCTATCGTTTATCAGAAGGTTTTACTGAAGGTTTCATTCGCAACATGCTGCAACTCACCATAAACAGACGTCTTTGGATGTCTATAACCTGCTTTTCCATATCCATGGCTTATGCCCTGGCGACTTCATCGTCTGTCGCTGCCAATACTGTTGAGACTCAGCGTACGCGTCGGATTATATTGCCGAAGATACCATTGCCAATTTTGAGCAGGAGACTGGTATCAAGGTTCGTTACGATGTCTTTGACAGTAACGAAGTGCTGGAGGCAAAACTACTGGCCGGCGGTAGCGGCTATGATATCGTGGCACCGTCTGCCGAGTTCATGACCCATCAGATCAAGGCGGGTGTCTGCCAGCCGCTGGACAAATCGCAGCTACCCAACTGGCAGCATCTGGATACCGGGTTAATGACTCTGGTGGAAGCCTTCGACCCGAAAATCCAGCACTCTTTCCCCTATCTCTGGAGCACCACCGGAATTGGCTACAACCCGGATCTGGTCAAAGCACACCTCGGGGAAGACGATCCGGTGGATAGTGAAAGGGGGAAGTTATTTAAGGACAGTCCTTACTTCTCTTACTTCGCTGACACGGTAATTGACAGGGTATCGGTGTAGGTGTCATCAGGCACGGTTCCGGCCCCGGGTGCTTCAATGACCAGCTGCATGTTGTTGCCCGTCGTACAGTTGTAACTGTCACTTCCGGTAAATCCCTTCTTTTCTTTTTTCCCCGGTTTCATGTTGACCTCATGATCGTTTTGTCGGAACTTTACGAGATACTCGATACATGTGGAATTCCCCTTTCGACATTTTCCCGAGGCGGCACTGGCTCTTAACCAGAACCTGTTTTTCTCATCATGCAACCCCTGAACCACAAGCTCGACTTCACCACCATCGTTATGGTACACACAGACAGGCTGGGTGCTGAAATATTCTGGGGACTCCAGCCACACATCGCGCAGGCGACTGATCCGGACCAGCGGAGGAACGTCAATATCAATATACAGGCGGATGGTATTTTCCTTGCCTGAATCATTATTGCTGTTGATATTGCTTGATTTTCTGGCCTGATGCACGATCAGCTCCAGCACGCCAGAATAGTGACCAGACCTGAGCAGGCCGCTGTTTTCCAGCCCCTGGCGACTGAATTCCACGTTTAGTCTGACCGGCAGACAGCGTGGACATCGCTGATCGGGAATATCATCACTGTCCAGGGTATTGAAGCGATCATCATCCCCGCCCCTGAACAATCCTGCTCCGTCAAGGGGACAGTCAGAGAAAGATCCCCCTGTGCCGGGGCAGACTTTGGCATGCTTATTGGGCAGCGCTATCTGCCGGTTATTATTGATCTGTTTGAAGGTAATCGTAACCGGCAGTTTTGCTGAGCCGTAGTCTTGGGTCAGCTCCAGCTGGGGGTTGCCCGGATCAATATCGCCGCTGACGGTGTAATGCGTGCGGTAAGAGCAGCTGGCACTGCCGCAGGAACGGATCTGGAAATCCCTGAAGGCGGTCAACACGGATGCTTCAGGATCCCAGTCGATGGTCAACCCGGTAAGATTACCACCGTTCTTGCGAACACCATTTTCACAGAAGCTGATCGCCATACCCTCCGAACCGGGCTGGGCAATTCCGGTGGGGTCGCACACCTGTCTTCCGGAGCTTCCTGAAGCAGGATTTAACAGGGCGCTGCAGGCGACAATCACACCAGACAGCAGACCCGGCAAGATGATTTTTACCCAAGTTGTCATTGGCACTGGCTCCTGCCCAGGTTGAGGATTAAGCTATCCCCGGACTGACTGGTGACCGACAGGCGGCAGAGGGTTCCGTCTGCCTTTTCCAGCATCAGCGCCTCCACCGTATTGTCCACTTCCACCTGAAAGAGCCCGAATTCATCCGTACTGGAAAAGCCTCCGGCGTTAGTAATCCTTGTCTTGGCCAGTGGTTTCCCATTGCTGTCGATGGCCTGACCATAGATAATCCTCAAGGCGGTAACCTGATAGTCCAGAGTCATGACGTTACCGGGATACAGGGTGATTTCCCGCACCATCTCGGTGAAGTCGTAGAAACCTTCACCAAGGGCCTTAAGCCTGACTTCGTAGGTGGCAAACGGCGGCAGGAGAATCACCGATGTCTTGCCACCAATGGCATAACCTTGCCTCTGGCCGTTAACCAGTACATCGAACCGGGCATCCGGCGCGCCATGCAATTGCACGACCATGCCACTGCGCCCCACACGATCACCACCAACCGCAATATCACGCCCGTTGGAGAGGAAACTGGTGGCACCACTGAGCACATAGCTGGTGGTATTTTCAGCATCCCTGTTGGCGATATGGCTGAGGGTCATATCGATCCGGCCCAGGCGTGTGCCATAGTCAACGTCCATACTCAGGCTGTCGCTGGTCTGGCGGTGATCGATATTGATTCCGGCCGACAAATCCGCCTCCAGTTGTGCGCGGCTATCCCAGCGTGCCGATGCCCGCCAGCTTGACTCCCCGTCCCAATACTCACTGTCAACACGACTGCGTTGGTAATGTGGGGTAACCGAAAAATTCCAGTGATCGGTTCGCTGGCGACAGTCCAGATTGATAAGGGCGATACGGTCATCACCGGTGGCACTCAGATCCAGTCGCAAGGCAATATCGAACTGATTACCCCGGTACATCGTTCGGCTGAATGTCGTCGTATGCCGATTGGTTCGCCCTTGAGTGTCATCCTTTTGGCTGGCTACCCGGTACGACAGATTACCACCAAACAGACCGATATTGACGTTTATTGATGCCTGTTCACTGGCCTCTGACAGCAAATGAATGGATGGGTAGCCGCTCCCGGATTCCGGTGGTTCATCTTTTCGCCATAAACGACGGTAGTCTAACGATAACGACCAGAGTTCTGCCCGGTAGAAGCCGTTGAGGCGAGCCCCCTTGCTGCCGTCACTGGCCACCATCAGACCGGGGCTGAGTTCCCATTGCCGGATCATGGCAAACAGCCCGGTTTCCAGCACGGACTCACCGGGAACCGCCGCCACTGCCAGACTACCGGCCAGCGTATCCTGTAACCGGACATTGACACTGCCACGGGTAACCCAGGGTGCCATGGCTTCCGGCAGAACATGGTCTGCACCGGTATTGGCCAGACGCCCGGCTTCCAGGGCATACCAGGGATCGCCCATAGGCGGCAGTTCTGACTGTCGGGCAAAGAACCGGGTCGTTTCGCTGATCAGTTGCCCAGCCTCATCCCGGATCCGGAGCGCGACATCATAGGCCCCCCGGGGAAATGATGAGGTATCCAGCAGTCGGTTACCGGCTTCCAGCAGGGTGGAATAGATCAGGCGGTTGTCTTTCAGAACGTCCACCCGTCCCCGGACTGGCAGAAATACCTCCAGTGGTGTCCCCTGGGTAAGCCCCTGATCTATCCGGGTGCTGTCAGAGCTGCTATATCTGAGCCCCCAGAGCGTCTGGTCAGTGGTAAAACGAAACAGCCCCTGAGTGCTTACCAGACCAGCCTGGTAACGGCGTCCTTCTAATTCCCGTTGTAGCTGCAGGGTGCTGATGGTGAAATGAGTCGTGCTGGCGTAGTCCCAGCCCATCTCCAGATCATTTTCACGAAAGGCGAGCTGTGAGTTGCCATACAGGTTGTAGTTATCCTGTTCGCTGTCTCCACCCCGGGTACCGGATGCGACAACACCCAGGCTCTGAATCAGTGACATGCCTGCCTGGGACGGAGGAAGGTATTTATGGCGATCAACCGGCGTGACCATGAGGTGGTCAGAATTGACAAAAATATCCACCCGGAACCGGTTCTCATTAAAGATGACACCGGCAACGGACGGCTGTAGTCGTCCACACTCTGGCTGTCCCTGATAATGACAGGCCCTATCGGCGTGGGCATCCAGCTTGCCGGTCAATGCCTCGACAACGGCTGCCTGGTTGCTGAGCCCCGGAATCTGTTGCGCCAGTTTTTCCGGCTGGCTGAATTGCACGGTATCCGGGGTATAGGTAATCTGCTGACCGGGCAGCATGCGGCCGCCATAATAGACGTCCATGAGTGTTTTGGCCGGTTTGAACAGATTCTCAAAGCCGGGAGGCACTGTTGACGACGCAACGGCCGATTCCGGGCCAACATAACCCTGAGCAATAAGCAACCACATCAGCACCAGTGAACCAGGGCTTGGCCATTGTATGGCATTACGCAAACCGCTCAGCATGAGTGAGATTTTTTTGCCGGAATGGAAATGGAAGGGGCAGCGACGGGTGTAATTAAAAGTGTTACGCGGCGGTCATTGTGTACAGGGATTGTACACAATCCATCTGGCAGGGATTACCCAAAGGGCATAAAAGCCAACCATCGGACAGTCACCTCCCTGTGAATGGATCCCGTACAATCCCTGTACAGGATGACAGCAACCAGGGAGCACTTTTAATTACACCCGCTAGCAACAAAAAAAAGCTATGCCAGAAAAGTAGCATAGCTATATAAGAAAGGTATTCTGGAAAGGAAGGATTAGCTGGCAGAAACCGTCAGGGTCAGAGTATCTGTGTAGCTGTCCGGTTGCACCGTCTTCGCCTGTAGCTCATTGGTAACTACCCACATTTTGGTATTCTCAGCGCCATCACCACAGACCAGTAAATCTTCCTCGTTGCCGCCTTCCAGGCCTGAGGCTGGTTCATTGCCTTGTTCTGGCCCCCATATTGTATTGGCTCCGTTGTGGTTACTCACTGAACTGTTAGCGACGTAAACATTGTAATCAACGGTATCGGTGTTGCCGTTAGCGGCGGTTAATTGGAACGATTGATTTTCGCTTTCAACATCCATGATGTACTTCGGGTCGGCTTTATTGGTAAACACACAGAACTGAACTTCTGATGTCAGTATATCCGTGGAGGTGCCGTCAAACACCATATTGATATCATCCAGACCCGTGATTTTTACCAGGGGGTTGGTTGTCAGGGTGATATTCACCTTACCTTCTGACGTTGCTCCAAGAGCACCATCGGTTGCGGCATAAGACATCGATGCCTGCATAACACCCAGAACCACCGCACCGGTCATCAGGGTACGAACCACTTTCTTGAATATCGATTTTGTCAAAACAGCTCCGAGTAGTTAACTTCAGTGAATCTGCCTGGCCTTATCAGGGCAACAGGACGATTGCATAAGGAAAAAAACACCTGAATTTAATTGTTACTGATTAATCTAATGTGTTGAAAATAGAGATAGTCACTTTCAAATGTCAGAATAAGGAGTGAGTAGCTCTATGTTTTTGATATACGGCAGTACGTGTGTTTGCTTGATGCAATCGCCCTGAACAAGGCGGACGTCTACCTTACAGAAATAAAAAAACAAGAAAACCAGCAATTACCGACAATTTTTGATCAGGAAATACGCGAATACCGCGTCATCATGTGGACTTTATATAGTAAGCACTGATCAATCCGCGCACTTGTGCCTGACAGGTTATTCACTGTACGTATTCAACTTGTTAGATATCGGACAATGGTCTACTTTTTAGGCAGATCTCCCCCCCTCTTGCTGAAGACGACGAACTGAAATTAATTTCGTTTGCTTTGCCTTTTGATTAATGACACGGGATACGCTCCTGTGTTCTATCCATGAAAAAATCAGGGGTAAGAGATCCTCAACGACCGGCTTTCTATTTCGAGATGACTCATGATATGAACCGTGTATTGACAATACGTATGACCTGCCTGTTGTTGTTGTTGTTATTACTGATGGTGGTACTGAGTTTGTCCACCGTCAGTGCCTATGGTCTCTCGAAAGATCAGCCAACCACTGGACTTCAGGGCTTTCTGGTCACCAGTAAAGATGGCCGCGAAGTGATTGAAGCGGTTACCGGAGAGGGTCAGTCCCAGGCCACCGCTGACCAGTTACCAAAGACCGTACCCGGCAGCACTCTGGAATATCGGGTCACCTTTACCAACCCCACGAAAAAATCATTGTCCGGAGCCAACATTCAAGCGGTGATTCCGGAGGGAACCCGCTATCTGGAAAAATCCGCTACGTCTAAAACTGCCGGCAAGCTGGAGTACAGCATTGACGGAGGTCGTAGCTGGGGGCAGGCACCCATCAAACGAATGCGCAAGAATAAGGAGGGGCAATCGGTTCTGGCCGTGGTTCCAGCCTCTGAATACACCCATTTGCGCTGGCAGCCCGGGATGATCAAATCCGGAACCATGCATGTCTTTAAATACCGGGTGCAGGTGAATTAATCGCCGCATCAATGGTTTTTCTTCTCTTGTTTTTTCTGTAACGAACTTATCCGTCTTTGCACAGCTAAACCGTTAAGAGGTTGGAAACGTCGTGTACCCATCAATGAAACACTATTCTAACGCTTTTTGGGGCATTGCCCTGCTGGTGATCGGCATGCTTTGGCTGACGACAGCCCTGGCACTGGCGCCGGCGGGTTATGAAATCAAGAACAAGGCAACGGTCACCTATCAGGACAGTCTGGGCAACGAATATACGGCCTTGTCCAATGAAGCCGTGGTCACCGTTGCGGAGGTTTACAGCGCACTGCTGGAACATGACCAGACCATCGCGTCAGCGCCGGGGCAAACGGTGTATTTCTCTCACCAGCTGACCAACAACGGCAATACCGACGACCGTTTTACCCTGTGGGCAGGCAAGTCTCCCAGTGCCAGTGCCAATGACCTGAGTGATGTGAAAATCTATCTGGACATCAATGGCGATGGTCAGCCCTCCAGTGGTGAACCGGAAATTTTCGGTTCGGAGGAAGTGCCGGTCGCTTCAGGTAAAAGCGTCAGTCTGATAGTGGCTGCGTCGGTATCAGCCAGTATCAGCAGCGATACGCTATCGCTGGCATTGATAGCGACGGCCGCTGGTCGGCCAGCGTCATCGGCCACTGCCGATGGCCTGCTGGAAAATATCGATACGATTACCATCACTGACGGTGCGGTACTGCAGGTCAGCAAACAGGTAATCAGGCATACGCCGGGCAGCTCTACCATTGACGGAGAGGTTACTTACCGGCTGCAGATTAAAAACAATGGGGCGGATCTCGACAGTGGTGGTATTTACGACTTTTTCCCGAAATTTATTGACCTGACCGCGTTGAATACAAACCCAACCACCGATGCTCGGTTGGGCAATATAGAAATCAAGGATGCCGCGAAACTTCAGGCGGAGTTGCCTTCGGGTGTTCTATTGATTCCGGAGAACAACCATGCGAGCGGGCTATATGTTGCCATCACCGGGCTGAAAAGTGGTGCCAGTGCTTCTCTGGAGTTCAGTGTGCCCTACAGTGCTGTCGAAAAATCGCTTCATTTGTTTGAGGCCGGTACCTTGATGAAAGACAAAGCCTGGGTCGGGTATGGCAGCAGGGACCAAGACAGGATCTGGGAACTGGTCAGCGAAAGTAATCTCACCGAAGTCACGCTTCCACAACTGTATGGAGTCAGCGCAAAAAATCATGACAACACCAGTCATGAGGAAATGGTGGCCAGCGCCTCTGCGGGTGGTGTTGCCGAATTTATCAACCTCATTACCAACATTGGTAATGGACAGGATATTTTCAATCTGGAGGTCACTAATACCAGTTTTCCCAAAGGGACCGACTTTACCTTGTGGGATGAAACCGGAACGATCCCCCTGTCTGATACGAATGTGGATGGTAAGGACGATACTGGCCTGTTGAAAAGTCTGTTGAAACCCGGTCATCAGATCAAAATCATGGTCAGGGCCAGTCTGCCCGCCGACGCCACTCCCGTAGCAGGCCCCTATAAAGCCGTTCTGACGGCCGTATCGGTGACTGATGCCAGCTTTACGGACAGCGTGACTGAAATACTGGGTAAGATAACGTCGGCCAATGTCGATCTGGCCAACTTTGCGGCCACTACCGACCGTATTGTGTTTGACGGAGAAGTCACTAAGATCACCGACTTTTTCCAGGATAAGGCCAGTGAAGATTTTGACCCGGTGAGCCAGGTCAGCTCTGTGCTGACCCGTAAGGCAGGTGAGGCGGCGGAGTTTGGTCTCTATATTGCTAATCGGTCCGAGGTTTCCGACAGTTTCGGCCTGAGCTTTGACGTGAGTACCGCCGCTTCTATCAAGGACACCAACACACAGTGGCAGGTGACCTGGCGCCATGACGGTATTTACGATAAAAAAGGCAATGAACTTGCCGCCGCCACCGGTGCAGTGATCACCAGTACGCCCCTGCTGCCGGCAGAGACCGTGATGAAAGTCATTGCCACCCTGGAACTGTCGGGCGCCCCGTGGGGCATGCCCGCTGGTGATTATGATGTCAGGTTTACGGCCTCCGCCCGTGGCAGCGGCAACACCAACAGCACCCTCGACAAGCTGATATTGACCAGTGAGTATGTGCTGGCCTTTACCCCCGATTCCGAAGGGCAGGTAGAAGCCGGAAGCTTTATTGAGTACCAGCACACCCTGACTAACAACGGCAATATCGCGCTTAATGTGGCTATTCTCCCACCGGCGGACTTTACGCTTCCGTCAGGCTGGAGCTATAGCGTGAAAAAAGCGGATGGAACGCCAATCAATACGGAGGACTCGGTCGCCGGTTATTCGACCATGGCTCCCGGCGCAGAAGAAAAAGTGACGGTCAGGATTACCGCGGAAGCCACACTGCCTCCGGGTTCCGAGTTTGTCCTGACCCTGGAAGCCAGAGGAATGGACGTTAGTACTGGAAAAATAATGACTACGGCGGCAATAACCGATACAACCCGGGTGCTCAGCCCGTCTGAAGCACGGATTACATCGAATAAAACCGTTGCTACGGTAGATGAATCTACGGGAGTGTACGGCGCTTTCGAGGAAGTGTTGTCGACCAGGGTTGCACCGGGCAAACGGGTGGTCTGGAAAGTCATTGCTACCAATACCTCGGTAGGTGTGGCTGAAAATGTGATCATTTATGAGAACGCGCCAGCATTCACTCAATTGGCCACAGGCACTGCTATTGCGGGCAATCCGAAAATCAATGGTACTGATGCAGACCCCAAACAGGTGAAGGTTGATGGTAATAAAATCACCTTCTACGTAGGCGACGGTGCTGACAATGCCCTCACTGAAAAACCGGGCGGTAACCTGGGCGCTGGTGTCTCCGTTGAAACGACCTTCGAGGTGGTGATTGAATGATCCGTGGTGTCTCTGTCCGGGGTTAATCTCTGGACAGAGACAGCGGTAACCACTGGTTTGCTGGCAGTCAATCCTCCGCCGGCAGATATCAACAAAGAACAGCAGAAGCCATGCCGGATGAAGTTGTAGATTCCGGCAGCGGTGAATCAACGTGAACCGTCCACAGGCAGTATGACTAAAAACGTTCTCTGCTTTTTCCATTGTCACTTCATTGCCATTCTGGTCATGTCTCTGCTGCTGGCGGCAGCCTGTCCGGTGAATGCCATGACGGCGGCAGACACGGTGATCCGTGCTCAGTCCGAGGTCAGCTTTTTTGACCCGGAGTTCGGAGAGAGCGTTACTATCCAGTCCAATATCGCATCGTTTCGGGTGGCGGCAGTGGCAGCGGTGCGCCTTGAAGAGGATCAGAGCCAGCAGGCCAGCCCCGGGGAACAGGTGATTTTTATTCATCGACTGACCCAGTTGGGTAACAGCCGGGATCGTTTCCAGCTGACTCTGGACGCTGCGGGGCTGGATCGAACGGCGATCTTTATCTACGAGGGGGTGCTGCCATCACCGGAAGCTGTGCCGGTGACCGCAACCCCTGAACTGGAAGCCGGTGCGGCCATTGAGCTGGTGGTGGTGGCTACCGTGCCGGTCACTGGTCAGTCCGGAGACCGGTTTATTCTGACATTGTCCGCAGTCTCTGAACTGGACAATCAGATGCAGGCCAGCAATCAAGACCAGGTAACTCTGGCCGCTCTGGCGGTGCGCCTCCTGAAAACGGTGGACAAAGCCGCCGCTTTACCGGGAGATGAACTCAACTATCATCTCGACCTGCAGAATACCGGGGATATGTTATTGCCACCCCGGCAGGTAAGGGTGGACGGCGAGGACTGGCTGGGCGTACTGCTGGAAGATCCTATTCAGCCCTATACCTGGCTGCATCCTGTCATCGCCCCGACGGCAGCACCGGATCAGGCCGCCGTCGTGGTGCACACCCTGGCCGGGGAGTGGCTTCGATATGAGCACTGGAACCATCGGGAGACCCTGACCCGGATTGGCCTGTTCTTGCCCCGGGAGGATTTTGCTCCGGGTCACTCCGCCCGTTTGACCTTTACCACGGTGATTTCCAACGATATCAGGAAGGATACGCTGATTGTTAACCAGGCCGAGATGCCTTTCACTAACAGCGGTTATGGGCCTGGGCTGGTCAGTAATGAGGTCGTGACCCGGATAACCGAACCGGCTGAGATTGGCGAGGATCCTTTACTCTATTTTGTCCGGCCGGAATACCTGGGCCAACCACCGGCTTTCCGCGATGCCTTTGTCCCCACCGGCCTCTATTTTCTGGACGCTGCCAACCGGGATACCCGGGAGGATGTGTATCTGGAAGTACACGGCGGGAATTTTCCCGACTCAGCGGAGAAAGTGGACACCCTGGAGGTGACCGTCACCTCCGGCAGCGGTGACAGCATCCGGGTATTGTTGCAGGAAACCGGAGTGAATACCCGACTGTTTCGCAGTCATGCACCACTGCATCTGACTGATCAGGAGAGTGGCGGTGATCGTCTGTGCCGGTCGGACAGCCCGGCACCTGATTTCAGTCAGCCGGGGTCAGACTGCCAGTTACGGACTGGCATCAATGACCATCTTCGGGTGGAAGTGACCGACCCGGTCACCCTGAAGAACTATCACAGTACTGCCAGTGTCAGCCCCATCGGTACGATATTCAGTTCTGATACGTTCAAACCCCTGGGTGGAGTCTGGATTAATTTTACCGATCTGCTGGGTCACATCGCTGTCAGTCCGGAGACAGGAAAGCCGTTGGCTGTACAGCAGACCGACAGTGATGGCCAGTTTAGATTTCCGAGGTTGCCTGACGGACGATTTTTTATCCGGGTGATACCGCGTGGGGATTATGCATTTCCCTCACACGTACCACCGGACAAACTGCTCGAAAAACACGTCACCGACGCCTCCTATGGTGAGAATGGGGTTCCCGGTGAGATCTGGAAAGAGGGGGAGAGAGGAGGGGTCAATCTCAAGGGTTCTTTTATCGTGGACCCGTTTCTGCCACTGGATTCGTTTGATATTCCCCTGGACCCCAGATTGCAGGTCAACTCGCTGGTGTTGACCAAAACCGTCCTGCAACCGGAGGTGGCGCCGGGTGAGGTGGTCGCTTATGAGCTGACAGTGAAAAATAATTCTGATCTGAAACTGTATAACCTGCAGGTGGAGGACACATTGCCCTTTGGTTTCAAATATCTCAGCGGCAGTGTGCGAATTGATGGAGAGCGGGCACCGGATCCAGCCGGCGCTCCCGGACGACAGCTTACTTTCAGTATTCAAAATATCCTGGTGGACCTGAAAGAACACGCGGAGCTGACTATCCGCTATGTGCTGCGGGCCGGTGCTGGCGCTGTGGATGGTGATGGAGTTAACCGGGCTCGGGCCCGGGCTCGTCAAGGCTTTGCCGGGCAGTCCATCGACTCCGCAGAAGCCCGGGCCCAGGTGCGGGTAAAAATGACCGGCGTGTTATCGGACAGGGCCATTCTGTTCGGCAAGGTTTACGTGGATAGCAACGGTGATGGTATACAAAGCCCGGGCGAGTGGCCCATTGGTGGTGTGCGGATCTATATGGAGGATGGTACCTGGGCGATCACCGATGAAAACGGCCAGTACAGCCTGATGGGCATTCGGCCGGGTAATCATGTACTGCGAGTGGACCCCATTACCCTGCCGGAAGGGCTGGTGTTAACCCCGCTGGACAACCGGAATGCAGCGGATGGCGGCAGCCGTTTTGCCGATATTGCCCCCGGGGAAATGCACCGGGGAGATTTTGCCGCACGATGTCCCGTCTGTGGCACTGCTGATATTGACCGGATTTTCAACCAGATCAAGGCGCGAAACCAGGGCATCAATAGCGACTGGCTATTGGATGATGCGACCCGGTTTCATCGGACGAAACCGCTGGCACAGGCGGATAACACCGGTGATCTTTCCCACGGCGTTATTCTGGGCCCCCGGGAAAGTCCGGTTGCGAAGGATAAAGTGACCGCACAAACGCCTGATCCGGGCAATAGCGAGGGATCGTCAACCCCGGGTGCCTCGCCAATATCAGCCATGCCCATTACCAGTGAGGTGATCACCACAGTCACCGGACAACAGGCGGAAGCCGGTACCTGGCTCTGGCCTGCGGGGACTCAAGCGGATGGCCGCTTTATGGCAGTGGTGCGCGGGGGCGTGAACCCCATTCTTTACCTCAATGGCAAGCCAGTGAGCGCGGATCGTCTGGGTGAACAACTGATCAACCAGCGGGAACAGGCCCAGGTGCTGGCCTGGTATGGCATCCCCCTTGAGGAAGGGATTAATGAGTTATCCATCCGGGCCAGCGATGCCTTTGGCAACGAGCGGATTCTGGCCAGCGGCCAGTTTACCCATGCCGGGACAGCAGCCAGCATCAACCTGACACCAGCAGCAGAAATGCTTCCGGCAGATGAAGGCAGAAGTGCGTTACCGGTGCGCATAGCACTTCTGGATAAACAGGGCCAGCCAGCCCGTGGCGTGTATTTTGTCACTCTGGAAAGCAGTGCAGGACACTGGCAGGAAGCGGATATCCAGGATCTTCAACCCGGTCACCAGGTCCGGATTGACCAGGGTGAGATAACGGTCCACTTACGCTCAGGCATGCCCCCCGGGCCGGTAACCCTGAGGGCATCAACGGGCGAGTTGCGAGGGGAAGCAGAGATTACCCAGACGGCAGCTCCCCGGCCGCTGTTTGCCGTGGGTATGGTGGAGATGAACGCCGGGCACGGCCGCATCAGCAGTCCGGTGCCGGATCTTGACGAGATTCAGGAGGGCTATTCGGACCATAGCCGAAGTGCGGTGTTTATCAAAGGTGAGGTGGCCAGAGACACGCAGCTGACCCTGGCTTATGACAGCCACAAAAAAGAAGATGCGGAACTGTTTCGGGAGGTAGACCCTTATGACTATTACCCCATCACCGGCGACGCCAGCCAGCAGGGTTATGATGCCCAGAGTCGCGGCAAGTTCTACGGCAAGCTGGAAAAAGACCGTCACAGCCTGCTCTGGGGAGATTATCAGACCGACAGCAACGGCTCTGATAACAATCTGGCCCGTATTCAGCGCAACCTGAATGGTCTCAATGGTATTTATGACAATGGCACCACCCGGTTTGAAGGGTTTGCGGCGCGTCCGGACAATAAGCACCTGATCGAAATCATCCTGCCCGATGGTACCGCCATGAATTACCGGTTGGATAAGCACCCGGTGGTTCGTCACAGCGAAACGGTGATTCTGGAGACCCTGGGCCGGGATAATCCAGGACTGGTGCTGCAGTCGGTCACCCTCAGCCGGATACTGGATTACATTCTGGACGATGACAGTGGTTATCTGCGTTTCAGCCAGCCCATCCTGCGCTACGACGAACAGGGTAACCCGCAGCAGATCCGGGTTAATTATGATGTGGAGGGTGATGGCAAGGAATATACCCTGGCGGGTATCCGGTTTATCCGGAAACTGGGAGACAGCTTTCGACTGGGGCTCAGTTACACCCATGATGACCATCAGGACAACGGCAGTGATATCAGTGGCGGCTGGCTGGAATACCAACCTTCTGAGCGCACATCAGTGGCGCTGTCCGGTGCTTATATGACCGGACAAATGACTGATACCGGCTCTACCGGGATTACTGATCGTCATGGGAGCGCCCTGAGAATCAAGGCCAGACACCGCTGGCGCAATGACGCCAGAACGGAGCTGACCTGGGCCAGGGCCGATCAGGATTTCAACAACAGCGGCAGTGGGATCTCGGCCGGCCGGGAGGAAACCCGTCTGCAACACAAACACCCTCTGGGCGAGGGACTTAACCTTCGGGCAGAGGCCGATCTGAGTCGATCTCTGGAAAGCAGCGGTACCTCCCAAGGGGACAGTCTGGGGGCTTATCTGGATCACCGGCTCACCCATGGCTGGCAGCTGAGTGCTGGCAGCCGTTACATTCGTCAGCGCAGTGATGCGGACCAGACAAACTATATGACCGGGCTGGCTGGGGTAGAAAAGCGTTTTCAGCTGCTATCAAAAGATGCATCGGTAAAAGCAGAATATGAACACGCTTTTGACAATAATCGCTGGCGTACCGAAGTGGTCAGCGACTGGAAAGTGCACGACAAAGTTGGTTTATATGGCCGGTTTGAGCGGGACGACCGGCTCAGCCCGGTGGCCAGTGGCACCGACCGGAACCAGTTTTCCCTGGGGGTGAAAAGTGACTGGCTGGCCAATACCAGCACGTACTCTGAATACCGCATGAGAGGCGCCAGTAACGGTGATAGCCTGGAATGGGTGAATGGTGCCGATACCCGGCTGGAAATTACTAAAGGGCTGGCCATCAGCCCCAGTGTTGAATGGGTGAATACGGTCAGTGGTGACAATGGCAATGATGGTCTGGCGTTGTCCATGGGCCTCCAGGACAAACGGGGCAGTCGCCAGCGGGTCAATGGCCGGGTCGAGTATCGTCACGGTAAACGACAGGATTACTATGGTCTGGATGGGGCAGTGGCCCGGCGGCTCAGTGTTGCCTGGAGTGGTCTGCTGCGGGAGGAATTCCGCCAGGAATCCCCCGCTGACCGGCAGCAGCGCCGAACCCGCAGACAGGCCCTGACCCTGGGGCTGGCCCGTCGGCCGAAGCAGGATAATCACCTGCATGGGTTATATCTCTACCAGTGGAAAGAAGAGGATGGCGCGTCATCAGAAGATAACCGCCGGGTGCACCTGCTCTCCACTCACCAGAACTGGCAGATCAGTCCGGATCAGATACTGTCTGGCCGACTCGGTGGCAAGTGGGTGCAGCAATCGCTGGATCAGTCTGATTACCAGAGCCGGACCGGCCTTGCTGATGCCCGGTGGACGCTCGATCTCAATCATCGCTGGGATCTGGATCTTCGCGGGGGGCTGCTGGCAGTGGAGGGTTTTGACAGCCGCCGCTGGTCTGTGGGGGTTGGCCTTTACTATCTGGTCGAGCGTAATCTCAGGATTGGTGCCTGGTATAACCGGATTGGCTTCTCGGATAAAGACCTGGATGCCCAGGGGTATAACGCAGAAGGCATCCACCTCAGCCTGCAATTCAAATTTGACGAATCCCTGTTTAACTGGTTTCACTTATGATCCTTAAGACCGCTGCCCGCTACCCGCTGCCCGCTGCCCGTAAAAGCACAAGTGAATCTGGCTTTTACGGGTGGTGCTCGTTGAAATTGTGGCTTTCCTTGATTCCGACCCGTTGCCCGCAAAAGCGCAAGCGGGCCCTGCTCAGGAATAGTCCCTTAATAAATTCCCGACTTATGACTCGATATCCGTTCACCCTGAGCGGAGTCGAAGGCTGTTTGATACGTTCCATGGAACCGGAGTTGCCCTCGGTCCCACAGTCCTCCGTGGGAATGCATACCACCCCCGTCAACAGGCACGGAGTCAGTCTGAAGTATCGGTATGCATTCCCACGCTGGAGAGGGTGTCGCAAATGGGCAAATTAATACGTAACCGCCTTCGACGTTGTCGCAAAAGGTCACCTGCAGGTCGGTTCCCCATTCAGGGGAGCCGACCAGTGAGTTCGACGGTAACTCCAGACCTCAACAGGTGCCTGGCGGATGGGGTACGAGTCGGCTCGCAAGCGAACCGACCTGCCTGGTTTAAGACCGCTGCCCGCGGGCAACGTTCATTAAAATGGTTTCTGTTACTGATGGTTGCTCAGGCCCTGACCGGCTGTGTCAGCTCCGAAACACTCTACGCCCGCTATGATCAGCCATTGTGCCCGGAGCAGGTGGTGATGCTCCCGCCAATACCCGAGCACCCACAGCAATGGCACTGGTCAGTGTTTTTTGCCTATAACCGCAGTGATTTGAGCCCGGAGCAAATAGCCCGACTGGAGAGTAACCTGCAGTGGCTGAATCACCACCCCGATCACCGGGTGCTGGTCAGGGGCTTTACCGACAGTATCGGTTCTCAGTCGTTCAATTTACCCTTGTCGCGGCGCAGGGCCTCAGCAGTGACGGACGGGCTGATGCAACAGGGGCTGGCCAGAGATCGTATCGAACAGATGTGGGCAGGAAAACGGTTACTTCCGGGAGCGAGCAGGCCCGCAGATCATGACGAGCCACTGAACCGCCGGGTTGAACTGTTGCCCATTGACCTCAAGGGGCAGCCGCTGCCACCGGGGCAGTCGGTACTCCAGCCTGCCCCCCCAACGGATAGCAGGAAAACACAGGCTGGTTTGCCCTTAGATTCGGGGGTAGTGTCGCCGCTATGAATTACCCCATAACATCGCTGCAGATTTTCCAGATCAGGCTCTGGCTGGTAGTGGCTGTGTTATCGTCACTGCCAGCCATCGTTTTTTCGGCGACGCCACCCGGCACCCTGATCCATACCCAGGCCAACGCCAGTTTTCTTGATGGGGCCGGTGGTCAGGCGTATGTCTCATCCAATGAGGTTATCACCCAGGTGCAGCCGGTGACCGGAGCCCGGCTAACCACTGAGCAGCACCTCTGGGGATCGTTGGGAGAAACGCTGGTGTTCCCTCACCTGCTGACTAACTCTGGCAATATTCCCGCAGACTATCTTCTGGACAGCCAGGCTTCTCCATATGTTAAAACCACGCTGTATATCGACCGGGACCATTCCGGCCAGACGAATGATGATAATAAAGTGAAGGGGCCGGTCAGCCTGTTACCAGGGGAGAGCCTTAACCTGCTGATTGAAGCGAAGGTACCGGATATTGATTACACCGATGTCATCCTGTCTGCCAGGGTGGATCGGCTAGAATGCCCGGCCAGCGCAGGTAAACTGTCAGCCTCGGGTCGTTGTCAGGCTCAGGTGATCAACCAGATGAGCCGAAGCCTGGGCGTGGTCTATAACGTCACTAAATCCATGGACAGGGATACCGCCTATGTGGGAGATAATGTTGAAATAACCATGTCGTTCATGCGGGTGGACAAACGCAGTTACGACAGCAAAGTGACATTGATGGACCGCCTGCCCGGGGAGTTGCGCTACATCAAGGGTTCAAGCCTGTTATGCAGTTACAAACAGTTCAACTGCAACGCTTTT
>NZ_JAVRMB020000132.1:0-3121 GCF_031844845.1 Endozoicomonas sp.
CTATTGATTCAGGGTTGTCGCCATGAACACAGACAGTATCAGCCTTTAACTTCAGCTTCGCCCCCTTGATGGTTTTAATCTCTCCTGAAACCAGCCCCATTACCTGCTGCCGGATCAACGCAGAGTCCTGATAAACAGCGCCAGCCACAGACCTTGGCACCAGCAGCCCGTTATCATCATAAGCCCGGTCTGCATAGGCCTCAAAAATCAGGGGAACTGAATACCTGTCAGCTGTCTTTTGATACTTGTCATTATTTCCCAGGGCCTGAATCATAACTGCAGGTTTAAAATCCATTTGTGAAGCAGCCACAACCATCGCCTCAAACACATCATGATTGTTCATCATGTCATGATAGAGGGCACCATGAGGCTTGATGTATTTCACACGAGTTCCATGCTGCTGACAGATAGCATCCAGCGCACCGGTCTGATAGGCCACCAGATGAGTAATGCTTTCAGGACTATGGGGTATATGGCGACGACCGAAACCGACCTTGTCATTATATCCGGGGTGCGCACCGACAGTAACATTAGCTCTGGCCGCCATCGCCACGGTACGGCTCATGGTGTCCGGATCCGAAGCATGAAACCCACAGGCAATATTGGCCATATCTATCCACGGCATCACCGCTTCATCATTTCCCATTTGCCAGGGGCCATAGCTCTCCCCCATATCACAATTCAGCTGCACGGCCTCACCTGTATAGTTTGAGCACTTCTTCTGCCAGAATAGAAAGGCCTTTTTCCACCGTCTGATGATCGCGAGAGTAGGTTATCCGAAGGCACTCATGCTTATGGGCCCAGCCATCGTCAATGCCCGGAAAAAAGTAATGTCCGGATACCACCAGAACATTTCTTGCCTTCAGTCGCTCATAAAGCTCAAGACTGGAAATCGGTAACCCTTCAAACCACAACCATAAGAACATCGCCCCTTCCGGCTTATGGACATGCCAGGGAATATCACCCATTTTCTGCTTGAGGACATCAACAGCAAACAGGGCCTTCTCCTGATAGTAAGGACGGATCACATTTTCGCACAGTGGTATAATGCTATCATCGCGAATCATATCCAGAGCCAGCAAACTGCCTGTACTGTTGGGTGCCAGATTCATAATCGCATTAATACCAGACAACGCCTGAATAACCTGTTCATTGGCAATAACGATACCGGTTCTTGCCGCCGGCAATCCAAGCTTTGACAAACTCAGACAAAGAATGGTGTGCTCATTCCAGCGGGGGGTCGCTTCCGTAAAGATCAATTTGGGGAATGGCGTCCCATAGGCACCATCAATAATCATTGGAATATTGTTTGCCAGTGCTAACCCATCCAGCCGTTCAATTTCTTCATCAGTTAACACATTACCCGTGGGATTGGTTGGCCTTGAGACACACAGCGCACCAATACTGCTATCCACCTCCAGTTCAAGGAAGTTAACCCGGTACTTGAAAGTATGTTGATCGAGATGATCAATGTCAGGCTTGTTGGCAGCAAAAAAATTATCGCTTAATCCGGCATCCGCATAACCTATATATTCCGGTGCCAGCGGTAACAGAATTCGTTTATGGCTGCCATCACCGTAACTACCGGCAAACATATTAAACAACATAAAAAAAGCGGCCTGGCTGCCATTGGTCAGGGCAATATTTCTCTCTGTCAGCTGCCAGCCAAACTGCCGGTTAAGAAAAGCGGCCATTTCACGGACAAAGTCTTTTTCGCCCTGGGGAGGATCATAAGTCCCCACCAGCCGGGTAAACTCGGTCGGGCTGTCAGTAATTTTTCGCAGCCGTTGCCTGAAGACTTCTTCTACTTCAGGAATATGGGCAGGGTTGCCGCCGCCCATCATAATCATATCTTTACCATCGGCGAGGGCATTGCCCAGATCATCCATCAGTGAAAGGATGCCGGAGTGGCTGGTAAATTTTTCGCCAAAGGCAGAGAGCTTCATGCTGACCCCCGATTATTATGGTCACAGGATAATTAAAGTTGCTGTTATAACAATGGTAAGGCCAGGCTGTCTACATCACTCCGGATTATGTCCAGCATAACTCTGAGCCCGTTCACTCCTGCCGCCGGATAATTATACTATCATCGACGCATATAAAAACCGGCTCTAATCCATGAGAATAATAGCAAGTCATTATGGATCGCACTGGCATCCACTGCAGTAGTGAGAATGTCTGGAATGCATCAATTATGTACTGATTCAAAGGCGGTTATTCATAAGAACATCAGGAAGGAAATCAGGATGATAAGGTAGAGTCAGGCAATAAGGATGAGCCGCCAGACTATTACTCATAGCATGAAACAGGCTGGAGAAAAATCAGGAAGAAACAGAAATTATTACAAATCAAATATAGCGAGGGGGGGGAGAAAACAAAAAATATGGCGTCCCCTAGGGGACTCGAACCCCTGTTACCGCCGTGAAAGGGCGGTGTCCTGGGCCACTAGACGAAGGGGACGCAGACCTTCGTGCATTGCTGCAGCGGTTGCGTAGCCTAATAGCTCATCCCCACAGAGTCAACCCTTCTTTAATCTGATCGTTTTTCTTGAAAAACAGGCTTATTCCAGATTAGATGGGTGACTGATCACCGCCCGAGATAAGTATAATAATGAGGCTCAGGGACAGACTCTCGTACAAGCAGGCCAAATACACAGTCATCGTCGCTTTTATACTGGGACTGTTTTTCAGTGCCTTTCAGGTTACCCACGACTATAAAACCCAGGACAAAGGCATCGACAATGCCATTGAGGCCTACCTGGACATCAGCAAAGCACCGGCCTCTCGCATTGCCTATAACCTGGATGAAGAGCTCGCTTTAGAACTGGTGAATGGCTTGATTGAATCGCCACTGATTCTCAGCGCAATCATCACCGATTCTCACCAACAGGTTATGGCCAAAGCAGGTGACAATGATCACCCGAAAAAACAGAGTCAATTTACTGATCTTTTTTTCGGCACCACCCGAACCTACCACAAGGAACTGTCTGTCCCTTATGATCTTGAAGAAGATCTTGGCACTCTGGCCATTGTTGCAGACACCCGCCCTTCCGGTCAGGAGTTTCTGGACCGCTCCATCTTAACCCTGGTATTCGGAACCATCCGAACATTGCTGTTGGCAC
>NZ_JAVRMB020000133.1:0-3634 GCF_031844845.1 Endozoicomonas sp.
GGGTTCAGCTCAATATCTTTAGCTGAAAACGGTATTACTTTGAAACTGGCGTCGACCTTATCAAGTTGGTCTATCCAATGTTTCAATACCGCAAGTTCATTCTTAGCTTCACTCACTTTTTCTTCACTGCACACAGCCATAGCATCCCTCATAGACTGAGGCATCAATACACGATCTGGCCATTGGCCTTTATTGCCAGAATCTCGTGTTCTTTCACTTGAATATTTTAAAAACCGGACAATATCCCGTGCCTGTAACCTGCCTTTCAAATCGCATAATGCGGCATAAACCCAACGTACAGAGTAAGCTTCTCTTGATGAAGGCTTGCCAAGCTTTACCCCCCACAAGCTATGTAATTTTGCTGATATATCTCTAGCCGTTAGATTGCTTACTGTCTCTGTTGCGAGTGCCAGACCTGCTTGCTCGCATGTCCAGTACACCAACCGTAAAAAAGCCTCTGCATCCCATGCCAGCTGATATGGCTCATACCTGGCGACAAACTGACCGTGATTTTGCGATGTTACCGCTTCTACATAGTCTTCTCTTATTAAAATTATGATGCCTACCCGACAGCTCCTCACTTCTCTAAGGCGATTCGGGATGTTTAGCAAACTTTGAATTGCTGAAGTTTGAACAGCGTTCTCCCCAACATTTTGGAACAGGTCTTCAAGTCCATCAAAGAGAATTATGGTCTGAAGTCCCTTGCTATCCAGGGAGCTGCTCAAGCTCTCAAAATCTGAAACGCTACCATCAAAGCCATGCAAATCAACAATGCTTTTCTCCCAAAAAGACATCCAGTCAGTATCCGGTTTACCCATTGCCGTTTTTAAGCCTTGAGTGAATCTGGTTTGGGAAAACCCCTGCCCGGTTGTTGCCTGAATTTTGCCGTAAAAAGTAGCTCTGGCATCATTAATAACAGTCTCTGCCTCTTCCTCAGTATTAATAGAGCTAATATGAGGGAGAATGTAAGTATTCTCTAGCTGTTCAGACAGTTCTTTACTAAAAGTGACTTGTGCCTCATCCAGGAAGTTAGACCAGATTCCCCTTCGGCAAAGCTGAATATAATTAAATGTCTTTCCTGCACCTTTAGCACCGATAGAGACAACTTGTGGCAAACTTTTAGTATGACGACGCGCCAGGTTGCGGAGAGGTTCTGTCAGCAGCAGTTTTTCTGTTGCTCCTTTCTCTGCATATACTAATTTATTGCAAAGATCATATAGGTTACCTGCTGAATCATCTGCGTTCTCTTGAGCGCTGATGCTGTCCTCACCGGAGAAGTCTTTGGCCCAATTCAAAGCTTCTGTAAGCAGGGGGTTAGCATATTCTATAACATGCAAAGCTCGGTCCAGGGAGCCTAAATTCAGCATTTGAGAACTAAACTCACCTTCAATAATCTCAAGGCCGTCAGTTGCATTTACATTGTCGGTTGGATTTTTATCGATCATATAGGCGGCACTTAGGCGTTCCAAACCTTCCTGATACTGGTCAGTCTTTTTAAACTCTTCAGTTATGAATGTGGTGATAACTCTGGGGTCAAGCGTGTCACTCCCAAAAAGAGAACGCCAACGCTGATTATTTGCCATAGATGCCAGACGATTCAATATGAACTCTGTGCCTTTGATGGCTTGCTCAGACAAAGTAGTTACAATGAATCGCTCTACTCTTGGATCAAAGAGAAGGGGGCTGGAGAGTTCACTAAGGCCAGCCCTTAGGTCGATGAGTATTATGTCAGCAGACAGCTTTTCTCCAAGCTTTTGAAGAATATCAGTACATCGCCATGGCTGTTCAAATGCACGGGTTAAATGCTCCGGACGGACAGAAATATCCATCAACTGCCCCATTCCTAACTTTTCACTTTCCGAAAATGCAGGGAGTAGACAATACTCAAAGCCCGCATCATTTTTTGTAAAGCGATTGATCTCTTCGGAAAAATAGTCGACCACTTCAGATTCATCGACTGGCGGATAATGACTGGCCTCCAGCAACTGGATCCAGGACACACCGGGCTTGTCTGCTGACTTAAATAAATAAGTCAGTCCGGGAGCCTCAAGATCAGCATCAACTAACAATACCTTCAGTTTCTTATGTTTATTTTCAGAACTGTGGAAATTCGCTTGCAGGGCCTTAAACCATGTCAAGAGCGAAGTAGTACGACCAACGCCCCCCTTAAAAGAATGAAATGCAGCAATTTTGCATTTTCCTGAAAATGGAGTTGGATCTATTGGTAATAATGATGACTGACCAGCATCGTAACCCAGGTCTTTCCACAATGGCTTCAGAGAACGTTGAGCCTGCTCTTCACAGCGAGTCGTTATATCAACCTCAATGTAACTTTCTGCTCCATAGGCGAGCTGTATCCTTTTCTCCTGACGTTGCCAGTTGTTAGCAAAAATACTGTTGAGAAAATCAAAGGCTACGGTTTCATCTTCACCTTTAAGATCAATTTCGATAGCCTCACTGAAAGCGCGTATATCTGCGATATCTGTGGGGAAGGAGGTGAAGTTCTGAGAATTTGCTGCAAGTAACCTTTCTACATCCAACCAGCTATAAAGATTCATTAGCGTTGCTCCTTTATCCACAAGCAAATATTCTCAAGTGTTTGAGTAATCTCGTCATGATCTTTTATTTTTTTAATTTCAATACCATAACGCCAGACCTGATTAAGATCGCTTTGCTTCGCTTTTCGTTGCCTGACTGGTTGTTTTAAATTCGGAAGCGTTATACTTGGAGGCAAACGGAGCTTTTTTTCACAGCGAAGATGATCTAACATTTTGTTGAGATCATGTCCGAAACTGTGGCGGTTAATACCTTCGCTTGACCTATGGCTTTCTTGCTTCATAAGCATGAATTTCAAACCACATTCCGCAGCATAAAATAAACATGTCAGCTTAGAGAGTTGACAGTTTTCGAGACAATTAAATGCCTTATAATGGCTTGTGTGTGCATTGTGCATTTCTCTATCAGTTATTTCTATCGTATTAGTGATGTTGTTAGTAAAACATAAAATTCAATCGATTGTAGGTAGTAGCAATGATCTTTGCGACCTCCAGTCTCTTCCAATATGAAATGAGCCTGAAGGGAGTCCCTGTTTCTAACATGAAATGAGCCTGTGATTTTTGATCTTTCGTCCATGATTACTGGATGAAAATTATCATGAACACACGGCTAATAAAAACTCTGGATCAAGTAGAGGAACTACTCCAGCAAGCACCAAATATAGAACCAGTCTGGGAGTCAAAAAACGAATGTTATCAATGGATTGAAATAACACTCAGGCATTTCCGATACGCCACTCTGAGCAAGCATGAGAGGGGGTTGTGCAAGCAGTATTTAACAGTTGCTACTGGTTACTCCAGGGCCCAAATTACCCGTTTGATCAAGGAGTACCTCACCAACGGCCATCTGAAGCGTAAACAGCGGACAGCTAATGGATTCAGGCCTCTGTATACCAAAGCCGATATCCGACTGCTGGCTGAGACAGACCGGCTCCATAACGGGCTCAATGGACCGGCTATCAAGAAGATCTGCGAACGGGCTTATATGCGTGACGATCATCGATATGAGCGGCTGGCAGGTATTTCTATTTCACACCTTTATAATTTGCGTCAGTCGAAGACTTATCAGACTGTCCGGC
>NZ_JAVRMB020000134.1:0-13182 GCF_031844845.1 Endozoicomonas sp.
GAACCTCCGACCAATGGATTATGAGTCCACTGCTCTAACCAACTGAGCTATAGGCCCTGAAGCGGGTGGAATTATACGCACAGATTTAGCCAGCCGCCAACCCTGTTATCGTCTTGTCTCGGTTTTTCCTTACAGTCCACCCTTACCGCTGCCGATTCTATAGAGGATCACGAATCGGCTGGTAATATTCTGGATGCTATCTCAGCTATCTCACTTTTTTCCATCAAAATGGGGACATTTGTTCTTTGCTGCAGTGTTGGCCGGAGATCTGGTGGTGGGCACAGCATTAATAGAAAGTGCCAGACGTCTTTATGGTGTTGCTGCGGTTGAGCGGCTTAATCACTGGCAGAATTTGATGACTTATAGCCAGAAGCTGTCCGAGCCGCAAAAGCTGGTTGAGGTGAATGATTTTTTTAATCGTCTGCGCTTTGTGAGTGATATGGATCATTGGGGGGAGGAGGATTTCTGGGCGACGCCGGTGGAGTTTCTGGCCAGTGGTGCCGGGGATTGTGAGGATTTCTCCATCGCCAAGTATTATACCCTCAGGGAGCTGGGTGTTCCCGATGAAAAACTGAGAATTACTTATGTAAAGGCGGTGGAGCTTAATCAGGCCCATATGGTGCTCAGTTATTTTGCCAGCCCCGGTGAGGAACCCCTGATTCTTGATAATCTGATCAGTGAGATTCGCCCTGCCAGTACCAGGAAGGATCTGGTTCCGGTTTACAATTTTAACGGGGACGGGCTCTGGTTATCCCGCCAACGGGGTGAAGGGGTCCGGGTCGGAGAGTCTGATAATCTTAAAACCTGGACTGAACTTCGAAAACGGTTGCAGAAATCCAATAGTCAGGGACGATTGAATGATGGGAGCAGTTGATGATCGTACTGGCGACGCTTATAAATGCACCGCTTATAAATGCACCGTTTATAAGTGCACAGGGATGCCACCATGACACTACTTCGTGAACTGGCGCTATATCTAACGCTGCTATTAATCCTGCTGTTTGCCGGAAGCTTCATGCGGACGGTTAATGACACCCGGCAAAACCTGCAGGAACAGCTGAATTCCCACGCTCAGGATACAGCGACCTCTCTGGGCGTTGCCATTGCTTCAACCGAGGCCGGAAATGTTGCGGTGATTGATTCCATGATTGATGCGGTCTTCGATCGGGGCTATTACCGGCAGATCCGTCTGGCGGATATGTCCGGTAACGTACTGGTGAATAGTGAGCACCCGGTCACTCTGGAGGGTGTTCCTGACTGGTTTGTAAGGCTGGTGAATCTTGATGCTCCAGAAGTGATCAGTGAGATTAACCGAGGCTGGGTGCCAATAGGGCAGCTTCTGGTGGCCAGTCATCCGGGTTATGCCTATCGGAGTCTCTGGTCCAAGGTTCGTGGTGATGCATTGCTGTTCAGCGTCGGTTTGTTATTGGCCATCGTTGGTTTAAATATTCTTCTGGGTGTTGTACTGCGGCCTTTAAAAAGGATGGAGCAACAGGCAAACCGGATTTGTGAACGACATTTTGAAATACAGCCGGAGCTGCCAAAGACCAGCGATCTGCGCAGGGTTGTTCAGGCGATGAACCGGATGGCAGGCAAGCTGGGAACAGCGTTCTCTGAACAAGTCGCGTTAACCGAGGAGCTGCGCCGCAAGTCAGTTAAAGACCCTCTGACCGGTATGCTGAATCGCAAGGCATTCAAGAGCCGGATGACTATCGCTTTAACCGAAGAAACGGGTGAGGCCGGTGGTAGCCTTATTATGATTCAGCTAAGAGGGCTGGAAGTGCTGAATCGTAATCATGGTCAGAAGTTTGTGGATGAGCTATTGGTGAGCATCAGTCACTGGGTTGGCAAAACCCTGTTGTCCTGGCCAGAAGCTTTTTCCGGCCGGATGACGGGGTCGAGCTTTACGGTTTTTGTGCCAGCCTGTGGCGTGAGTGAAAATCGGAAGATTACAGATCTGTTGTTCCGGGTTCTGGCGTCTATGGAGTTCTTCTCTTCTCCCGAAGGCAGCAATAGTTTACATATTGCTTCGGTTACTCATCAGGGGCGCTGTAAGCCAGAGCTCCTTCTGGAACAGGGTGACAAGCAACAGCTCGAACTTGAAGTCCGGGTGAAGAATTGCCGGGATGTCTCGGATGTCAGTGGTGAAACGGGTTATCCATATATGCAGTGGAGTGATAACCAGTGGCTCGAAAAGCTGAAAGAGGTGTTGTCTGAAGGCAAGATTGAGCTGTATGGACAGCCAGTTCTGGATGTGAACGGTGAAGTTGCGTTTACCGAAGTTCTCGCACGGTTGAACCTGGAGGGTGATCTTGTACCTGCTGACTCTTTCTTACCCATTGTTGAGCGCTATGATCTTTATGCCGAGTTTGACCGAGCCGTCTTTTTTGCGCTGGCTGACTATATTGATGACCGGGATGACTATCAGCTTTATTGTCTGAATATTTCACCCTACTCCCTGATGGATGATGACTTCTATCACTGGCTGCTGGATGCTCTCAAGCTTCGACAGGATCTGGCCAGGCGTTTGATCCTGGAAACACCGGAGCGGACTTTGTTGCTGGTGGGTGAGAAGGTAGCTGAGCGGGTGGAGAAGTTGGTGGCAACCGGTTGTCAGTTTTCTATTGACCACTTTGGGGTTGCCAGTCAGGCACTGACCTTTCTTCAGATTATCAACACCCATTACCTGAAGGTTGATGGCAGCTTTGCCAGAGATATTGCCTCCAGCTATGAAAACCAGCTTTATATCAGAACGCTCGCCATGTTGGCGGAGTCCAGAGATATCAGTGTTCTGGCTCAGAGAGTTGAGAGTGAGGATGAGTGGGAGGCATTAAAACAGCTGGGGGTTGCTGGTGGTCAGGGATATTACCTGGGGCGGCCGGAACGATTGTAATTGCTAATGTCCGCTTCCCGCCTCCCGCCTCAAACTCGTTCCCACGGTCCCCCGTGGGAATGCATACCGAATCCGCCACAAATGAAACAACCAGCATGAAACTCCTGCCAACCCCGGTAAAGAGAGATTGTCCCTCGTGCTGCCAGTACCGTATGCATTCCCACGCAGAGCATGGGAACGAGGAGAATGTCCGCTACCCGCAAAAGCGGTTCGCTTGCGCCTTTTCGGGCAGCGGGCAGCGGGTAGCGGGGGGCGGACAGCGGCCTTAAAAGTAGATACTCGCACAACCCGCATTATTAGCGGATAATGGCTGCCCGGTAAGCGCATCCATTTTGGAACGCCATATTCAGGATAATAAGCCTGACCGGTGACGAACGAGGAGATTATGGCGCTGGAAAAGATTAAACAGACC
The DNA here is from genome assembly GCF_031844845.1 of Endozoicomonas sp. Taxonomy (GTDB): domain Bacteria; phylum Pseudomonadota; class Gammaproteobacteria; order Pseudomonadales; family Endozoicomonadaceae; genus Endozoicomonas. The sequence goes on from NZ_JAVRMB020000134.1 coordinate 3,306, forward strand.
GTTCAGTCGGGGATTCAGAACCTCTCGGGTTTGATTCATGGTAAAGCCCTGTTGGTTGGGGCTGGTATCCTGATACTGCTGCTCTCTCTTGTGGGTTGGTACTGGAGTCAGGAACCTGCGCTGTTTTCGGTACAGGCCAATGCTGAAAAAGTGGCAACCGCCGGAGGACAGAATGTCGTCACCGGCTATACCACAGCAGCAACACTTTATACGCTGGCGGATACGTTGTTGAATAAGCCCGGTGGTTTTCTGCGTAATGACCTTATGCCACCAGGTGTGTTGATGGATAATATGCCTAACTGGGAACTTGGCGTACTGGTTCAGGTGCGGGATATGGCCAGGTCGATGCGTAAGGATTTCAGCCGTTCTCAGTCCCAGTCTCGGGAAGACCCGGATCTGGCGGTTGCTGAGCCTCAGTTTAATTTTGATGCCAAAAGCTGGATCCTGCCTTCCAGTGAGCGTGAATATCAGCGGGGAATTAATAAGCTGCAAAGCTATATGAAACGGCTGTCAGACCCCAATGACTCGGCCCAGTTTTATGCCCGGGCTGATAATCTGACCCGTTGGCTGGGTGATGTAGAGACTCGCCTGGGTAGCCTTTCCCAGCGCCTGAGTGCCAGTGTGGGTAAGCCTCGTTTGAACACCGATCTGGCGGGTGATGCCAGTGCCACCCAATCTACGGATAGTGTTGTCCTGGTTGATGTGAAAACACCCTGGTCACAGATTGATGATGTCTTTTATGAAACCCGTGGTAGTGCATGGGCACTGATACATCTTCTGAAGGCTGTGGAGGTGGACTTTGCGGATGTGCTGGACAAGAAAAACGCAACGGTTAGTGTTCGTCAGATTGTCCGTGAACTGGAAGCGACTCAGGATAGCGTTTGGAGTCCCATGATCCTGAATGGTTCTGGTTTTGGCCTCCTGGCAAACCATTCTCTGGTAATGGCTAATTACATTTCCCGGGCGAATGCGGCCATTATTGATTTACGTCGTTTGCTGGAACAAGGGTAGTACATGGTTGCAATGAGATTGATAGGTGACGTAGGTTGGGTCGAGCGAATGCGAGCCCCAACAAGCTATCTGTAATCATCCTGTAATCATTGGTAAAATTGTTGGGCTCACTCCGTTCGACCCAACCAGCACGTCAAACGCATTGAAAGCATGTAGTAGTTACTCTTTATATTCCGGGCCTTCAACTTAAAGGCTCGTTATTATTAAGACGTAGCTGGCAATAGACTGAATCAACCCTGAATAAAGCTCTTTGTTACTTCAAACAGGCGAACAGTCATGGCAGTGACAGGCTCATAGGGTCTGGTCGCTGTATAAGTTTCAGAACAAACTTTTTCATACGCTTCCATCGGTAGCCGCTTGCCGGGGATAGCCGCAGTTTCAAAAAGAAAAAGAACCGCTCCTGAAATAGCTGGAAATATTGAACCCTTAAATTTCTCTGGCAGTTTTTCATATGGAAAGGTTAGCCACTCAAATGTCTCATGTGCATAGGTAATGGTGTAGTCCTTCAGAGATTTTTCCGCCGGGCTTGAAGCAATGCGTGCTTTTATGTTTGCAGCCAGCCCGGTCAGGGCTCCTGTCAGAGCTCCAACTCCGGTAATGGTCATAACCGTGACATAGTAACCGGCAAAAATACCCACATTCAGTAAAGTGGTGCCTATCCTGAGTGGAACGCAGAGAATGGCAGGGATTTTTGACAACAAGCGTTTGGCCCGCGCAATAAAAGTTTCTGGCTCATCGATGACCTCACATTTTCTGGCGGATATTCCCTTTGTTTCCCCGGACAGTGCTTCACGGTCAGTTTGCTCTCCAGGTGCGGCACTGGCATGAGCTTCAGTTATTTCATTGTCTTGTTTATGATTTGCAGGCTTTGAATAGAGGCCATGGAAATAATAATTGCTATTTGGTGTGGAAATGGGGCAACTCATCCAGATACTCCGGGATGTTTATTCAGTAATATCTGAAATTTTTTGAAGAGTCCGTTCTATAGATTGATTTTGGGTTTGTGTGTTTTGTTTCGTATAAGGCAAGCTGTAATTAAGAATATACCACCGTCATTCCCACCTTCGCGAGAATGACGGAGGGCTGGTACTTTCTACAATGCCACTTCCCTAACTATTTGATTTGCATGGGTGAATGTTCGCAGCCCCCAGGGTGATCTGTTAGGATTCACTCTCTTTGACTCTCAATTAGCAATATGGTTCAAGACATATGTTTGAAATTACTTCCAGACTTGATCAACAGCTGACTTTCCTGAGGGAGCTGGATAAGCTCAAGGCTGTTTATCGAAGAACCATGGTAAAGCCCGATAACAACCGGCAGGAAAACAGTGCGGAGCATAGCTGGCATATTGCTGTGCAGGCCATGATTCTCAAGGAGTATGCAGAGGAGCCGGTTGATATTTGCCGTGTTATAAAAATGCTGCTTATCCACGATATTGTTGAGATTGATGCAGGGGATACCTTTGCTTTTGCCGAGAGTGCTGAGCTGTCCGGGCAGGAAGTTAAGGAAATGCTGGCTGCAGAACGCCTGTTTGGTCTTTTACCTGAAGAGCAGGCGCAGGAATTGAAAGTACTGTGGCTGGAATTCGAGCAGGTGGAAACGCCCGATGCCCGCTTTGCCAAAGCGATGGATTGTCTGTTGCCTGTTATCCAGAATATGGAAAGTGAAGGCGGCACCTGGGCAAAGTATCAGGTAGCCCGCAGTCAGGTATTGAAGCGTAACCGGCATCTGGAGGATCTGGCACCCAAGCTGTGGACTTATGTCCTTGGGCAGATTGATCTTTCTGTCAGAAATGGCTGGCTTCAGGATGGGTAAGGTTACGCTGTTTGAGTCCGTACTGTGTGGGGAAATTTCTGTAACCAGAGTTTTTTTAAAGAATTCAGAGCGTCTTGCATCAGACGAGAATGATTATTATAGCACCCTTGAAGCCTCAGCTTCTTGTCGAGAGGCTCTTGTTTCCCTGATGATAGGAATAACCTTTGGTTCGTAATAGTGAGTCTTAGTTGATACTCAAATTCAATATATTTGTTTCGTAAGTCTGTATAGTAATTTTTTACATATATACCCTCTCTATAGAGTGTTTGATTGATCTCCACTTTTAACCTCCTATTATCTTCACAGCGTTTGATAAAGCTTTTGGAGGTCTCGCTGTCTGTTCTGGGGTGAAGCATTAACAACTCATCCACCAAACTAGCGAATTTTTCAAACAAGCCTTGATAGGCCAATCTCCTGAGCAGACAAAGGCCAATTTCAGTCCTGTCTGTAGTTTCGATTTCCGAGCAAGCCCTACTTAATTTATAAGCAACCTGTCCCCACGAATGGTCAATATTATCAAGTGCGCACCGTAGATTAGCGTAGGGAACTTTATTTTTTTTATTCAATATTATTGATACTATTTTACGAAGAGGTTGAGCATTTTCGGTATCATAAAAAAAGCAGTCCAGAATTTCTTTTTTAGACAGGTGGAATGAGTTCAAATGCGCTTTTTGTTCAGCTGCTATTTTTTTGGCTTCGTTGTCTGGTGTCTGGCTGGCGCCAATCAGTGCTTCGGTTTCGTTAATACCAATGACAGGGATGATCAACTGTCGTAAAAGTGGATACTCATTTAAATGGATCAGTGCTTGGATCAGATTTTCTGAGATGTGTTTTTTATATTTTCTAAATACATTGTTTGGAATATTAATCTCAGGGCCGTTTTTCAGATAAAGGGTAGTTAGCTTCCTTATTTCTTTATAGTTCTTCAGTTTCTGGTAGATTATAATCCTGGTTCGAATGGACTGCTCTGTAACCTTTATAGGCTCAAGATAACTGAGGGCAAGTTGCAAATAGTGGTTGGCATCAGTTCTATTATCTGATTCCTGTAATTTTTCTCCTACTGCGAAAGCCAGGGTAGCCATGGAATGAAGCAGGTGCAGATTGGAGGTTTTTATTTTTTTTACGAATTCATATATGGAACTTACACTGAGTTGTTTGTTTTGGTTATCAAAGATACATTTTCCGTTGTTATCATCTTTTTTTGCTTTGTGTAAAATCTGTGTGATGGGGCGAATAATTGTTGAAATTGCGAATGTATGGACATTTGCAGGGGTGAATTTACCTTCGTTTACATCATAAAACTCTTTAAGTTCATATAAGGCACAAAAAAACTTACTTTCTGAATAAATCTGCCCAGCTCGTTTCAGTTTATAGGTTATATAATCAGCTTGATACTGAGTTGGTATTTTTGAAATTTGTTTTTCTTTTGGTATCTTTCTGTCATTAACATCATGACTTATTATTTTTCTTTTCAGCACATTGACATTATTATCCTGATTGGTTGAGTGTTCTCTTTGATGACTGGCTCTGCCGTGTTGCATTTCCTGGCGTGCAACGAGATCGTGAGAGCCAAGGGGATAACCTGGTGGTGATACTGGAGTTAACATTATCGAATGAGTTTTTCCTGTGATTATTGTAAATAATCTAAAGGAAGGGTTTGAGTGCAGAAACTTCGCAAAGTTCCCTGGGAATAGGGAAAAACAGACGTATTTGCTCGACAATTGCGGCTGCCGACGTTAAAAAGATGGCTTTGTGAACCAGGTGCCATTTATGAGCAACCATCAAGGTAACTCTGAAAGCAGGTTAGTCTATACCACTGAAGTTGGACGTATTAAGGAAGAAAAAGCCAAAGAAGAGATAATTGGCGATGGTACGGTCCGTGTTCGCCCGGAAAAAAAAGGACGGGGAGGAAAGGTGGTTACCGTTGTCAGTGGATTGCCATTGGCAGGAAATGATTTAAAAGCGTTTGCCAAACAGCTGAAGAAGCGATGTGGCGGTGGTGGTGCTGTTAAAGATGGCAATATTGAACTTCAGGGAGACCATGTTGATACCCTGGTGGATCATCTGAAAAAAGCGGGCTTTGATGCTAAAAGGGCAGGCGGTTAAGACCGCTTCCCGCTAGCCGCTTCCCGTAAAAGCGCAAGCGGGTCCGGCTTTTTCGGGTAGCGGACAGCGGACAGCGATTGGTTATTGCTTCAGTTGGTTTGCGTAGTTTTCCAGTGCTGAAACAAGCTGCTTAAGGAGGGGGTCATCATTGTCTCTCTTTATCTCCAAAATCATTGCTTCTATGAAACTGGCTATATGCCTTGGTGCCGCAGTGATTTGCTGGCAGGCAATAAGAAGGCTTCGGACCGTATCCAGCGTGTTTTCCCTATGTTCCTGAAGCTGGCCTGTAAACAGTTGGTTATACCACTTCGGTGCAGCGCTACTTTCCAGTGTCGATATGGCTTCAGTCAGTTCTTCCGGAGTCTGGAACCGGGTTTCGGAAGTGGGCGTTGCTTCTGGATTTTCCAGCAGACTCTGGATCTGAAGGAATTGTTTAATGAACGTGCTTGCCAGACTATTCGTTAGCAGTTTCTTTTGTAGCGCTTCAATAATACTTCCCCTGCAGTTGGCCATGGATTTCATGATCTGACTGGTTGGTAGTGATTGATTGATCACTGCCTGTAAGTCTTCAAAAATACTGTTCAGTAGATCAGGCTGGCCATTTTCAGGCTGCTCAGCAGCCATCAGAAGCTCTGATAGTTCTTTTATTAACTGAGTGGCTACCTTGTTTTGGTGAATGTTTTGGTGAATGTTTTGGTGAATGTTTTGGTGAATGTTTTGGTGAATGTTTTGGTGAATGTTTTGGTGAATGTTTTGGTGAATGTTTTGGTGAATGTTTTGGTGAATGTTTTGGTGAATGTTTTGGTCAATATTTTGGTCAATGCTGTGGTGAAACGGCTTATCAATTTCTCCACCCAGCTTCTTTGCCAGATCAATTGCTTTGTAATAGTCAGAAAACTTTGCAAGCAGTGATTGTGTTAACTGTTTGTGGGTTGAGCCAGGTTCTGAAAGTCTAAAACGACTGATTTCAGCGGAGATTCGACCTGGCAGCTCACTGAAAAGAAATTCATAAGCTCTGACACCAGAGCGAAGACATCCTGATTGTTGTTCATCACCCATAGCCTTCAGTTTTTCAGTGGCTTCTGATAGCAGCACTTCCCCATGACTATTTACTCGTTGGAATATTTTCAGCAGTGCATTGAGCTCATGGGGCTTATTCACCGTATTGAGTGCTTTCTTCAGGTGGGTGGGGGAAGTAAATACATGGCCATAGACCGCCAGAAACTGCTGATCAAAGATTGCGTCTTCGGTGGCCTCTTTAAAGAGGGATATATAATTTCCAACGTCTTTGAACTTATTGATGACGGCTTTTTGAGTCAGTGGCGTCGGCCCATCCAGCAGGAGTTTACGGCATAAGAGGTTTAACAGATGATACCTGCCATCCGCACCGAGGGGAGTAAGCTCTGTCAGTAGCTGCCATACTTCGCCGGGTATTTTTTTATCAAATGCAGCCAGTTTATTGATCGCCTTATCAATCTGGATGAGTTCGCCCAGTGGCAGATTATTGTTCAACGCCTCATTTATCGATGTGGGCGTATTCTCAAGCAAGCTGATGGCATCCTGACAGGCTTTACAGGCTTTATCAGGATTCATTGACAGTAAATCACTCTTTTCGCCTGCTACTGACAGGAATGGTCGAAGAGGGGCATAGTGCTGATACTCAGATTCCACATAACGCAAGATAGCCTGACTGGTCCGTTTCCTGGCTTCCGGGCTGCTATTCTCCAGTTCCTGTACGAGCATTTTTAATTGTTTTGATGTCAGGTCTTCTGTAGACAGTTCTTTTTCTGCACTCGTGGTACTGATTTGTGGAGATATTTTCTTTACAGGTGGTGTAGCCAGTATTGCATTTGAGGCTGTTATGCTGCTGTTTAATAGCTCTTCAGGTGCAGAATTCTGAATCTGATGTTGTAGTTCTGCAGCCTCTTGTGCCAGGCGTTGATCCAGTTGTCTCTGTATTATCTGTGCTGGTTTCAGAGGTTGGGTGTATTTGGTTATCCGGCTTTTTGCATCCTTCAATACTTGCTCAACGTTTGCCAGCTCTTTACCTGCGGATTTCTGTAACTGCTCGATCGACTCTTCTACTGTTTTTTTTCTGGTTGAGGTTAATGACTTTTCCAGTGCTTTAATTTCTTCCAGTGGTGGCATCAATCCGCGAATCATCAGAGCTGATGTTTCTGAGGAGTGGCGGTAAAGAAAACGCTCTTCGATCAGAAGATTCTGGATTCTCTGGTTATATCGAGTCATTAATTCATGAGTCTGTTTATAAAGATCTGACAGGTATTTTTTCAGATCCATTTTGTCACTGATGGACGCTGTCACCAATTCAGAAATATCAGAGAGAAGTTGTTGTTCAATGGATGCCGACTCATTATCCCATGGGTCAATGTGACAATCAGTGGGTTGTAAAATGCCATTATCCGAAGGCTGGGCAATCACTTGTCCTTTCAGCTTTCGATGATCAGGAGCTGGCTCAGGAGAACACTCGTTTTCCTGATGGATCGGGCCACTTATATTGAAAAGTGGCTCATTGATTAGGTTTTTTTTAATTTGCTCTGAATCCATGACCAGTATCCTTTGCTTTAATTCAGGCGTTAAACCCCCGTATTTACTGATAATTACTCGGCAGAATGGCTGATTGCTGGATAACGGCTCGTCGGAAAGGACTGCAAAGATGAATGAAAGTCAGGGGGGGGGGGTGGTTCAGAATCTTCCGGGAATATGTTGTAATGATTTCTGGTCTGAAAACGGCCAGAACCAAATAACAAGGATATAACAATGAAAAAATGGATTTTTTTCGCTGCGCTAACACTGTCCGCACCCGCGTTTTCTGATGGTTTCTATACCGGCGCCCATGTTGGTATGTCCAGTGTGACGGTTGACTCAAATATAAACGGTGTGGATGTGGATATGGGAGCGCAGGGTATGCGTTACGGCGGCTATCTGGGCTATGAAGTTGAATACGGTGGTCACGCATTTGTCGCTCTGGAGGCAGAATTCAGTGCTGGTAACTCTAAAGCAACACAATCATCAGGCGCTGTAAGGCTGGAAGCGACACGGGGTAACAGTTATGGTGTGTCCGCTTTAGTGGGTATGCCCGTAGGACGCAAGGCGGATGTGTTTGGCCGTTTTGGCCTGCTAAATGGCCATTTTGAAGCCGAAGAAACCGATGGTTCCTCTACAGACAATGGTGACACCAGAGAAACCGGGTATATGATTGGGCTTGGTTCCCGGTTTCTGCTCAGCGATAGAACCCGGCTACGGTTGGATTATCGGTACATTCAGTACCGTGACGCCGGGTTTGATGGTGGCTCTGAATTCGCCGTTAATGAACATCTGTTTACCATTGGCGTACAGTTATTTTTCTAACCATTCGCCCCCCCTGTAAGAGTTATGTTCGGCTGCTTGCTATTGACTTCAGAGCAGCCCTTTCCTCATCAGACAAAAAAGCAAGGGTCAGGCCGTTTTCCTGTGCCTGGCGAATATCGTCCGCGGACAGTCCGGCGGCGGGCGCCGCAATCTCATATTCATAAGGCAGTTCAATACCTTCAACGGCGGGGTCATCGGTATTAATGGTGGCCAGTACACCGTGATCCAGAAACTGCTTGAGGGGATGGCTTTCGATATTGGGGAACGTGTTGGTTTGAATGTTGGACGTCAGGCACGACTCAATCCCGATCTTATGTTCTGCCAGGTAATCCATCAGTTTCGGATCATAAATGGCTTTAACCCCATGACCGATTCGGGTAGCTCCCAGCTCTTTGATGGCTTGCCACATGCTTTGGGGTCCCGCAGCTTCACCGGCATGAATGGTGATCTGAAGACCTGCATCACGAACCTGACGGAAGTGATCCACAAACAGTTCACCGGGCTTACCCAGTTCATCGCCGGCCAGATCAATAGCCACCAGTTTATCTTTGAACGCGAGGCAGGCATCCAGTTCTTTCTGGCAGGCTTCCTGTCCAAAAGTACGGCTCAGAATACCGATAAGGTTGGTCTTGACACCAAAGTCACGACTACCGGCAGCAACACCATCAATCACGGCTTCAACGACCCCTTCCGGATCCAGGCCATGAGTCATTGCCATATACCATGGGCTGAAACGAAGTTCGGTATAATCAATCCGGGCATTCAGCGCGTCTTCTACGTTTTCGTAGGCGACCTGGCGGCAGGCATCATAATTGGCCAGAACGTTAACCCCCCAGTCCAGCTTGCTGAGAAAACTGACCAGATCAGGTTCCTGATTGATGACGCGTACATGAGGAATCAAATCTTCCAGGTTATTGGCTGGTAACTTCAGGTTGTACTTTTGACCCAGCTCCAGAATGGTGGCCGGGCGAATATTGCCATCAAGGTGGCGGTGGATATCGGTAAGGGGAAGGGAGGTGGTGATCATTGACTAATGCCTGGCTGTTGCTGTTAGTAGCAGCAATGGTACAGGATTTTAATGGGTTGAATACCGGTCGTTCATGTTTGCTCTTATCTGTGTATGGCTCGAAGGATGGATAAGTTTAAGGGTTGATATTACAGGCAGTCCAGCGTCCCCATGAGAGACACTGGATGTAATGATGAATCAGTGATTAAACTGCTTGAACCGCTTAATCAACCCATTGGTAGAGCTGTCCTGATCAGTGGTCTCTTCCACAGATCGGATTTTCTCAATCAGACGGTCACCCAGCACTTTACCCAGCTCAACACCCCACTGATCGAAAGAGTTAACCTGCCAGATGGTGCCCTGAACAAAGACCTTATGCTCATACATGGCAATCAGGGCACCGGTGGTTTCCGGTGTGATCTTCTCTGGAACAATCATACTGTTTGGGCGATTACCAGGGGTTACCTTGTGTGGCGCCAGTCGCTCTACTTCTTCCTGGCTCATGCCTGAAGCAGAAAGCTCATCCCGGACTTCTTCCAGTGTTTTACCCTGCATCATGGCCTGACTCTG
>NZ_JAVRMB020000135.1:0-5948 GCF_031844845.1 Endozoicomonas sp.
GGCAATATCACCTGTTCCGGAAACAACCTTGAGCAGGCCCAGCTGGATTACGCCGAACGGATGCGCGAGCTATTAGACAATGGTCAATTAGTGGTTGGACTGGGTGGTGGTCATGAGATTGGCTGGGCATCTTATCAGGGGCTGATGAAACACCTTAAAAAAGAACCTGCAAATAAAAAAGGGTCACCGCTCAGCGTGGGTATTATCAACTTTGATGCCCACTTTGACCTTCGACTGCCGGAAGTGGGTGCCAGCTCCGGAACGCCGTTCTGGCAAGCGGCAGAGTATGCCCGCAAACAGCATATTCCGTTTAATTATCTATGCCTGGGCGTCAGTGAAAGCAGCAATACCCGGGCCTTATTTAATCGGGCGGACGAACTGGGTGTAACCTACCGTACCGACAAAGAGATGACATTGCTCAATCTACCAACGCTGCAAAAAGAACTTCAGCAGTTTATGAATAAAGTGGATCACGTTTATCTGACCATCGACATTGATGCCTTTCCGGCCGCACAGGCTCCCGGAGTCAGTGCTCCAGCGGCAAGGGGAATTGCCCTGGAGGTAGTCGAACCCTTACTGGAAAGCATCAAACACAGCAGCAAGCTCAAACTTTTCGATATTGCCGAAACCTGTCCGGATTTTGATATTGATGCACATACCGCACGACTGGCCGCGCGGTTGATTCATCAGTTAGTAGCGCAGTAGTAACAACACTGACCTTCTTTAAAATATCTCCTCATGCCGCGCACTCACCTGTGCGGCAAACATTCCCTCATAAGTTTTCTTTCCAGTTTTAAGCCGTATCACCCACCACAAAACTGCCGTTCGCAGGGAGAGCCATCACCGTCACTGTCCATTTTGGTATTTGGGCAGTTGTTCAGATAGAAGACAGCTTCTTCACAAGATCGCATCTGTGAGCAGTATTGTTTGCCACTGCAGCTATAACCGGTGGATAAAGACCTGAGCTGGCTTCTGGCCAATGCGACCCGGCTTTCATGTTGATTATCCTGACCTGTAGCAGCATCAGAAGTAGAGCCAGAGTAGTCACTGGAAACAATGGTCAGAGCGCCTTTCACAAGCTCAATCTTTTCACAAACCGTGCCGCTGGGCACAATGCCATAGATCACCTCCCCCTCTTTGGTGATACATTTGGTCATCCCGGCAGAGGAACTATTGTCTGATCTGCTGGCTGTTGAACCGTCCAGAAAAGGAAAACCATTCTGTTGGTAATACTGAAATCCATACCAGCCCATGACAGCAAAAATAATGATGGCGGCTAACTTTTTCATTGGCTGTAAACCACTTCCCCAATATTATTTTGATCGTACAAACTTAAACGGCAACCCTGGATCCCTGCTTTTCCAACAAAGCGCCGACACCCGTTTTTGATGTCCGGGCTACTGTTTTCATCAGTGCAAAAGAAGCATTCGATACCCGATGCTGGTCTTCAAGATCCTCCAGCATCCTGAGCCAGAGATGGGCTGTCATTTCCGCATCGGCCAGCGCCCGGTGAAAGACGCCATTGGTCGGCAGCTTGTTGTATTTCACCAAAGTTCCGAGCTGGTGATTGGGCGCATTTTGATAGAGCCGCCTGGCGATTAACATCGAGCAGGCAAAGGTTCCGTCATACCTCGCTCTTGCTACCGACATCTCTGCATCCAGGAACTTTTTGTCGAATGACGCGTTATGCGCCACCAGGTTATGTCCACTGATAAAACTGGCAAACTCCTTCATCACCCGAGAGCAGGAGTCAGCTCTTTTAACCATGGCATTGGTGATGCCGGTGTAGTTTTCAATAAACGAACTAATGCGGAAACCTGGATTTATCAACTGCTGAAACTCATCGGTTATACGACCATCCTCAACCAGTACCGCACCAATTTCGATAGCCCGGTCGCCCATATCGGGAGAAAGACCCGTGGTTTCAAAATCCAGCACAACCACTGTATTGGCACTACGCTTACCCAATAACCCTGTCGTCATATCTCACCCCTTCAACCTGTCAAAAAGCTTTTGCAGCGATCTGGTTAACAAAATTAAACCCGACAGAATTGCAAAACAACCACCAGCCTCTATGATGCCTCATTTAAACGATGCCAGAGCACTCTTCCATGTCTATTAAACCGTTCCGTTTAGGCAATATTGATCAACACGAAGATCCTGATGCCGCCAATGAGAAGCTGGATCAATGGCTGGATGAAACCCGTCCCTTTTACCTGAATTCGCCGGAATACGCGAAGCTTTCCAAAACCAATAAAAAGAACGGTGGTGACTGGTTCCACATGTTCATGAATCTCTACCTGAACTACATTGGCCAGGATCTGAAAGATCTGGATGTGGCAGCGGCCGAGGAGATTATGCTGAGTCTCTACCCCCGCAAGATGATCTGCCCTGACAGTCAGGCAAAAACCATCGTTCCCGAACTGATCGCCTACTGGCAGCTCTTACATCGTGAGTTAAACGGCGGGCAGCGACGCCAGCTGAAACACGCAGAGCGTATCATCACTTTCCTGGAGAGCATTCGAAAAGACTACCTGAGCATTTATAAAGGTGGTAATGAGAACCATCCGTTTGCAGGAATGGATTTCAATACCTTAATGGAGACAGCCCTTAACCCGGCAGCAGAACATGATGACGATGACTGGGTTAGTGATCTGATTGCCGATGCCGCTCACAATTTGCCGGACTACAAACAACAGCCTTCACCACCGGATCACTGGCTGCCACTTCGCCAGCTTCCCAATGTTTCTGAATTGCTTGAGCATATCTGTCACCTTGGCTTTGACCACACCTTACCCAATGCCCCGGACGCCGTCTTTGAACTACTGAACTGTGGCTGTCAGGAAGTCTTTATGCAAATTCGACAGGGCAATAAGGAAGCGCAGGAGTTCTGGCATTATACTGAGCAACAGATCATCGCCGGTGCTCAGAAAAATGCCTTAGACCCGGATGGCATGAATGTACTTTTTGCCGTGCTCTCTACCCGAAAGCAGTTCCTGTCTCAGGAATTTCTGGACTTTATTCATCAGTGGCATATGGATAATGTCGACGAGATGGCGCCTGATGAACTGACGCCAGAAGCCGTAGAGCAATCACTGCAGAATATGCTCAAAGATATACCGGATGAATTTTCCCTGGTCTCTGTCCTGCATGAACAGCTGGCTTTTCTGCCACCGGAAGGGCTGGAGATGATTACCGGTGCACTTATATCCTCTGAAAAAGGGTTGAATGGCACGGCCCTGATGATTCTCGATGATAATCAGGAACGGGCAAAGAGCATAGTCAGCGTTTTAAGTCATAACCCTGCGGCCATTACCCCCGTCACGCTTGCCCGCCTGATCCGAATCCGCAACTGGCTGGCTAAACCGGTTCAGGGCAAAATTGACAAACTGATTCAGGCTGCACGGAAAAAGGGTGTGGTGCCAAAACCACCGAAACCCCTGTCAGAAAACGACATCATTGAAACCTACATGACAGCGGTTGACGGGGTCGGTACCCAGGGTGTCATGCTGACCACTCGTGAGGGCTCGTTATACCGGCTGATCTCTTTTGTCCTGAAAGAGTCGGTAGGCATTGTGGATGTGCTGGTGACCCCACCCGCTCCTAAAAAACAGGTACAGCAGTATGTCTCGATGATGAAACAACAGCAGACGTCTGTGGAAAAAGTGTCTCTCGAACTTATCCACAGACAACTGCCGTTTTTCCTGGCGCTTAATCTGAAAAGCGGCATCGTCATTGACCATGAAGTGATTCAGGTGATGGAACTTCTGGGTATGGAAAACTGGAACCCGGAAAGTATGGAGTTAAGCAGTCTTTTTAGCCCATTATTGCCTGAGATGCCTTCCCCTGAAGAAATTGCGTCCATTCAAAAACGCTCAGCAAAATGGACACAAACTACGGTGGGTAAATCCTGGTTTGAAGAACCAGAAATGTCTGGCCCGTTCAAAATCCTGAACCTCAACAAATCCGACAGTTTCTTCAAAGACGTGATTGAACCCACCCGGGGAAAATGGGGTGAGCGTATTGGTCGCATGGCACTGTGGGCTCACTACAGCACCAATAAAAACCGGCAGAAGCAGAGCCGGGATTACGCTGTGGTCAGTTGGCTGCTCGGACACTCCGATATGCCAGCGCAGGAGATCAACCTGCTGAATGCCATAGCACGAAACTCAATGTAGCTTTTTCGAATAAATGACTCCGGGGCAGCAGATCCTGAAAGGAGGTCATCTCCTCCGTCTTTCCCGCGAAGGAGGCTGTTACAAAAGGTAGATTAAGCCTTGAACCACAAAGACACAAAGGCACAAAGGTTTTTTGGAGTTGCCAGCGCTACGCGCTGCAAACAAACGAAAAAGTCTTCCTTTGTGTCTTTGTGCCTTTGTGGTTCCTTCTTTTAAGGCCTTTTGCGACACTCTCCTTCGCGGGGATGACGACAATGTATCGGTATGGGTTCTAACGCTTTCCTGCACCAGTAAATCACAGAGACACCAGCGCCTTCAGCTCAGAATCCGACAGCTCAGTCAGCCACTGCTCACCGCTGGCTACGGTCAAATCTGCCAGCTCTTTCTTGCCCTGAATCATTGCGTCGATCTTCTCCTCGAAGGTGTTTTCGGTAATCAACCGGTGTACCTGAACATTCCGCTTCTGGCCAATCCGGTATGCCCGGTCGGTGGCCTGGGCTTCTACCGCCGGATTCCACCAGAGATCATAATGAATCACCTGGCTGGCTGCGGTCAGGTTAAGGCCGGTTCCTCCTGCCTTTAACGATAGAAACATGCCACGGGTACGGAAATCGTTCTGGAAATTATCCACCAGCTCATCCCGCTTTTTGCGGGACAGACCGCCATGGAGAAAAGGCATACTCAAACCCAGTTCCCGCTGCACACTGTCCATCAATAAATTACCCATGGTCGTATACTGGGTAAAAATCAGTACTTTCTCTTCAGCCTCCATGGCTTCGCGCATAATGTCCATAAAGGTGGCCAGCTTGCCGGACTCGCTGATCATCGCCTGTTTATGCTTCAGGAACTGTGCCGGCGAATTACAGATCTGCTTCAGGGCATTGAGCAGCTTGAAAATAATGCCCTTGCGTTCAATCCCTTCATCTGCAGAATTCAGCTCATCCATAATGTTATCCACAGTACTCTGATAGAGGGAAGCCTGCTCCTTACTCAGAGAACTGTAACGGTTGCTCTCCACCTTCTCTGGCAGATCACTGATAATGCTTTTATCGGTTTTCAGACGACGGAGGATGAATGGTCCGGTGAGCTTGCGGAATTTATCCAACGCAGACTGATCCCGATCCTTTTCGATAGGCGACGCAAACTCCTCGGTGAATTTCTTCTGAGTTCCCAGATAGCCTTTATTGGTAAAGTCGAACAGGCTCCAATATTCCCGCAGCCGGTTTTCCACCGGTGTACCACTCATGCCAATACGGATATCCGCCTTCAGTTTTTTGATGGCCTTGCTCTGCTGGCTTGTGGGGTTCTTGATATTCTGGGCTTCATCAATCACCAGCGTTCGCCATTGCACCTTACCCAGCCGGGCACTGTCGGAACGGGCCAACCCATAACTGGTGAGAATAATATCGTGTTCTTTGTCGCTCAGTTCCCGCTGACTGCCGTGGTAAATCTGCGCTTTCAGAGAAGGGGCAAACCGTTCAATTTCCTTCCGCCAGTTGGTCAGAAGCGACGTGGGAACAACCACCAGCGCTTTCTGTTTTTCCAGCTGTCCGGTTGCCTGCTGATGCAGTAGAAAGGCAATCACCTGCAGGGTTTTACCCAGGCCCATATCGTCAGCGAGCAAAGAGCCAAAACCGATACGGGCATTCTGCGCCAGCCATTCAAAGCCACGTTGTTGATAAGGGCGCAGTTCGGCATTCAGCCCTTCTGGCAACGGAGTTGGTTCGTTGCTCAGCAACTGGTCAAACAGTGCTTTGGCGCTGTCGCCCA
>NZ_JAVRMB020000136.1:0-11848 GCF_031844845.1 Endozoicomonas sp.
TTCCCACGCTCTGCGTGGGAATGCATAGCCAACCACAGGAATCGTGTCTGTGGTTGGGTCCTGGCGCTACCACGCAGGACCCACAGGGCCTAAAAGCGTGGGAGCGAGGAGGGTTTTGCGACAACCGCCTTCGCGAGGATGACGGTCGGAGGGTGTTTTGCCCTTTTGCGACACCCTCCTTCGCGGGAATGACGGCAGTATGGGTATCAGGACTTAGCTGCACTAGCTCACCAGGCTGGTAAAAGGAGCTTGTAACTCTCAGGGTTATCATCACAAACCCAAAACCCACACTCTATAAGCGCAGCCCCCATATTAACCATAATAACCAGAAGACCAGCCGCAACGATTAACCGGACCCACAAAGGCTGACGTATAAATGCAATAAACGATTCGTGCTCTGGATATTGATTCGGGACAAGCAGTAACAGACTTGTTAACAGAATAATGCTGACAAAAGAGACAAAAGCCCATGTGTAGAAGTGCATACCAAAAAAGTCTTCACCGTAAGACAGTGTTCCGGGAATCACATGGAGGCTAACCTGCCGCAAGGCAACCGTCGCACCAAAAACAGCGGATAGCAGTAGTAAGCCATAATGCCATGGTCTGGATCCGTAGGTGATATTCAGCAACAAGGCGACCATGCAGGCAACAAACCCAACCCGTTGCAATAAACAAAGTGGACAGGGTAAATCCTGTTTAAAAAACTGGTCATAGAGTGCATATATCAGCACAGCGTCCAGCGCCAACAGCCCCAGTGCATTCAGATAACGCAAAAAGAGGGACAGGTCATGGGTTTGCAGATTCATGGTGATCGAATCTTCCAGAGCCGTTATAAAAGAATTCGTAATGTCGATGAGGCGTGAAAGTGAAACCAGTAAATAGATAAGCAAAAAGCGATAAAATAAACACCCAACCCTGACTTTAAGGCATTTCTTAACAGAGCAATGGCTGCCGCCAGATAAAGTAGAAACAACAGTGCTACCATAGCGAGACACCAGCAAGATGAATAACCATCCTGATTTTTACTGCCGACTACACCCTGTAACCGACAGCAGCATCACCGGCGTCAGGACTTTCCAGAGCCACGTTTTTGTCTTGATACCTCTAACTCTGGGCTATTATCCCCCAGACTCCAGTTTCCGGGTTCCTGTTCTTCTATAACCACCCAGACCGCCCGCTGAAAACGATCTTCACCACCTGCAGCAACGTTCACTAACAGATCAGAAATGCCATCCATAACTTCCTGCTTCTGGATTTCATTAAACAGCCCCTTGACCGTCTTCACAGAAACAAACGGCATAAGCACTAACCTCTCAATTTATTTTCTCCCTTGCAGAGTAGTCCATTTTCACCACAGTAAAACCGACAAAATGCCAGTCTGGAACAATTCAGGCTTCCACCTGGTACATGGTTTCAATGAAACCAGTTGGGTCGAGCGGCGCGAGCCCCAACAAATCTCGACGCCCCCCATAAACAGCCGTTAAATATTTACAGTCTGAACTGCCGGTGCCGTTTTTTTTGCGGATTGTTTTTTGCTGCTGTGGGTTTATGTTGGGGCTCGCATTCGCTCGACCCAACCTTGTCACTAGTCAGAGATCATCCGGTCCAGCCTGTGGGCAGAAAACAACATAATGAGTCCTACCGCCAGCGAGATCAGCCCCATATTGGTAAAGAACTGGCTGTACACCGGTAACGTGGCCAGCGGAGTGGCAGCTTCTCCGGTGCCAACGGCGGTAAAACCCGCCACATGACCGGCAATCACCGACGCCGTAGAACTGGTCAGGAACCAGACCCCCATAATAAACCCGTGCAACCGTTCCGGTACCAGCTGGGCTACCATGGCCAGCCCCAGCCCACTGATCAGTAACTCACCGATGGCCTGGAAAAAATAGCTGAGCACCAGCCACCCGGGAGCAACCACCCCCATCTCACTGGCCCAGAGCGCCCCAAGGGGCAAGACCAGAAAGCTGACCGCAGTAAACAACATGCCCAGGGCAAACTTGGTGGGCATACTGAGGCCTCCGCCACCGGACTCATTACGATTGTAGAACCAGGCCAGTACCGGGCTGGCCACCATAATCCAGAATGGGTTCAGGGACTGATAAGTCACCGGATTGATGGTAAAACCCAGAATATGAGTCTCAACATTATTAATGGCAAAAAAATTCAGCGAAGTGGGCATCTGCATATACATGACGAAGAAGACAACGGCTTGCAGCATCAGAATCAACACTACTATCATTTTTCGCCGTTCCCCGCCGCTGGCCATCATAATCTCCCGGAAAAACATCACCAGCGCACCGGTGCTGATCAGGGCCAGCAGAATATTGGCCAGCTGCACATGCTCCAGAAGCCAGGCGCTGCCACCACAGGCTGCGATCACACAAAGGTAGAGCACCCCCCGGGTTTTCCAGGGCACCGGCCGGAAATCCGGCTCAGAACCATAATCCTCAACCCAGTGTCGCATAAAGAAATAGTTGCTCACCGCCACCAGCAGCCCGATGGCACTGACCATAAAGCCAACGCTCCAGCCAAAGTATTCAGCGATATAGGGCACCAGGCTGATGGAGAAAAAGGAGCCAATATTGATGGCCATGTAATAGAGGGTAAAAGCCCCGTCAAGTCGGCCATCCCCCTCCTCATAGCACTTTGCCAGCAGGCTGGAAGGATTGGCCTTGAACAGGCCATTACCCACCGCAATGGTTCCCAGGGCCAGATAGACGATGGTCACATTATGACCGGAAAAGGCCATCAGCAGATAACCGGTCATCATCACCAGGGCCCCCAGTACAATGGTTCGCCGGGTGCCGAAAATATTGTCCCCCACATAACCACCGACGGCCACCAGGCCAAACACCAGGGCACTGAAAGCCCCAAAGGTGACAAACGCATCGCTGTCTTCCATCCCCAGCTGACGCACAAGATAGACTGACAACAGGGCTTGCAGCCCGTAATAACCAAAGCGCTCCCACATCTCGATAAAAAAGATCAGATAGAAGGGTTTGGGTTGTTTCAGGATATTAAACGACTGCGACATACTGGTTCCGGATCAGATTCAGGAAGCACACTTCGCTAGTTGTGTGATAAAAAAGATGGTATTTGAAGAAGGACCGAAATTCTGTTGGAAGGATTAAATAAATACTCAGTGTTAAGCCAGCGTCTGCTTAGTATAGTTCCAGACTTTTCTAAATCACCAATAACCAGAAATAAAAAAGCACCCACATATTGTTATATATGGGTGCTTTTTATTTCAGAGCGAGTTCAAACCATCAGGGTAAGCCATTAGCCAGTATTACGCATACCCGCTGCAATACCCGCAATGGTGACCATCAGCGCCTGCTCCAGTTCCTTACCCACTTCAGCATCCTCACCCTTCTCTTGCTCATAAGAGCGAACCCGCTGCAAAAGTTCAGCCTGCAGGAAGTTCAGTGGATCCGTGTAAGGGTTGCGCAATGAAATGGCTTCCTTGATCTGAGGGTGAGCGGACATCAGCTCATCCCCTTCTTTAAGACCCAGCAACACTTCAATAGCAGACGACAACATAAGTCTGAGTCGCTCACCAAGGTAGCGCAGGTTTTCCGGAACCAGCTGCTCTTCATAATATTTGGCCAGCTGGGCATCGGTCTTCATAAAGACCATTTCCAGCATTTCCAGGCGAGCTTTGAAGAACGGCCAGTTGGCCATCATCTCTTCGAGCACATCCCGGTTGCCGTTCTTGACCGAATTTTTCAGCGCTTCACCACAGCCCAGCCAGGTAGGCAACATCAGGCGAATCTGCGTCCAGGCAAAGATCCAGGGAATCGCACGCAGACTTTCAACACCGCCATTGGGATTTCTCTTTGAAGGACGGGAACCGAGGGGTAATTTACCCAGCTCCATCTCCGGCGTTACCGCACGAAAATAAGGCACAAAGTCAGGTTCATCCCGGACAACACCACGGTATACCCTGACCGAATCAGCGGATAGCTGATCCATCACATCACGCCATGCCTGTTTCGGCACGGGTGGCGGTAACAGGGTCGCTTCCAGAGTTGCACTGGCGTAAAGCATCAGGCTCTGCACAGCGACCTGCGGGAAACCAAACTTGAAGCGGATCATTTCACCCTGTTCAGTCACCCGCAGACGATTGTTTACCGAGCCAGGAGGCTGGGAAAGAATCGCCGCATGAGCAGGGCCTCCCCCACGACCGATGGTACCCCCACGGCCATGGAACAGAGTCAGTCTGACATCGGCCCCAGCACAGACCGCAGTGACCGCTTCCATCGCACGGTACTGTGCCCAGGCTGCTGCCATCCAGCCCGCATCTTTGGCAGAGTCAGAGTAGCCAATCATCACCATCTGCCCACCATGGCAGTAGCCTCGATACCAGGGCAAAGACAACAGGTGTCGAGTACACTCAGCAGCGTTATCCAGATCGTCCAGTGTTTCAAACAGCGGGGCGATGGGCATATCAAAGTCAACGCCACACTCTTTCAGCAACAGAGCTACTGCCAGCACATCCGATGGCTGCTTTGCCATGGAGATCACATAACAGTTCAAGGCTCTTGAACCTTCAGCGGCAACTACACGACAGGTATCAATAACTTCCTGAACTTCCGGAGAAGGCGTCCATTTGTGGGGCAGGAGGGGTCTTGAATTCTGCAGTTCTTTCAGCAGAAAACTCTGCTTTTCCAACTCTTCCCAGTGCTCATAATCCCCCAGACCAAGGGCTTTGGTCAGTTCACTGAGTACCTGGGTATGACGACCAGACTCCTGACGGATATCCAGCTTAACCAGGGTCAGGCCAAAACTGTACGCTCTTCGAAGTATGTCCAGCAGCGGACCGTCAGCAATAACACCCAGACCACAGGCATGAAGTGATTCATAACAGAGTTTTAATGGTTTAATCAGTTGTTCATTATCCAGAAGCACACCGGCCGTGGGTACTGAGTGAGTTACTAAGTAAGCATCACTCTGTCTGGCCAGACCACGCTCACACCACTGTCGTGTATACTTCAGTTTTTCCCGCAGATCTTTCAGTACTGTCCAGTAAGGCTCACGGGAATCCCCCACTAATGACCGCAGTTCATCATTGCAGTCATTCATGGAGAGTTCACTGATCAGCGGCTTGAGGTCTCTCAGGAATAAATCGGCCGCCATCCAGCGACTCAGCAATAGCACTTCACGAGTAACTTCTGAGGTAACAAAGGGGTTGCCATCCCGGTCGCCACCCATCCAGGATGAGAAGTGAACAGGCACTGCATCAATGGCCAGGTGCTGCCCGGTGATCTCGTGTAACCGCTCATCCACCTGACGAACGAACTGTGGAACCGCATTCCACAGTGAGTTTTCGATGGTAGCAAAGCCACCTTTCGCTTCATCAACCGGCGTTGGTCGCTTACTGCGAAATTCATAGGTATGCCATGCCTGAGTAATCAGCTGGCGAATACGCTCTTCAAACTGTTGTTTTTCATTATCGCTCAGAGACTGATTTTCCAGTTCGCTAAGGCACTGGAATACTTGTTCATATTTCTGAATTAATGTACGACGGGTTACTTCGGTTGGGTGGGCAGTGAGCACTACCTCAACATCCAGCTCAGAGGCTTTCTCTGCAATTTGCTGATCAGTAAAGCCTTTTTTCTTCAGGGCTTTGAGCAACTCGCGAAAGTGGTCGGGAACACAGTAACTGGTTTCACAGTCTCTGGAAACCAGGTGAAACTGCTCGGCAATATTGGTGAGGTTCAGGAAGTGGCTGAAAGATCGTACTACGGGTACCAGCTCATCATCGGGCAGACTGTGCAACAGATCCAGTAACGCCTGCTGTTCAGCCTTTTTATTAACGCCGTCGTCATCAGTCTCATCGCTGCGGGCAGCTTTAGACAATTGACGAATAGCTTCAATTTTGTTGAAAAAGGCCTCTCCCTTGTGGTCTCTGATTACGTCGCCCAACAAGGTACCCAGCATATTGACATTTCGACGCAGCGACGACGGGTTCTCTGATGGCTTTTCTGACATAGCTATTTGCCTTTCGATGTTTTTCCGGCCTACTTTGCCTCCACAAGCTGTCATAAGCAGTCCATCTGAATAAAAACAGGTGGTTGTTCATGACAATTTACTGCTTGTATGAGTGAGTTCGATGTGACGCAGCCTATACCAGAAAACCGTAATAAAAAAGGGAAATCACCTACCCACGAAAGGCTCCATACCTTCACATAAAAAAACCAATCTAACGGTTAACTCCTTCAATATTCACCAAAACCAAACATCTCCCAAACAAGACAATGATGAAAGAGAATCGAAAACAAATAGCACTACTGTATGAACCGAAACCAATAGACGAAAAACTGCGTCCAACCCTGATTCTAACTTGTCCAACTCCCTTATAAGCTCACAGTCAGTGTGGACATATAAATCGCTTATCTACGACTTGAAAAATATCCCAGGGGGGAACAATGAAAACTGATGATCAGGAAAAGGTATCCATAGGAGCCTATATTGCACTGGCATTTGCCGTAGTGTTTTTTTCCGGACTCCTGAAGTCCAACGAGTGGTATGGCATTTTTGACTTCACCACACTTAACGGCAGCTTCGGTAACCTGCTGAAAGATACTGCTGGCGGCACTACCTATTTTCGTGGTGCGGGCGGTAACGGTGCTCGTGACGGCTTCATGTTTGCCTTGAGCCTGGTTCCTACCTGTATGTTTGCCCTGGGCATGATTGCCGTATTGGAGCACTTTGGTGCCCTGAAAGCTGCCCGCAAACTATTGACGCCTATTCTGCGTCCAATCATGGGCATTCCCGGCACTACCGGTCTTGCCATCATTGGCAGCCTCCAGTCTACTGACGTCGGTGCGGGTCTGACCAAATCCCTGGTTGACGAAGGCGAACTGAATGAAACCGAGAAAAATATCTTTACGGCTTTCCAGTTCTCCGGTGGCGCCCTGATCGTTAACTTTTTTGGCTCCGGAGCCATTCTGTTCACCTTGACTGACAGTACTGGCGCAGCGGTTCCTGGCTCCATTGGCCTGGCTCTTTCCGTCATGTTCGTCTTCAAAATTGTGGGCGCCAATATCATGCGTTTTTATCTCAAGACGATCGACAAAAAAGCGACCAACAAAGAAATGACTACCAAGACTGCGGAGGCTAACTGATCATGAGTGCTGCTCCTGAAAGTAAAAAGATGATCACTGACGTCTTTGTTGAAGGCGCCCGCAAAGGCTGGAACATCGGCATCGGCAGTATCATTCCCAACATCATGATGGCCTTCATCATCATCAAAGTCCTGAGCATGACCGGCTTCCTGGGCATCCTGTCCACCGTATTCGGTCCTGTTATGGCTCTCTTTGGTGTTCCCGGAGAAGGTGCTGCAGTTCTGATGGCTGCCGTTATGTCCATGGGTGGGGCTGTTGGTGTTACTGTGGGGTTGCTTTCTGAAGGCGTTCTGCAGGCTCGTGACCTTGCGATTCTGGCACCGGCCATCTATCTGATGGGCTCTACTATTCAATATGCCGGACGTATTCTTGGCGTAGTAGGCACCGATGGTCGCCATTACCCAATCATGTTTGGTATCTGTATCCTGAATGCCCTGATGGCCATGTTCGTTATGAATATTCTGGTGTGAGTTGATTTTCACCGTTATGATCCGGATTCAATAATAAAAAGCTGGGGTTTTCCCCGGCTTTTTTCGTCTGGACGACTGTATTTTTTGAGGGTAGTAGCCATGAATGAGAAAGACCAGTACGAAAGCCTTGCCTGCAATTGTGTTGAAGTCGGCACTGTTATCCGGGAAGACGACTCTGTTTTGTCTATTGACCTTTCTGGCGTTAATGCTCAATCCCGCTTCGACCACCTTAAAGAAGAAGCCGCTAAAATTGGTGCTGGCAACTGTAAAATTACTGCCAAAATTATTGATCAGGATGGGCAGACCGTCATCCGTGCCATGTTTGATTTTGATTGCACAGTGGAAAAGCTGATTTTTCAGATGAAAAACGCCTGATATATCTTTAGAAGAACGCTGCCCGCACCCCGCTTCCCGCTGCCCGAAAAAGCCGGGCCTGCTTGTTCTTTTTCGGTAGCGGGCGGCAGGTAGCGACTTTATTTTCTCATCCGCTCACCGAATAGTATGCCCAGAATTAACTGCCCCCGTTGCCAGAGACCAGAAAAACAGTGCTATTGCAAAGCATTGAAAGAAGAAAAAGCCTGTATGGATGTCATTATTCTGCAACACCCACGGGAATCCAGACACCCCCTGAACACGGCTCGCATCGTGGAAATGGGCATCAGCAATTGCGAAGTATGGATCGGTGAGGACTTTTCAAACCATCAACCGCTGCAAAGAGTCATGGCTGAGAAAAGCTGCTATCTACTATTTCCGGGGATCAATGCCAAAACCAGTCAGGAAGTTTTGGCAAAAGAAAGACCAGAAGTCATCATTATTCTGGATGGCACATGGCGAAAGGCAAAGAAAATTTATTACAGCAACCCACCACTTCAGCAACTGCCATGCATTGAGCTGAAACATATACCCAGATCTGACTACCGCATTCGAAAAGCCCCCGGTGAAGGCGCGCTCTCAACAGTGGAAGCAACGGTTGCCCTGCTTCGTGAAGCCAGCCAGACGCCAGCAGCACACCAGGCATTACTCAATACCTTTGAGCTGATGATTGAACAGCAAATCAACTCTATGGGACAGGAGGTCTTCTTAAAGAACTATCCTCAAACATCTGACCGATATTAATAACCGCAAACAAAACTATAAGACTGTTAACCAATGGAAAAAGTCTGCTAACTTATAATGACAATAATGAATACGGTGCTTATGGGAAGGTCATCTTCGTTCAATCGGCAACAGGTGCTCAATGATGCTATGGATCTTTTCTGGTCAAGGGGGTTTTACGCCTGTTCATTGAAACAGTTAGAACAGGTGACCGAAATGCATCCTGGCAGCCTTTATTATCACTTCAAAAGCAAAGAGCGATTATACCTTTGCGCTCTGGAACACTATCTGGAGTGGCAACTTCAGCCAAGAATTGACAAATATCTGGCCTATACTCCATCGCTAGTGGATCTTCGGCGCTTTTTCACTTCAGGCTACCGTCATGAGCAGGACGCCACCTACCGAAACTGCTGTTTTCTGGTAAGCACCAGCAACGAACTTCATTTACTGCCTTCTGATGCATCAGAACTGGTCAGAAAAGGTATTCAACAACTGCGTACGGGTTTTATTGAATTTATTAACAACACCACAGATCTGGAAAAAAACAGCGATGCCAGTATTGATCAGGAGGTCATTGCCAGCGAACTCCTGAACCTTTATTTAAGCATTCAACTCATGGCTAAAGTGAACCCCAATCAGCATATACTGGACAAACAGGTAAAGCAGAGCCTTAATAATCTTTTTTCTCCCTTTATCCCACGATAACACCATGATTGACTCAACCCAGTTCATCGCTGACCTTCAGGTATTCTTTACTCCCGTGGATTTCTGGCTTCGCTGGATATCCACCGCCAGTTATTCAGGCAACTATCTCCTGATTTGTGCCGCACTTTACTGGAGTGGGTATACGACCCTGAGTGCCCGACTGGCCTGTACGACAATAGCTAGTACACTGCTTTTTTCCGGTTGCAGGCATCTTCTCAACTCGCCAAGACCTTACTTTGAACACCCGGAACTATTTAATGACTGGCAAGAGCATCGCTGGGGCATGCCCTCCGGACACAGCCAGAACGCGGTTGTATTTTGGGGAGGCGCATTCCTGTCTATCCGGTCTATCGTATTCAGACTGGTAGCACTCACCCTGATTGCCATGATTGTACTATCGAGGCTGTACCTGGGGGTACATTACCCCGCCCAGATTGTGGCGGGCCTCCTCGCTGGAGCAGGCATTGTTTTTATCAGCTGGAAATATGAAGCAACATTGATCAATTGGCTGATGAACCAACCGATTATCGGGCAACTCATCTCTCTTCTACTGATTACCTCTTCCCCCTGGCTTGCTACGGTGTTCATTCATGAAGTACTGGATATAGGCTTGGGTACTGGCGACACATTGCCTTATCAAAAACTGTCACTCTATTCCGGTCTTCTGTTCGGGGCTGCAGCCGCATTACTGCTCGCCAATACCCGTACTTCAGTCACCAGGCTCACACTGTCATGGGCGTTGGTGACCACACGAACCGTTCCGGGAGTGCTGTCTCTGCTGGTTATTTGGCCGTTACGATTTGTGCAACCGGAAGGTCTGGAGGATTACAGACTTGTCTATGCCCTTTTCTGGCTGCAGGGTATCGGGATAAGCCTGTGGATTTGCCTGATCTGGCCGCTGATTCACTACCGCCTGTCAGGGCACAGATACCAGAGAACTGACCATAACCTGACTCAGTAAAGTAAAATAGACGGAATCCTTGTACCATACCGACACATCAACCCGGACCCCTTACCATCACGCCATGACCATCAAACAGATTATTGTTCACAAACTGGATCATTCTCAGGGTTCAGAACAGCTGCAAGCCATTCCAGCCTCCCAGAGTCTGGTATCTTCACCCTCTCTGGAGCTGGTACTGGATGACTTGCTGCACACCTACAATAAAAAACCGGACAAATGTTACGGTCAGTTCTCCGATCTGGCTGAGGATAGCCTCCCTGAACGCCTGAAGAGCTATCTTGACCTCTCTTCTCAAGAGGACACGGATGATCAGGCTTCCGGCTTTACTCAATTAACCGCTGAAACACTCACCCGCCTTGGCCAGAGCCTGAGTGAGGCTGGCGCTATCAGTGGCGGTTATGTCATGTTCGCAGATTACCAGCAGGGGCTGACGCGCTATCTGTTGCTCTGCATGCTCAGTAGCCAGAACAGCGTGATGATTACTGACGAACTGACCATCCAGGACACCTCCTATCTCGACACTGCCCGTATGTCCCTGGCTTGCCGCATCAACATCACAGACTGGCAGAAAAACCCTGAAGCCGGGCGCTATCTATCCTTTCTTCGCCCAAAGGGTGGTAAACGCCTCAGCACTGTATTCCAGGAAGTGATTGGCTGCAGTGAAACCAGCAGCAGCAAAGAAGAAGCAAATACCCTGCTTAAAACCGTGGAAGCGTACTGTCAGGAAGAACCGGTAGAAGAGAACCGCACTCTGGTTAAACGACAGGTTTATGATTTCTGTCAGAACAAACTGGATGAAGGGGAGAGTCTCTCCATGCAGGAGCTGACCGGCCACCTCAGCGAAGCAGGGCCGGATGACTTTGCCCGCTTTGTGAATACCCGTGATTACGACATGAGCACCCCCATGTCTCCGGAGCGCCGAAAACTGACACAACTTGTGCGTTACACGGGCAGAAGCAAGGGCCTCAGTCTTTCTTTTGATGCGGAGCTTCTTGGTGGACAGATTCGTTATGATGCAACCAATGACCAGCTAATCATCACTGGCGTACCTGATAAATTGAAAGAGCAGTTGAAACAGTCCTGAGAGCCTGCCGCGCTACGGACTGTCTATTCCAGAGTAACTTTGATACAAATAGTAATTGGCATCCATGGATGGATGTGCATTCAGCCTGCAGGCGCTTTAATCACGAGGCCCCGCAGGTCAGCCTCCTATAACCGGCAACCGGTTTGCCGATAAAAATCTGATCAAAGCCCAACTCGGAAGCCATTATGACTTTTCGCGCTGTTACCTTTATCGCTTTATCCACCCTCTTTCTGGTAATGAGTGTAAAGGCCAGCGAGAAATCTCTTGCTTTATCTCCTGAGAAGATTATTCAGCAAGAGATTGCTCTGAATGAAATGCTTATCAGCATTCACCGATTACAGCTGGATTTTCTCGATCAGGAAGCCAGGGAATCTCTGCAACAAGCTCAGCAGACATTAAA
>NZ_JAVRMB020000137.1:0-16227 GCF_031844845.1 Endozoicomonas sp.
GTAGAGATGAATATCCGGCTTTCAGTGAGCCCCTTGTCATTCTCAAACCGGCTCCAGACAACCCGAACTTCCTGCCCCTTAAGGAACCGGGCACGACAAATCAGGGTGCGGTAACGTACAGTACGAAATCTGCCGTACATCAGAGTCATTTGTTATACGCGCATCAATATATTCGGCTACCTTCAGGTCCCGGCACATTTTGCAGCAACTAGGCCAAGGTGGTTCAGGTTCTTAAACTGATATTGAACAGGAGGCATGTTGGTGTTCCTGAATACTGTTAGTCGACAACAGGTTTCAGGAAAATATCAATTGGGGTGGTGAAAGACAGGTATATAGGAAGAAGCTGTAATAAAGTGGATTAAGACTGCTCACCCATATAAAAGTTCCTTTCTAAATCTCTGTTCTCAGGGTGGACATTAAGGAAGTTTCCCTGTGTCGCAGGTGCTTCAGAGATATCTTCCAGTCGAAATCACTCCATTTACTTAGTTCCCATCCAGAAACGCTGTAGGTCCCGTATGGCAGGCGGTCAGGTCTAAAAAATGCATTTTGTTTTGACACCTGCTCCGCACGACTTTCGGGCCCTGTAGCGGAGTTGATGCGATTTTTACGTAAATTTGAAGCACCTTGAATCTCTATAGCCTAAGTGTCCCAAGGGCTAGAGTTTCTGGATGGGAACTACCTAATGTACGGTATCCATTTAGCCACATATTCAGCTCTAAACTGGTCTTCTCTTGCTGATTAAGTCCTCTGTAGCCCTTGGAAACAGAGGGTAAATCCTTAATGTCCACCCTAAGAATCTGTGTTAACAACAAGACAGGAAAAATTTCATATGAACAATAGCAGCCCATATGTTTGCGTCATCCATATGACCCCAAAGTATTGGCTTAAATCTGGCCGTCTGGTTTCAGTTTCAGTTTCATTCTGCGGCATATGACGATGGTTCTGAGGGATATGGACAATAGGCTATCACTGTACTCTGCAATCGATTGGTTGCAGACAATAGGGTCAGTTTCGATATAATCTCACTATTTTCCCAAGTGATGAGTGTGTTTTATGCAGAGTATCTCCCAGCGTATAGCTGAAGAGTTGGGTGCCCGGCCTGAACAGGTTACCAGTGCTGTACAGTTGCTTGATGATGGATCCACCGTTCCGTTTATTGCCCGTTATCGAAAAGAAGTCACCGGAGGACTGGATGATACTCAGCTGAGAACGCTGGAAGAGCGCCTCCGTTATCTGCGTGAACTCGAAGAACGTCGCGCAGCCATTCTGAAGAGTATTACCGAGCAGGAAAAACTGACGCCGGAACTGGAAAAAGATATCCGCTCTGCAGATACCAAAACCCGTCTGGAAGACCTTTATCTTCCCTATAAGCCCAAACGTCGTACAAAGGCGCAGATTGCCCGTGAGGCGGGGTTGCAGCCATTGGCGGACATGCTCTTCGAGTCGCCGGAAAAAGACCCTGAAGCGGAAGCAGCAGCCTATGTGGATGCAGATAAAGGTGTAGAAGACGTTAAGGCTGCTCTTGAAGGTGCGCGTTATATCCTGATGGAGCGCTTCAGCGAAGATGCTGAATTACTGGGACAGCTGCGTGAGTTGCTCTGGAATGAAGGTATCCTGAGCAGTCGTGGTGTTGCAGGAAAAGAAGAAGAAGGTGCGAAGTTCCGGGATTACTTTGAACATGACGAGCCTCTGAAAACTGTTCCGTCTCACCGGGCGCTGGCCATCTTCCGTGGTCGGAATGAAGGCGTTTTGCAGGCAAATATCCGCCTTGCCGATGAGCCTGAAGACCGTCGTGCAACACATCCCTGTGAGAAACTGGTCGCTGATTACTGGACGGTTGAGCATAAAGGCCGTCCAGGGGATGACTGGTTGAAAGATGTTGTGCGCTGGACCTGGCGGGTTAAGCTGCTGTCTCAGCTGGAAACAGAGTTGATGACCCGTATTCGCGAAAACTCTGAAGACGAAGCCATTAAGGTTTTTGCCAAGAACCTGAAAGATTTGCTGCTGGCCGCTCCGGCAGGGCTCAGACCTACGCTGGGTCTGGATCCGGGCCTGAGATCTGGTGTTAAGGTGGCGGTCGTTGATGGCACCGGCAAGGTGGTAGAGCACACCGCTATTTTCCCCCATGCGCCCCAGAAAAAGTGGAAAGAGTCTCTTGGCACTCTGGCTACGCTCTGTCTGACTCATCAGGTTGAGCTGGTCAGTATTGGTAACGGTACGGCCTCCCGTGAAACGGACCGACTGGTGGCTGAACTGATGCGCAGTTATCCCAAGCTTGGATTGACGAAAATCGTCGTCAGTGAAGCCGGAGCCTCCGTCTATTCTGCCTCTGAACTGGCTGCCCGTGAGTTTCCGGATCTGGATGTAACGATTCGTGGTGCGGTATCCATTGCCCGTCGTCTGCAGGACCCCCTGGCAGAGCTGGTGAAAATTGAGCCCAAGTCTATTGGTGTTGGCCAGTATCAGCACGATGTCAGCCAGGTCAACCTGTCCCGCTCTCTTGAGGCCGTGGTTGAGGACTGTGTAAACGCGGTGGGTGTTGATCTGAATACGGCTTCAAGTGCTTTGCTGGCCCGTGTATCCGGCCTGAATCGCACGCTGGCAGATAATATCGTTTCCTATCGAAATGAGCATGGTGCTTTCAGAAGCCGTAAGGATCTGCAAAAGGTCACTCGCTTTGGGGCAAAAACCTTTGAACAGGCGGCCGGCTTCCTGCGGGTAATGAATGGTGATAACCCTCTGGACAGCTCTGCTGTACACCCTGAGGCGTATCCAGTGGTTGAGAAAATTGCCAGCCAGTCCAGCCGTGATGTGCGTGCCCTGATTGGGGACTCTGGCTTTTTGAAGAGCCTGAATGCCGAGAACTTCACCGACGAAACGTTTGGTCTGCCAACGGTTACTGACATCATCAGCGAGCTTGATAAACCGGGTCGTGACCCTCGTCCGGACTTCAAAGCCGCCGAGTTCAAAGAAGGTATTGAAGACATCCGTCACCTCAAGCTGAATATGGAGCTTGAAGGCGTTGTCACCAACGTTACCAACTTTGGTGCGTTTGTTGATGTTGGTGTGCATCAGGATGGTCTGGTACATATCTCTGCGTTGTCCGAAAACTTTGTGAAGGTTCCGGGCGACGTGGTGAAGGCGGGAGATATTATTAAGGTCAAAGTGATGGAAGTAGACGTCGCCCGTAAGCGAATTGGCCTCTCCATGCGCATGTCGGATAAGGCAGAAGAACGTGCAGAAGCTCGTCAGCAGCCCCGTCAGCCTCGCTCTGAAAAGCCTGCAAATCGGAGCCAACCACAGAAAGCCAGCCAGTCTGGTAATCGTGGCAAGAAGCAGGACTCAGGGGGTACGTTGGCAGACATTTTTGCCAATGCAAAGCAGATGCGTAAGTAGAGTATTGAACAATCGCGTTAATAAACATGGATAAAGGTTATTAGCGACGACTGTTGTTTTGAGAACCCAAAGCCAGTCATGATTTTGTGTCTGGCTTTTTTTTGGGGATTTAGAAAATTCAGGCTGGTATCATACCGTTCGCTGGATGCGATCAGGTGCTAAGCTGATTGCTATTTTATCAGGCTGTTAAAATCCTTCTTACCTGATCATAAGCTGAGTGTTTTTGAGAGCTTATTTGCGTTGTTATGGTTCCGGGCTCAAACTTTTGCGGGCAGGAATTATGGGTAAGAACGGACTTCAGGCCTGACCCTAATTACTATTGGATCTGTACCTTGGCTACTGAGTATCAGGATCGTCTGGAGCTTTTCCAGCCCCATGCTAACCATTCAGTTCTCCGTGGCATCTGCCACGGCATTGAGCGTGAAAGTCTCAGGGTGACTTCGGATGCTCGTCTTTCTCTGAAGTATCACCCTGAGAAACTGGGGCGACCATTAACCCACCCGTATATCACCACCGATTACTCCGAAGCGTTACTTGAATTTATCACGCCGGTTCATTGTCGAATTGATGATACGCTCTCTTTTCTTGAGCAGCTTCATCAGTACACCTGCCAGCATCTGGGTGAAGAAGTACTCTGGGCGGGTAGTATGCCGCCATTGCTTGAAGGGGATGACAGTATTCCCATCGCGCAGTTTGGAAGCTCCAATATCGGTTTAATGAAAACGGTTTACCGGGAAGGTCTCTGGCATCGCTATGGTAAGCCAATGCAGACCATTGCCGGTATTCACTATAACTTTTCATTTCCAGAGGAGTTCTGGAGCTTTTTACAGCAGCATTCAAATGGAGCGGGTTTAGAGTCCCGTGACTTCAGGTCGGCGGGCTACTTTGCCCTGATTCGTAACTTCCTGCGTCACTCCTGGTTGCTGATGTATCTGTTCGGTGCTTCTCCGGTGGTGAGCAGAAGCTTTTTTGGTGATGGTGGCAAGGGTGCTGAGCAGTCCGGTTTACAGGTACTGGATAAGGATTCCCTGTTCCTTCCTTATGCGACCTCATTGCGCATGAGTGATATGGGCTACAGTAATAACGCCCAATCCTCTCTGAGCATTTGCTATAACACGTTGGACGAGTATGTTGAGTGTTTATCCCGGGCTATTCGAACGCCATATTCACCCTATGAAGCTATTGGCCTGAAAAAAGCCGGTAAATATCTGCAGCTGAATACCAATCTCCTGCAAATAGAGAATGAGTATTACAGTACTATCCGTCCAAAACGCATCGCCCGCTCTGGCGAAAAGCCGGTGACTGCTATACGTAATGAAGGGGTGGAGTACGTTGAGGTTCGGTGTCTGGACACCAACCCCTTTGAACCCCTTGGGATCAGTGAAGTCGATGCGCATTTTATGGATGTCTTTCTGGTGTATTGCGCACTGCAAAGCAGTGCGCCTATTCATGCCAGTGAGTGTGCTGAAGTCAGTAATAACTTTAAAACAGTGGTCATGGAAGGTCGTCGGCCAGGTGTTGAATTGCAGCAGAAGGGGCAGTCAGTCACGCTGAAAAACCAGGGGCTGCAGCTTCTGGATGAGATGGCGCCCATTGCCGAACTGTTAGATGAGGCCAATGACTCATCCCTGTTTGTTGACAGTTTATCGGCTCAAAAGGCCAAGCTTAATGATGTGTCCCTGACGCCTTCAGCCCAATTGCTGGATACCATCGAGGCGGAAGGTATCAGCTATCTGGAGCTGATGATGTCACTGTCTCGAAAGCATGCCAAAGGCTTCTCTGAGCACGATATGAGTGCCGAAAGAATATCCTACTTTGAGCAGGTTGCTCAGCGTTCCATTGCCGATCAGCTGGCACGAGAAAGTAACGATAAAAAAGGCTTTGATGAATTCCTTAAGGATTATATGGCTGCAGATTAACGGTCATTACAGGCGTTCATTTCACATTTTGGTTGTGATAGGTCGGGAAAAGGATTTTCGATCTATGCAATGCCGTTAATACTAGTGATCAGGTTTTATTTTTGACTGAAATGCGTCGGTTTTTAATTGATTTCCTCCCCCCTTGCATAAAGCACTTTCAGTCAAAAATAGAGTTTGTTAGTACGTTGAGCAGGTTATTAAAATAATCTTTTTTAATTAAACTTTATTTTTTTAGTTTAAAAAATTGTTATTTCCCTGAGAAAATACCCTGAAGCCATTGAATTCATGATGTTCCTGTAAAACTTGCATTTTAAATTGGGTTGTGTTTTGCAAAAATAAAGGCTTGCTGCAAAAAATCCACTGTCATAACCTAGCAACTAAGCGGCCTGACACAGGCGCTGGTTAAGAAACTCAAAAGTGGTCCCATTCACGCAGAAGAGATCTAACTGTTAAAGAGGAACTGTCTATCATGCTGGAGGGATGCCAAACGGCCAAAGAACGTTGGGGGGGTGTATCAGAGATTATTGATCGCTGGCTCAACGAACGTCAGGAGCTGATCGTCCTGTACTGCTCCATCAATGGAATGGATCAATTTGATGATGACAAGCGCCCGGTGGCAAGTAAGTTGAAAGAGTTGTGCCAGATTTTAGTGGATTATGCTTCAGCTGGTCATTTTGAGGTCTACGAGCAATTGATTCAGGAAGCCCGGGAGTTTGATGACGGGGGGATTGAGCTGGCTCATGCAATGCTGCCAAAGCTTGAGGGGAATACTTCAAGGTGCCTGAAATTCAATGATCACTGTGAATTACTCTGTTCTCTTCAAAAGCTGCAGGAAGCGGTATCTGAGTTAGGAGAGACTTTGGAAGAGCGTTTCAGTCTTGAAGATAAAATGATTGAAATTCTGCACGAAGCCCATAGAGAAAAGCTGACTGGTCATAATGTTTGAATCATGCGATGACAGACTGCACTTTCGGATGTTGCGTTTGGATATTGCGTATCTGAAGTTGTCGTCTGTCACTTTGTTAGAGTTAGCTGCTTTTACTCACATCCTTAAGCTCTACTTTAAAAATAATTGCTTCATTGGGTCCGATTATTCCCGGAATACCATTTGATCCGTAGGCCATTGTTGATGGAATGAATAATTCCCATATTGAGCCTTCAGGCATTTTCTGTATCCCTTCTGTCCAACCTGCTATTACACGGTTCAGCTGAAAAGTCGCTGGCTGATTGCGGGTATACGAACTCTCAAACAAGGTTCCATCAATTAACCTGCCTTCGTAGTGAACCGTGATGTAGTCAGTAATTGATGGCTTGATACCATGACCGTTGGTTAATATCCGATATTGAAGACCACTCTCTAATACCACCATTCCGGGTTTTTTACTGTTCTCAGTCAGAAACCGCTGGCTTTTTTCCAGACTCCCCTGTGCTTCCAGCTGACGATCAATCTGGTATTGGTTTCCCTTTTTTACCTGGGCTAACTCAATAAAGTATGAGATTTCATCCTGTGACAGCTGTAAGGTTTGACCATCAAAATTATCTTGTACTCCCTGGATAACGGCACTGACATTGATGCCTTCAAATCGCTCAAGCTGCTCTGCCAGAGAGACACCGAGGCTATAGCTAAATTTGTCGTTTTCTGTCTCCAAAACGGCAAATGAGCATAGGGAATAAGATAACAGGGTAACGCCGGCAAGCGTTTTCAATCTCATATAAACACTCTTTCTGATGATTTTTCATGCTGTTTCTCAGTACTGTTTTAAGTACTATTTTGAGTACAGTGGGCTCTGAGGCCTATCATTTAGTAAACCGGTATTATTGGCAAGCCTTGTTTAGCATTATGGAATGGGAAAAGTGCTTTATTTAAAGTGTTTTTATTAAAGGGTGTCTAAAAAATAAACGTCTTATTGATTATGTTTTCAAAGATAAATGCAAATAAATTATCAAAAAAATTAAAGATAAAGCTAAAAAAATATTTGCAGATGACGAATAAGCATTCTATGTTGGAATAAAAACCGAGTATAAATTATTCAGTTTTTATTTCGATGTACTAACTACTAGTAGATTGGTTAAATTAAAAACGAGGGACGACCCGATGCCTGCAACAAGGAAGACTGCAGTCAAAAAAAGCGCTGCTAAGAAAGCACCTGCTAAAAAAGCTGTTGCCAAGAAGACCGTTAAAAAGGTCGACATGGTGAAAAAGTGGGAAAAAGAAGTTGATGCGCTGAAGAAAAAGCTTGAGAAAGCTAAAGACGCGCTGAAAAAAGCAAAGGAAAGTGCAAAGAAGGCTGCAGCCAAGAAAACCACTGTCAAGAAAAAGGTAGTGGCTAAGAAAAAGACTACTGCAAAGAAGGCTCCTGTCAAAAAGGCGGCAGCTAAGAAAAAGACAGTAGCTAAAAAGAAAGTTGCGGCTAAGAAAAAGGCGCCTGCAAGAAAAGCAGTTGCCAAGAAGAAGCCAGCAGCGAAGAAGAAAGCACCTGCAAGAAAAGCGGTCGCCAAGAAAAACCCAGCCGCTAAAAAGGTTGCTGCCAAGAAGGCACCTGCCAAAAAAGCTGCTGCTAAAAAGAAAGCGCCTGCAAAAAAAGCCACTGCCAGAAAGACTGTAGCTAAGAAAAAAGCTCCAGCCAGAAAAGCAGCTGCAAAAAAGTCTCCAGCCACAAAGAAGTAAGCCAGCTGGTAATTTGATGCTTTAAAGGGGGAATTCTATTCCCCCTTATTATTTTTGCACATTTCCTCTTTTCCCTTCGAAAGATATTCGATTTCAGCGGGCTTGCTACATATAATGCCCGACATGATCACATTGAATTCCATCAGCCTTCTAAGGTCTGGCAAACTCCTTTTGGAGAATGCATCTACAACAATCCATTCTGGCCAGCATGTTGGCCTGGTGGGTGCTAATGGGTGCGGCAAATCAAGCCTGCTTGCTTTGCTCACCGGCGACTTGCACCCGGATAAGGGGGAACTCGCTTTCGATAAGGGGCGTGGCCTGGCACATATGGCTCAGGAGATTGATGCTCTTGGCCGGAATGCCGTGGACTACGTATTGGATGGCGACATTGAGCTTCGTCGAATAGAGCAAGACATCAGCCATGCAGAATCATCAGGACAGCATGAGAAGCTGGCCGATCTGCACGAGCAATTGCTGAGGGCCGATGGCTATACGGCTCGTTCCCGTGCAGAGCAACTGTTGCACGGCCTTGGTTTCCTTCATGACGTGCTGAAAAAAAATGTCAGGGATTTTTCCGGCGGCTGGCGAATGCGTTTAAATCTGGCGAAAACACTGATGTGTCCTTCTGACATCCTGTTGCTTGATGAACCCACTAACCACCTGGATCTGGACGCCATTGTCTGGCTGGAAAACTTCCTGAAGCGATACCCCGGAACCTTGCTGGTTATTTCCCACGATCGGGATTTTCTGGATGCCATTACCGATCACACCATTCATATAGAACATCAGACACTGCTTCAATACCGTGGCAACTACTCGGCTTTTGAGCGTACCCGGGCAGAAAGACTTCAGCAGCAGCAGGCCGCTTTTGATAAACAACAAAAGCAACGGGCTCATATGGAGAAATTTGTTGAGCGGTTTCGGGCGCAGGCCACCAAGGCAAAGCAGGCTCAGAGTCGACTTAAGGCATTAGCAAGACTGGAAGATATTTCTGCCGCTCACGTAGATTCTCCTTTTTCATTTACCTTTCCCCAGTCCGATAAAATGTCATCACCGCTGCTGACTCTGGATAATGCTGAGCTGGGTTATGCTGACAAGTCGTTATTAACACTGAATCTCAGCATTTTACCCGGTAGTCGTATCGGCCTGCTTGGGGCGAATGGTGCGGGTAAATCCACCTTGATTCGAGCCCTGGCGGGGGAATTGCCGCTGATTTCCGGTCAGGTACATCAGGGTGAGCATTTGAGTATTGGCTACTTTGCCCAGCATCAGTTGGAAAGTCTGGATTTTAATGCCAGTCCAATATTGCACCTGCAAAGATTGTCGCCTAATGCCAGAGAGCAGGAGTTGAGAAACTTCCTTGGGGGGTTCGGCTTTCTGGGTGAGAAGGCATTGGAGTCGATTCAGGGGTTCTCCGGGGGGGAAAAGGCAAGATTGGCATTAGCCATTATTGGCTGGCAAAAACCCAATCTATTACTGTTGGATGAGCCCACCAACCATCTGGATCTGGACATGCGTCTGGCGTTAACCATGGCACTGCAGTCTTTTGAAGGGGCAATGATACTGGTTTCCCATGATCGTAATCTGATTCGCAGTACGACGGATGTGCTTTATCTGGTGCATGACGGGCGGGTGGACGAGTATGAGGGTGATCTGGATGATTACAGTCAATGGTTGATTCAGTTGCGCAGTAAGGAGCGAAGTGAGTTGCGGGAAGAGCGGAATCCCACTGGCAGCTCAGTGCATTCAGCGCAGCAGAAAAAAGAAGCCAGAAAACTGGAAGCTGAAAAGCGAAAGGCTTTGCGTCCATTGAAACAAAAAGCAGACAAGCTGGAGGATCAGCTGGAAGTCTTGCAGTCTTCTCTGGCGGATGTGGATAAACGTCTTTCTGAGCCTTCGGTCTATGAGGAAGCCGCGAAGGAACAATTGAAAGAATATCTGGCCAGACAGACTGAACTTAAACGTCAGATTGCTGAAGTTGAAGAGGAGTGGATGGAGGCTCTGGAAGCCCTCGAAAATGCCGGAATACTCTAACCGTTCATTCTATAAAATGAAGGGGCATGGACGCCCCATCGTTTTATGCGACAGCTTCATTCTCTCTGGCGTCATCTTCTTCGGTCACAATGTCCAGCTTGCCCAAGAGCGAGGTTACGCGTTCACCCCACGCAGCTAGCTCCTGTTTGAGCTGGATATTCTCTTCTTCGAGGCGTGTATTAGCAGACCGGAGGTCTTCTACTTCCATTCTTGACAGTTCCAGTTTATCAATCAGATTCTGGAGTCTTGATTCAAGCTGGCCTAAGGATTCAATAGACATAACGACATTGGTACCGAGAGGTCTGAGAAAAGTATTTAATAGTTTGCACTATTGCGGGAAGTTACGATAACACGTTTTTATTGGTTTTATCGTAAAGAGTTTACTGTCATTAACAATACTTGAGGAAAGCCTGACTATACTAGATTTAATTCACGCTAATCGTTGAATTTATCTGCATCAATACGATGTGTTTAAAGCTGGGTAACAGGTGTAAGTGGTATCAGTGTAAAAATTCATCTGTCGCCTTGCGGATTTTTCCCGGCGGTGTTTCATTTCAGGAAATCTCGCCATAGGAAGAAAAGTACCCAGAAGCAAATTGCTTCGGGAGTTCCAGATGAGCAAATCCTTTCAGCCCTGCGCCCGAATTATTTCAACCCTGAATGTTGAAGATGAGGCGATCCGGGCTTTCTATACCTCCCTGATCAACAATCAAAGTGTTGATGCCTATATTAATGAACGACATCTGCACTTTTGTTCACGACAGGTCGAAGGCTTCTTTCTGAATCATGTTCTGGCATTGACTGAGCTGGCTCTGGAGTTGCCTGTTGTCAGGAGCTAGTCCGACACGATAGCCAGATAATCCCCACTGGATAAGCTGACAAGAAAAAACTAAGCAGATAAACTGCCTGAAATTTTCGGTTTCTTCCTTGTTTGCCGTGAAAGAAGATCGCCACGGAGACACAGAGAAAAGAAATGCTTTTCTCTGTGTCTCCGTGTCCCGTGGCTAA
This sequence comes from Endozoicomonas sp., assembly GCF_031844845.1. Classification (GTDB taxonomy): domain Bacteria; phylum Pseudomonadota; class Gammaproteobacteria; order Pseudomonadales; family Endozoicomonadaceae; genus Endozoicomonas. The sequence goes on from NZ_JAVRMB020000137.1 coordinate 11,026, forward strand.
ATCTTTCATCCCCGTGGGTGACGAACAATCGTCATGAGCATGTGTGCGAGAGAGTTTCCTTTAACGATAAAAAAGCGAAACAGGAAGTTTATGCCTGAAGTGATTCCTGCCGGCTCGGTAGGGCTGGTGGAACCCAAAGCTATCCATTTTGATCAGTCTCTGGCCCTTAATTGTGGTGAGCAGCTGGACGGCTTTCAGCTCATGATAGAAACCTACGGTGAGCTGAACCCGGCACGCTCAAATGCCGTGCTGATCTGTCATGCCCTCAGTGGCCACCATCATGCTGCAGGCTATCACTGCATGGAAGATCGTAAGCCGGGCTGGTGGGATAACTGTATTGGTCCGGGTAAGCCCATTGATACCCACCGCTTTTTTGTTGTGGCGCTCAATAACCTGGGAGGCTGTCACGGCAGTACAGGTCCAACCAGTCATAACCCGAAAACAGGAAATGCTTACGGGCCTGACTTTCCGGTGGTGACGGTAGTGGACTGGGTTAACAGTCAGGCAATGCTGGCTGACTACCTGGGCATTGAGCAATGGGCTGCCGTTGTTGGAGGAAGCCTGGGTGGCATGCAGGCATTGCAGTGGAGCATTGCTTACCCCGAAAGGCTCCGTCACGCCATTATCATTGCATCAGCGGCTCGCCTGTCTGCTCAGAATATTGCCTTTAATGAAGTGGCCCGACAGGCCATTATGTCTGATGATCAGTTCTTTGGTGGTCGCTATCTGGAAGAAAACAGTATGCCCCGAAAGGGGTTGGGGCTGGCCCGGATGGTGGGCCATATTACTTATCTTTCTGATGATGCCATGGGCAGTAAATTTGGTCGTGAGCTGAAGAATGAAGGTTTCAGTTATGATTACAATGTGGAATTCCAGATAGAAAGTTATCTTCGCTACCAGGGGGAAAGTTTTTCCGGAAGTTTCGATGCCAATACCTATCTTCTGATGACCCGTGTCCTGGATTATTTTGATCCGGCCAGTGATTATGGCAACAGTTTATCCAGCGCCCTGAGTCGTGCAACGGCAAAGTTTTTTCTTGCTTCATTCTCAACGGACTGGCGTTTTTCACCAGAGCGGTCGAGGGAGATTGTTGATGCCTTGATAGATGCTGGTAAAGATGTGAACTATCTCGAAGTGGATGCAGCCCACGGACACGATGCCTTCTTAATGGATATTCCCCGCTACATGCGTGGTTTGACCGCTTATATGAACCGGGTAGCGGAGGAGTGCTTATGAGCCGGGGTGATTTTGAAATTATCAGGAGCTGGATTCCCCCTGGCAGCCGAATCCTTGACCTGGCTTGCGGAGATGGCCAGTTACTCCATGAGCTGCACAAAGAAAAACAGGTGAGTGGCTATGGCCTTGAAATTAATTCACAGAATATTGAAGCCTGTATTGAAAAAGGTGTGAATGTTATTGAGCAGAACCTGGATCGTGGGCTGGGTAACTTTAAGCCTGGTAGCTTCGATACGGTTATTATGACTCAGGCACTTCAGGTCATGCGTTTTCCACATCTGGTGCTGGAAGAGATGTTGAGGGTAGGGCGGCAATGCATTGTCACTTTTCCAAACTTCGGGCACTGGCGCTGTCGCCTGTATCTTTCTGCCCATGGTCGTATGCCTGTGTCAAAGTTCATGCCTTATACCTGGTATGACACACCCAATATTCATTTTTGTACGGTGCGGGATTTTGAGGCGCTGTGCCGGGAGAAAAATTACCGGGTGTTGAACCGTATGGTGGTGGATCGTTCGTATACCAGTGGTCTGGCTGGCAGGGTATGGCCAAACCTGATGGGTGAAGTGGCTATCTATCAGTTAACAGCTAATGCCGGGAAGCGTTAAAAATCATACTGATATTTCCTGTTTCAACGGCGCAGTCCGTTGGAAGCTGTTGTTTAGGTGTCGTATTAATTGTTGGCATTAGGGAGAAGTTGACGAATGAGTAATTCGAGCTGGTCGATACGATCATCTAACTTTTGTTCGAGCTGGTCGGTACGATCATCTAACTTTTGCTCGAGCTGGTCGGTACGATCATCTAACTTTTGCTTGAGCTGGTCGGTACGATCATCTAACTTTTGCTCTAGCCGGTTAAAGCGTTCACGGTTTTCCTGCTGGTTACAGTCAACCTTACGGTCAATAACCTTAACGTCTGATCGGGTTTCACCAACAATGCTGATCAAATCAGTCAGCGTGTTAAGTGTGTGGTCAGGATCGTTCGATTTTACTGCGGCACTCATACGATACTCCTTGAGAAGATGTTTTTATTTGAGCAATCAGCATAGCAGGTCATTAAAATAGTACAGGGACACCTAACACTATCGTTAAGAGCTAATAAGAATGGGAGAGACATTCATGGTGACTTTTGCAAAGCATCTTAAATCCAGGTTAAAGCAGGGAATGATGTATTCGACCCTGCTATTTTTGGTTTGGGGTATGGCGACTCCTGTTATTGCCGAGAGCCTGATTCCTGACGCCAGAGTGCTGAAACAGGCGCCGGTTCAGCTGGGAAACTATCAGATCTATTTCAGTGCTTTTAACAGTACGTTTATTCCGCCGGGTGTGGCTGAGCAGTATAATCTCCGCCGGGGTGGTCGCTATGGCATCGTCAATATTGCCATCCGGGACGTCACTGCGGATGATCTGGGTGCAGCGGTGACTGGTGAACTGAGTGGGCATACAAAGAACCTGCTCACTCAGCAAACCCGGCTGAAATTTTCTGAGGTTAAGGAAGGCAGTGCGATTTACTATCTGGCCGACTTTAAGTTTTCAGACGAAGAGCTGCTAAAATTTGCTATTGATGTTAAGCCTCAGGGAAGCTCTCGGAGTAAATCGCTTCGTTTCGAGCAGACCTTTTACCAGTAGGGTTGTGAGAAAATTATGATCAGGGATACCCGTCAGGTTGTGCTTGCCAGCGGCAACAAAGGCAAGCTGGCTGAGTTTCAGCAGATGCTGGAGCCTCTTGATATCAGGATGACTCCCCAGAGTGAGTTCGGTATTGGCACGACCCTGCCGGAAGCAGAGGAGACAGGGCTGACTTTTGTCGAGAATGCCATTTTAAAAGCCCGTTATGCTGCCGGGATATCAGGCCGTCCGGTGATTGCCGACGACTCGGGGCTTGAAGTTGACTACCTCAACGGTGAACCGGGGATTTACTCTGCCCGTTATGCCGGGCCAGGGGCGTCTGATGCAGATAATAACCAGAAGCTGTTGAATCATCTGCAGGGGCTTAAGTCTGTGGACAGAACAGCACGATTTCATTGTGTGCTGGTTTATCTTCGTCATGAGCATGACCCAACGCCCATCATTGCCCATGGCCAGTGGGAAGGTTATATCATTGAAGAAGCCCTGGGTGATCATGGCTTTGGCTATGACCCCCTGTTTCTGGTGCCGGAAGAACACCGTACGGCGGCAGAGCTGCCCGCCGCGTTAAAGAACCAGCTCAGTCACCGTGCCCAGGCGCTGAAAAAGCTGGTGGGTTACCTCAAGGAGATGAAACACTGAAGCAGTCGCCTGCTTCAGTTCATTCAGCATGCTTAAACTTCCCCCTCTGAGTCTTTATATTCATGTGCCCTGGTGCGTGAAAAAATGTCCTTATTGTGACTTTAATTCACACCGGGTAACCGGCGACATTCCCGAAGAAGCCTATATAAACGCTTTGCTCCATGACTTCCAGAATGAAGCTGACAGGGTTCAGGGGCGGCCTGTGCACTCAATTTTTATTGGGGGTGGTACGCCAAGCCTGCTCAGTGCAAATGCTTACCAGGCGCTGTTTAAAGGGCTTCAGGAGCAGGTACGTTTCTCGGATGACATTGAAATCACCATGGAAGCCAATCCGGGTACTTATGAGCACGACCGTTTTCAGGCTTATCTGGATGCCGGGGTTAACCGCCTGTCCCTGGGTGTTCAGAGTTTTCAGGATGATAAGCTGGCAGCCCTGGGGCGAATCCATTGTGCGGACGAAGCCCGGCAGGCCATTGCCTCCATCAAAAACAGCGGCTTTAGCAATATTAATATTGATCTGATGCATGGCTTGCCAGAGCAGTCTCCCGAAGATGCGCTTTACGACCTGCAACAGGCTATTGAATTGCAGCCTGCACACATCTCCTGGTATCAGTTGACCATCGAGCCCAATACACTGTTCTATTCGAAAACACCGGTGTTGCCGCCCGATGATACGCTTTGGGATATTCAGGAGGCAGGGCAGTTTCTGCTGGCATCAGCGGGTTTTGAGCAATATGAAATTTCGGCCTACAGTCAGGCTGGGTGGCGTTCAAGACATAACCTGAACTACTGGCAGTTTGGTGACTATATCGGTATTGGTGCAGGAGCTCACGGCAAGTTGACGGATGCCTCCACCGGGCAGATTTTCCGTAACTGGAAAACCCGGATGCCCGCGGATTACCTGGCTGCCGATAGCTATATTTCCCACGCTTTTGAAGCGGGTCGACGAGTTCTGGAGATAGATGAACTGCCCATCGAGTTTATGATGAATGTGCTGAGGCTTCATGAAGGGGTTGATGCTCGACTCTATGGTGAGAGAACTGGCCAAACGCTGGATAGTATTAATCCGCAATTGAAAATTGCTCAGCAGAAAGGACTTATGGAGCCCATAACCGTTGAAAACTGCAGGCTTCAGCCCACCTCAACCGGCAGGCTTTTTCTGAATGATCTGCTGGAGTTGTTTGCTTGATAAACGAGTGCAGGAAGCGTTAAAACCCATACCAATATCATTATCGTCACTCCCGCGAAGGAGGCTGTCGCAAAACCCTCGTTCCCACGCTCTGCGTGGGAATGCATACGGATCTGGCCGCATGTGGAGAAACCTCTCCTTGCCCGAATCTGCGAGGGTTTAAGGCTGGTTATTCACTTGTGGCGAGTACGGTATGCATTCCCACGCAGAGCATGGGAACGAGGTTTCCGGAGGCTTTTGCGACAGCCTCGAAGGAGGGTGTTGCAAAAGGTTTCAAATGCCGATTTATACAACTGCCGTCGTTCCCGCGAAGGCGGGAATCCATCTCGAGAGTGGGAGTTTATCTCGAGCAGTGGATCCCCGCCTTCGCGGCTGTCGCAAAACCCACCAGGAACCTCGTTCCCACGCTCTGCGTGGGAATGCATAGCCAACCACAGGAATCGTGTCTGTGGTTGGGTCCTGGCGCTACCACGCAGAGCGTGGGAGCGAGGAGGGTTTTGCGACAACCGCCTT
>NZ_JAVRMB020000138.1:0-12136 GCF_031844845.1 Endozoicomonas sp.
CCCAAATGTGTACAAAGGTGTGTACAAATTCAGAAACCAAGATATATGTCAGACCCCAGACTCTCCCAAGAAGTAAGCACCAGACGCACATTTGCCATCATCTCCCACCCCGATGCCGGTAAAACCACCATTACCGAAAAACTCCTGCTGCTGGGTGGCGCCATTCAGCTTGCCGGTACGGTAAAAGGCCGTAAAACGGGCCGAATGGCCACCTCTGACTGGATGAAAATGGAGCAGGAGCGGGGAATCTCCATCACTACCTCCGTCATGCAGTTTCCCTACCATGGTCGTACAGTAAACCTGCTGGATACCCCGGGACACGAAGACTTCTCCGAAGACACTTACCGGACGTTGACCGCGGTTGACAGCTGCCTCATGGTGATCGACGGAGCCAAGGGTGTCGAGGATCGTACCATTAAACTGATGGAAGTCTGCCGCCTGAGAGATACCCCTATCTTCACCTTCGTCAACAAGATGGACCGGGAAGTCCGTGATCAAATAGAAGTACTGGATGAAATTGAAGATATCCTGAAAATTCAGTGCGCTCCCATCACCTGGCCTATTGGCATGGGTAAGCGGTTCAAAGGGGTTTACAACCTTTACACCGACACCATCCATGTTTTCAAACCGGGTCAGGCCAGCGTTATCCCTGATGATATCCAGATCAAGGGGCTGGAGTCGGAAGAAGCCATAGCCCTGCTGGGTGACCTCCACGAAGACCTGATGGAAGAGGTTGAACTGGTTCGTGGCGCCAGCCATGAATTTGATCTTGAAGAGTACCATGCCGGCCGAATGACGCCGGTTTTCTTTGGCACAGCCTTGTCCAACTTCGGCGTCCGGGAAATGCTGGATGACTTCGTCAAGTGGGCTCCATCCCCCATGCCCCGTGAAACCAACGATCGCACCGTGGTGGCCGACGAAGGGAACTTCTCAGGGTTCGTATTCAAAATCCAGGCAAATATGGACCCCAGGCACCGCGACCGTATCGCCTTTTTGCGAATCTGTTCCGGCCAATACATTCGCAACATGAAAATGAAGCACGTTCGTCTTGGTAAAGATATCAAAATTGCCGATGCCGTAACTTTTCTGGCAGGCGACCGCTCCCATGTGGATGAAGCCACATCCGGTGATATCATTGGTCTGCACAATCACGGTACGATCCAGATTGGTGACACCTTTACCCAGGGTGAAATGCTGAAATTCATGGGCATTCCCCACTTTGCTCCTGAGATGTTCCGCCGGGTTCGCCTGAGAGATCCATTAAGGCTGAAACAGCTGCAAAAAGGACTTCAGCAACTTTCAGAAGAAGGCGCCACTCAGCTATTCATGCCGGTTAACAACAATGACCTGATTCTCGGTGCAATAGGCGTACTTCAGTTTGACGTGGTTATGCGTCGCCTCAAAGATGAGTACAATGTTGATGCTATTTATGAGCCGGTCACGGTGAATACTGCACGCTGGATTGACTGCAGTGATAACAAAAAGCTCGAAGAGTTCAAACGCAAATGTGCAGAGAATCTGGCCATTGATGGTGGCGGCCATCTGACCTACCTGGCGCCTACACGGGTGAACCTGTCACTGGCACAAGAGCGTTACCCGGAGGTGACTTTCCGAACAACCCGAGAGCATTAATCAACGCTTCTGATCGTTAATAGAAGTTACAGGCCAACAGGTTTTGCCTGCCTGTAACTTCTTTTAGTTCCATCGTTTTATATATTCGGTTATCCCCCCCTGCACATATTCCTTTTCTGACTAATACCGATACTGCAAAACCGAAAAACATTGTCTAATCTGGAAGATTAATTCTGTTTGGTATTTCTATGAGTGATGCTGTCTCGAACAAACCAGAAACGTCTACGGGTATCCGTCAAATTGTCGAACCCATTGTCCTGCTAACCACTGCGGGACTGTTGTTTGGCTACCTTGGCCAGACCATGGGTGTGACCCACATGTTTAACACCCTGTTCAACACCGCTCACCAGCTGCTGTTGAACACGGTACTCTTTCTGATGGGCATCACCGTTCTTTCAGGAGCGGCAGGTCGCCTGCTGATGGAATTCCATGTTATTTCGCTGATTGAAAAGCTGCTGGTTCCTCTGATGAGGCCGGTATTCAATCTGCCTGGCCGGGCAGCCATGGCCGCCATGATGACCTTTTTCTCAGACAATCCCGCCATTATTGGTCTGGCTAAAGACCGTAGATTCCGTCAGACGTTCAAGGTTCATGAGATCATTTCCCTGACCAATTTTGGCACCTCTTTTGGTATGGGTCTTATCGTCATCACCTTTATGGCAACGCTGCAGAATAACGAAACCGGTGACACCTACTTTATTCCGGCAATAATTGGCCTGGGTGGAGCCCTTGTGGGCTCTATTATCTCCACCCGGCTGATGCAACGCTTTATTCGTAATGACCCAAGAGTCCATGAGCTGGCCATCAAAGATACCCACAGTGAACTTCTGGATGATCACAGCTCTACAGACCCGGTGTGGCTGAGATTTCTGAATGCCCTGCTGGATGGGGGAAAAGGCGGTGTCAAAATGGGCGTGGCCATCATTCCCGGCGTTTTGATCATCAGTACCTTTGTTATGGTACTGACCTTTGATGCACCAATAACCGGCTATACCGGCAGTGCATTTGAAGGGGTTGCCCTGCTCCCGAGGCTGGCCAGCCATGTCTCCTGGCTCTTTGAACTGCTCTTTGGCTTTGAACATGCTGAGCTGATTGCTTTCCCAATCACCTCACTGGGTGCTGTTGGCGCGGCCATGTCACTGGTGCCAAACTTCATCAGCCAGGGCATTATTGGCGGCAGCGATATTGCCGTCTTCACCGCTATGGGCATGTGCTGGAGCGGATATCTCAGTACTCATACCGCCATGCTGGACTCTCTTGGCTTCCGCCAGCTGACGTCAAAGGCCATCCTGGCTCACACCATCGGTGGTATCGGCGCCGGTGTAGCGGCCCACTATCTTTACCTCCTGCTAAGCCCTCTTATTGGTTAAAAGCAGCTGGATGCTGGAAGCTGATTGTTCTTTGCTTCCAGCTTTACCTCCTGAGGCCGGCAAAAATGGCCTCAGCAATGGCATCCCCTTCACGCTCAAGATCTACCACTCCACCCACCGAAAGCCACCGCTCAATCACACCATGGAAACAACCACTGGCCACCAGTGAAGCCGCCTCCGGGGTTATACCTTCTCTCAACAATCCCCGATCTCTGGCCCTCTGCATCAGTACCGTCACTTCTTTCTGACTCCTCTGGCAAAACTGATTCCAGCGCTCGATCATCTGCAGATCAAAGGCTGCCTGCTGACTGATCCGGCACACCTGTTGAAACTGAAGGTTGGTGGCCACTTCCTGCAACACCCGTTTGCCCAGGTTACAAAGCACCTCCAGTGGATCTTCATCATCCGCTTCAAGCTGTGCAGCAAAGTGCTGATCTAACGGATCAAACACCCGCTCCCAAAGGGCTTCCAGCATCTGGGATTTATCTTTAAAGTGCCAGTAAATGGCACCCCGGGTGACACCTGAAGCACTGGCTATCTGAGCCAGCGTCACATTGGCAATACCCTTATCACTGAACAGGGCCAGCGCTGCTTCCAACAACTGAAGCCGTGTTTTCTCAGCATCTTCTTTTGTACGACGAACCATAAATATCTTTAGCCTGCCTGAAGTTCCGGTAGTTCAAGACTGTCTTCAGCCGCTTTTTTATCAGAGGTTAATAGCAGGTACAGCGCGGGTACCACCACCATGGCAAATACCGTCGAGGCTGCCAGGCCAAAGATAATAGCCATGCACAGTGGATACCATTGCGGGTCACTACTGGCCAGGGGAATAAGCCCAAGCACGGTGGTTAAACCGGTACTGATCACCGGGCGCAGACGATCGGCTGCTCCCCGGGCTGCGGACTCAGCCACCGATAAACCAGATGACCGATGACTGTTCATCGTTTCAATCAGAACAATGCCATTGTTAACCGCAATACCAGCCAAAGAAACAACCCCCATCAAACCGATAAACGACATTGGTATTTCAGCCAGAAAGTAGCCAATAAACGTTCCGGTTAATGCCAACGGCACTACCAGGAGAATAATCAACGGTTGCCGCATTGAATTAAACATCAGAGTCAGCAGTACGAAAATCATTCCCATCGCCAAGACCATGGCCCCTCCCATACTGCCATAGCTTTCATCGGTGGACTCCATTTCACCCGCCAGCCGATAGTCATAACCTACAGGCCAGTCACGCTTCATTGCTTCCAGGTGGGGAATCATTGCTTTCATGATGGTCGTCGCCGTCTGCCCTTCAGCCCTTGACTGAACCGTAACCGCTCTTTGCCCATCGCTATGAACAAATACCTGGGGAGCCGCAATCAGTTGGTACTCAGCCAGATCCAGCAGAGGGACACTGCGACCATCATCAGTCATCACCGTCATCAGCTGCATCTCTGCAAGATGCTGAGGGCTGCCAAGTTCACCTCCCCGACTTGCCCAGGCCATACTGATCCGGATATCCGGATCATCCTGAATACCGGACACTTTAAAACGACCGAAGTCGTCTTCCTCCATGGCCATTCGTATCTGCTGGGCAACACTGTGTTCAGAAAGGCCATGAAAACTTAAACGCTCCGGTATCAGGCGGAAGCGAATTTCCCGATGTGCAGCCCCCAGGTTATCCCGAACACCCTGGGCCCCGGGAATCTGTGACAACTGCTGGCGAACACCCACCGAGATATCACGAAGCAGGTCATAGTCCTCACCCAGAATCTCAATCTGAACCGGAGCCGCGTTGTAAGGATTACCTCCTACGTGAGTCAAAAATATTTCCAGCCCGGCTTCATCTTTGAGGGTTTCTTTCAACCCTTCACGAATATCGTCAAGGTACTCAAAGGATATGCGATCCCGGTCTTTCCGAGGTACCAGAATGGCCGTAAATCCCACCTGATTATAGGCTTTTGACGGTAATAGCGCCTCATTCAGTGAGCTGCTGGTCACCGGGCTTTTTTCACCAACATAAGCAATATTCTTCTCAATCCACGGCTGCTGTCGTAAGTAAGTCCCAGCCTTGTCGGCAACCTGTTGAGCCTGTTCCAGCGTGGCATCAGGCCCTAACTGAATGGCAACACCGATCTTACGGTCATCACTTTCAGAGAACATCATGACCGGTAGCTGCCCCGCTGCCAGCAAGCTCAAGGCAAAGAGCCCAAAAGCGCCAGCTACCCAGAAGACAGCCGTCATACGGTTCTTTAACACTGCCGCCAACAGCCAGTCTGTGAGCTGGCCTCGATATTTCATACTTAACCGATCAATCAGTAATTCTCTGGATGTTCCGGAGTCCTTTTCAAGCAGGTAACGGGAAAGGGGGATACACACCAGAAAGGCGACCACCAGACTGACTAACAAGCTGATGGTAATCGTCATGGGCAATATTCGAATGAATTTTCCGGGAATGCCACCCACCATCATCAGCGGAACCATGGCCAGGATAGTAGTCAGCTGTCCGGCAGTGGCTGGTAAAATATACGTTTTAACCGTAGAGAGTGCCGCCTGTGAAAAAGACTGTTTGCGGACATATAACCCGTCATGCATGCCTTCCATAACCAGGATATACACATCCACCAACAACCCCAGCGCCAGCACCATACCCACCAGAACCGTTGAACTCAGGGTATACCCAAGCATCGCCATTCCTGCCAGCGTTGCCAGCAAAGTCACCGGAAGTGCAATGCCGGCAATGAGCGCTTCACGCCAGGTCAGCAGAAACATCAACACCACAAATACAATAATGACGGCCTGATACATTGAGCCGGAAATATCTTCAAAGGCCAACTCAATCAGCTCACCATCATCCGTTACCTTGGTCAGTTGCAGCCCCTGAGGCCAGGTATCGCTGTTGACGATCTGGTCAGCCAGCTGTTCAGCGGCGCTGATGACCGCAAAAGTATCCTCTCCCGGACGTTTGGTGATGTCTAATGTGATACCCCGGGTAAACTCCCCATGGTCAATACTGAAATAGTTACGGCTTTTTTCACGATCCAGTCTCAGGCTGACATCCGCAATCTCCCCAAGCCGTACAGGCCGGTTTTCATCAAGCCGGACAACAGGCAGTTTTTTCAGCTTATCCACACTATCAAAACGACCCGCAAGATAGAGATTAAATGTACTCTCACTGCCTTCAAACTCACCCCAGGCCATATCCTGATTGGCTGCCTGCAGCCGATCTCTGACCACAAGAGGTGAAATCCCAAGCTCTCTTAATTTATAAGGTTTAAGTCGTATATGCAGACTTTTTTCCCGCATACCGCCCAGGGTCACTTTCTTAACGGTGGGTATTGTTTCAAACCGGGATTCCAGACGCTTTGCCACATCCGTCAGGATCAAATCATCCACATTGCCATGGAGAACCAGACTGATAACCGGCATATCGGCAACCGACATTTCTTCAATTTCCGGTTTTTCGATATCCGCTTCGCCCGGGAACTGGCTTTCTGCCTTATCCACTTTTGCCCGGAGTCGTTGCAGAGCCTCCGCAAGCGGCATATCGGCCTCAAACTCAACAGCAATCATGGAGTAGGACTGGTATGAACCACTGGCAAAAGTCTTCAGTCCTTTAACACTGCGGATTTCATCTTCGAGAGGCTTGGTTACCTCTTTTTCCACCTGTTCAGGCGCTGCGCCTGGCCAGGAAACGGTGATCAATGCTTTGGGGATTTCCAGATCCGGGTAGTTCTCCCGCACCATTGTGTTGTAGGAAAGCACACCGGAAAGCAGAAACAACCCCAATAAAAGGCGGGCAAACAGGGTTTGCAAAAACAGCTTTCGTGTTAGCCAGTTCATTCATTATCTCCCGGCTGCCGCTCATTAATCACTGCTACAGAGCTATCATTGGCAAGCAGGTGCTGACCACGAACCACAACCCGGTCACCATCCTGAAGACCACTGACCACTTCCAGACTCAACAAGCCCTGAATCCCAATAGATAACCAGCGTAATTCAACACGGTTTTCCGGCTTAACCACAAAGACGTAAGGCATACCATCACGAAATGAAATCGCCTGCCATGGCAAGGTCAGGACATCCGTTTTTTGCTCGGTAGCAATCCACGCCCTGACAAACATCCCATCCTGTATTGCCTGTGCATCGCCATGGGTTCTTACCTTAACCAGCCTTGACCGACGCTGCAGGCTGAGGGACGGGCTAACAGACCATACACGGCCTTTCACAATAGACGACTCAGCACCCGGCTGATCAAAACCGGAGTTCACAGAGTCATAAAGAACCCGATCATCCTGAGCCAGATAGACAAGCTGGCCCTCTTTGATCAAACGAGCCTCAGCTTCTGAAACTTCGAGCCTGATTTCATACTGACTGTCGTCTACAACAACAATGGCACTGGCGGCTTCCCGCTCCCGGTTGGTACTGATACCTGCCGGTGGGTAGTAGTAGTTATCCTGCAACACATTCATCGCAGTAATGACGCCATCAAATGGGGCAAAAAGGCTGGTTTTCTCCAGATTGACGGTAGCCCGGTTCAAGTCTGCCGCAACGCCCTTCTCTTCCGAAATCGCTGCCTGCAAACTGCTCTCTGCCGCTTCAACGCCTATCTGGGCGTTGAGCATTCCGGTTCGATAACGATCATACTCATCCCTGGACACAACGCCTTTTTGGTAGATCGCTTCAATTCTGGCGAAGTCCTTCTCAGCCTGCTTTTTGTCATTCTGAGCCATATGCACACCGGACTCGGCTTCTTTACGCCGCTCTCTGGCAGACTGTAACCGCGCTTCAAGAGCGACCACTTCAGAAGTGTTCTCACGGTTATCAATCCTGGCCAATAGCTGCCCCAGACGAACATCATCATTCGGACCAAAAACACGAACCCCTTCCCGCAAAGGGGAGCCATCGGCCAAAGAACCAATATGAACGACTTTGCCTGACTGCTCAAAGTTGAGAAATGCCTTCTGCAGAGCTTCCACTGTTCCTTCCGCAAAAGCCCAGGCCGAGAGTTCACCCGGCATGACCTGAAGCACATCGACTCGAATCGGTGGGGCCTCATAAACAACGGCAGCAGAGTCACCACTGCCTTGAATCCGATAACCGGCCAACGCCAGACCCACCAGCACCAGGCTGATGATAAGAACTTTGCTGAATTTCATGGGCTTCTGCTTATTTTTGCGTATTCGTATTGTTTGCGGATTTTACATACATACATGAATGCTTGTAAATAACCCATATTGACGAGGCAGCCGTTTACGAAGGCAAATCAATGTTCTCCAACCAATGTCTAAGGGCCAGAAATGATTTCGGAATCCATAGTTATAGATTCTGTTGGCATAACCACGCTGTTAGTGAAAACCAGAGGGCATGAACAATAGACTGTGCAGACTCGGGAAAATAAAGCGGTAAAAGGAGAGATGTATGCGCCTGAACCATCTGTTAGCACCTTTACAACACGTCATAAATACCATGGATAAAGGGTCAACTTTTAACATCAGGGTTCTGATGGAAGAAACAGGTCTTTGGGAGCATCAGGATGACTTGCAGAAAATGAAAATGGCGGTAGCTTTCAGGGCCATGGTAGAAAGCGGCCTGCTCACCAATATCCAACTGCTCACTCCTGATAAAACACGCCACGCGGTTTACATTACCCACTGATCACACAGCAGCCACACAAGAGAAGCACCCATAAAAAAAACCGGCATAAGCCGGTTTTTTTTGAAAGGCAAATTCAGTGCACATGCCCTTCTGGTCCATGGACATGGCCATGATCCAGCTCTTCTTTGGTCGCATCACGAACTTCAACCACTTCAATGCTGAAGTGAAGGTCTTCACCCGCCAGTGAGTGGTTAGCGTCAATAACTATCTGGTCTTCTTCATCATCAATAGCCACAACGGTCACAATACGCGGACCAATGGCCGTATCCGCATGAAACTGGTTGCCCACTTCTACCGGGTGGTCACCAAACTGTTCTTTAGGGACTGGCTGAACCAGACTCTCATCGTACTCGCCGTAGCCTTCAGCAGACTCAACCACGATGTCAAACTTGTCGCCGGCCTGCTTGCCTTCCAGAGCGTTTTCCAGTCCTTCCACTATATTGTGTTCACCATGAATATAAGCCATGGGAGACTCGCCTTCAGAGCTGTCGATAACTTCTCCCGCATCATTTTTCAGCGTGTAATTAAACAGTGCCACTTTCTCTTTAGCTATCTTCATCTGATAACGCCTGTTACAAATTAAATGTCTATATTAACTGCCATTATTCATTTATGAAAATGCCTCCCGCAGAAATTATGCCATTTACGCCATCATGACAAAGGTACCATTTGCAGCTCATGGCTGTGGATAACCAGAAAACTGCAAACAATGCCGTTTTCTGGTCTAATCAGCAGGAAAATTTTAACAAATGGCGTTTTCCTCTTGAGCGATTCCCGATGCACCTGGTGCCATGGTGACCCACTTTACATTCAGTATCACGATGAAGAGTGGGGAGTTCCCTGCAATGACGACCGGAAACTGTTTGAGTTTCTTATTCTGGAAGGGGCTCAGGCCGGGCTTAGCTGGATCACGATTCTGAAACGCCGTGAAGGCTATCAGAAAGCCTTTCACCAGTTTGATGTTCAGCAAGTCGCCAGAATGACTGAGCAGGATATTGAAAGGCTGATGCTGGACAGCGGCATTATCCGCAACCGACTGAAAATTCAAAGTGCTATCAAAAATGCCCGCGCTTTCATAAACGTTCAGGAGGCGTTCGGTAGCTTCAGCCAATACCTATGGTCGTTTGTTGATCACCAACCATTAATCAATCACTGGCAGAGCATGGATGAGGTGCCGGCGACCACCGACATTTCAGATCGAATGAGCCGCGACCTGAAAAAGCGTGGCTTCAGTTTTGTCGGCAGTACTATCTGCTATGCATTTATGCAGGCGATGGGATTAGTGAATGATCACCTGGTCAGCTGCCCATCATTTAGCAATGACAGCAAGGCGGGCTGAAGTCAGCTTAACCAGATCAGCGGGCGCTAATTCAATTTCAAGCCCCCGTCGCCCGGCACTGACAAATACGGTGTCAAAAGATTCCACACTGCTATTAACGACAGTAGGCAGACGTTTTTTCTGTCCAAGAGGGCTGATGCCACCAAAAATATAGCCGGTACTGCGTTCTGCTTCCTGTTGTTCAGCCATCGCCGCCTTTTTAGCACCACAGGCGCTGGCCATCGCTTTCAGATCAAGCTTGTCAGCGACCGGAACCACGGCCACGGCCAGCTGCCTGCCATCCAGTTTGACCAGGAGCGTTTTGAACACCTGATGCGGATTCTGTCCCATTTTTTCAACCGCTTCTTCACCATAGGAAGCACTGTCAGGGTCATGATGGTACTGATGAACATTATGGTCTGTTTTCGCTTTTTTCAGCACATTAATGGCTGGGGTCATTCTGTTTTTTCCACATCAGTGATCTATTC
This sequence comes from Endozoicomonas sp., assembly GCF_031844845.1. Lineage (GTDB taxonomy): Bacteria > Pseudomonadota > Gammaproteobacteria > Pseudomonadales > Endozoicomonadaceae > Endozoicomonas. The sequence continues at coordinate 10,455 of NZ_JAVRMB020000138.1, forward strand.
GTCCACGAAGGGTTTTCGTCTTGGCCCGGCGCTTTTTATGTTCAACGCTTCTCTTTTTTGAAGCCAGGGTAGGACGGGTTGCCTTCCGCTGCTTTTGAACGACGGTTGCCTTACAGATCAATTCCTTAAGTCGCAATAGCGCATCATCCCGATTCTTCTCCTGAGTTCGGAATCGCTGCCCCTTGATAATGATAATGCCTTCCCGGGTAATACGGGCATCACGCACAGCAAGAAGACGTTCTTTATAAAACTCAGGTAATGATGAAGCCCGGATATCAAACCGCAAATGCACAGCAGAAGAGACCTTGTTGACATTCTGGCCTCCAGCACCCTGCGCCCGTATATAACTGAGTTCAATCTCATCTTCGGTAATGATGATACCGTCAGCAATCTCCAGCATTCAGGCTATGATCTCCCATTTTTTCCTGCACCAGCACCCAGGGTCGAACCACTACCGCCCACAATTCAGGATCTTCTTCAAACCATGACTGTGCCTGCTCATCGCTAACCGCTCCCAGTAAACCCTGTTCTACCCACGCTTCTATGACGGACTTGCTATCAACCGAAATCTGATAGCCAGCTTCAATCAGGTCAAGGGAGTCATCCACACACAATACGACGCCCTGGGCGAAATATCGCTGCAATTCTGACCAGGTGATTTGTGATGTCTCCTGGTTTAACTTGGCTTTTTCAAGCGTTTCCCTGCCGACCGTCTCAGGCATTTCTCGATGCCCCCCTGTTTAATTGAGCAAATACTGTACAAAATCAAAAAAATATTTAAACACCGGGTAGGAGAATAACAGGACTAACAACTAAAGTTGAAGGCTCTTTATGGATTCCGGGGAGTTGATGCAGTTGCGGTTTTTCCGGGTGTAGAAGTCAACTATGCTGGTGTAAAACAACAGGTAGACACTATTTATCCGGGCAGCTTAATTCGAGATCATCTGCAGAGCCTGGTAACAAACCCTGCAGACAGGCAGATTACAGGAAGAAGTAGTAACCCAGGAAGATGGCACAGAGGACATACATGGTTGGTGTCACTTCCCTGCCTCTATCCTGAGCAAGCATAGAAACTGGATACAGGGTAAAACCAAAGGCAATAGCGTCAGCCAGACTGAATGATAAAACGGTAATAATAATGGTAAAAAACGCAGGAGAGAAGAAAAGGACATCCACAAATCTTGAGAAGAAAAGGACATCCACAAATCTGGAGAGAGAAGAAAAGGAAGAAGAAAGAAGAAGAAAAGGACATCCACAAATCTGGGAGGAAGAAAAGAAAAAGAAGAAAAGGACATCCACAAATCAAATGCTAATATTGGGCTTGAATTTGTGGCTGTCCTATTTATTTGGGCGCTGTATGGCTTCAACTCTTGCACCGGTCCTGAAGGCCATCAAGTAGAAACTATTTATCCGCGCAGCTTAACTTGTCGTATGTCGCAGGACTATCAGATAGGCAGAGGTGAGGGGGGGACAACCTTACTCTCCCTGTTTAGTTTGTGGTGGGTGCGTATGCATTCCCACGCAGAGCGTGGGAACGAGGAATAAATCAATCATCATCAGTATTAACCATCCCTGAATCCAAGTAATGCAGACAATACTATTGAGGGTAAATCCAGCTTTTGGATAAATGACTAACGGATAGGATTCTGGTTGGCACAGGCGAAATCAGCACTACGCAGAAA
>NZ_JAVRMB020000139.1:0-10155 GCF_031844845.1 Endozoicomonas sp.
AAATATTAATCTCGTTCCCACGCTCTGCGTGGGAATGCATACCGACCCTGACAGGGTGGGGAAAGCTGATTTCCGTATGCATTCCCACGAGGGACCGTGGGAACGAGTTCGGATAGAGCCTGGGTATCTTAAGCTTGCTGGAAAGCTTATCGGTCAGTCCATCAGCCAGGGTGACGGTTTACTTTTGAGCAAACCAGTATTCAACCTGGCTTATCAGAATACACGACCATGATTAAACACCTTCATGATCTACATGAATATGAAACAGGCTGGCTTCACCCGTGCTGCGGCCCAGAGCTCCCGGATTGACCCTGACACCCTCTTTAACCGTAACATGCCCACCCTCCCCCTGAAGGCCACCAATCACATTCCCCACCAGATAAGTCGGAAAGATGCCCGGATCATTCTCATAATTGGGGTTATGAATCAGACCAATCATCTGGAAACGGCCCCGGGTATTACGCAGGGATTCCAGTGAGTCCTCAATCAAGCGACGATGGGAGAGTTTACTGAACAGACCGTCCAAAATAATGACTGACTCGCCAGACTTCCGTTCCTTACGACGATACTGACTGGGCACCGTGCGCAGCTCACGCTCGATGGCAAACTCAGAGAGTTTCACCAGCCACATCAGGGATAGAGCTTCCCGCTGCCCTTCACTCATATCTTCATTAAGACTGAACAGATTGCCATGGGGACGAATAGCGCTGTGTTTCAGGCGAATGCGGATATTGGTAAAGAGCTGTCGGTAAATCTGGCTGCGCAGGTTTTTCTGCAGATCTTTCATCTGCTTCTCTTCGCTGCCTACCGGCAGATTCTGTACCTTGCGACGGCGAATCTGTTTCTGATGCTCTTCAATTTCTGCCAGCAGAGAGCGAACCAGGTTGCGGACACCCTCTTCACTGACAATATCGGCATCAATGACAAAATAGGCATTGTCTCCCGATGAATGACTGGCTACTCGTTTGAGGATTTTCAGATTATCCACTGAGTGCAGAATAATGCTGGCCAGTCGTTCCTGCAGGCACTGTTCATTGCCTTCCATGGAGGCTTCCAGCAAGCTCTGCCGCTCCCGGCTCTTTTCCAGCTGTTCACTGATCGTGGTGATCATGTTTGCCAGATCAGCCAGAGCCTGGCTATCAGCCTGACCCAGATTATTCAGGCGTACGAGCTCTGTGCCATTAAACAGGTGTCGTTCTGTTTCCCGGATGCGATGCAATACGGAACGAAACTGCTCCTGCTTATCATCGTGGCTTTTCTCACGGCGCTTGAGTTCGCGATGGAGTTCCCGGGGGTTTTCCAGTTCCAGCTGTTCGGCCAGGGCTTCTGCACAATTCAGGATAGTTACCATATCATCGCTATGGCTGGCGGCCTGTTGATAGTGTTCTGTCTTTTCATACAGAACCATGGCTTCCAGCTTTTCGGCATCCTGGTCAGCCAGCGATTGCAACATATCCGGGCTGAACTGGGACAGTTGAACCAGCCAGTGATAAGCCGTTTCATCAATCTGGCGTATGGCTTTCAGTTGCTCGGGTAGTGCCTGCTGGATTTGCTCAATGTTTTCCTGCTTATCTTCCTGCGTTTTTTCAATGTCGGACAGCTGTTGTTTAAGGGCGGCAATCTGTTTCTTCAGGGCTGCAGATCCCTGCTGGTCATCACGGACACCGAGATAGGCACGAATTCGGTCAAACTTCAGGTTAGCCCGTTTATCAGCCTTGTTTTTCTGGATACTGAGTGCGGCCTTGCGTTGTTCAGCATTGGCCATAAACTCCGGGCCACCTTCTTCCAGATACCGATCCAGGCTTTCCAGACGATCTTTTTCACCGGGCTGATATATCTGGCTAATCTGGTTCTGGCACAGGCGAAGCTGTTGCTGGTACTGCTCAAGCTCTAAACGACACTGTTCCTGTTTTTCCAGCAGCAGCTCCTGCTGGACAGAGAGCTGTGTGAGGTCCGCTTCAATCTCTGGCAGCCGGGACTCTCCCTGTTGCTGCAGAAATTGCTCGGCCTGATCCAGAGTGCGTCGTGATTCTCCGTTGAGCTGTTCATCCAGTTCTGCGAGCTGAGCAGATAACTGTTCTATCTGTTCAAAAAGCTGCAGCAGCAATGCTTCATACTCAGCAATGGCTGTTTCACCACCTTGCAGTACAAACTGTTCCGCTTTACGGATCAGAGACCGGTTTTCTGGCGACAACTGTTCTTGAACGGTGTGCAGATTTTGCTGGTTACTGTATAGCGAAGCCTCCTGCACGGGGAGCTCACTCTCGGCAGAGCGGGTCATGGCTTCCGCAGCACTTTTGGCGATCACCACAAGCGTTGAGTCGGGAGCGAAGCGCGCGATATCCTCGTTGAGTGTGTTCAACCGCTGCTGATGGTTTGCCAGCTCCATTTCCAGCTGTTGTTTCAGTACTGCGATAAACGACGGGTCCAACAGAGATTTGACCGCCAGGCTCTCATATCCGGTGGCGGCACCCAGCAAGGTAGATTCGGTTTTGTTGGCCGCCTGCTGCAGTGCCTCATGGGTAAAGACCGGCACCGGTAACTGCTGACGGGCAAATTCGCTGGCTGCTTTTTCCGCTTCTGGCAGTGATGACAACACCGGCGCAAACAGCAGGTTGTGGGCTTGAGATAACCACTGCCGCTTACGGGAATCACCTTCCGGCATGATCTGTGAGATAACCTGATGCAGTGGCTTCGGCTGGAGTCCAAGTGTTTCAAGTAGCCGGGTGCATTTCACTTCCACAGAACCGGGACTGACCGGATCGGTTTCAAGATCAGACAGCTGTCGTTCAATGTCAATGATTGCCGTCTTGACCGTTTCCCGTTCAGCAAGTCGCTGGGGGTAGGCATTCTTTGCCATGGCCAGCCACTGCTCAGGATCGTTATCCGGTAGCTCCTGGCGGAATTGCAGCAGGTCAGCGAATAACAGCTGCAACTCTTTTACCAGCGATTCCTGAAGGCGAACCGTATTAGCCAGTTCGGTTTCCTGGTCCCGTAACTGGTCTTCCAGTCCCTCAGGTTGCTGATTGGGAAAGACCTTGCAAAACGATTGATAGTCGGGGAGCAGAGCCCGGAGGTTATTCAGGCTGCCCTGCTGTTCTCTCTGGCGACTGACGAGTTCGTCATTCTGTATTCGGAACTGACGTTGACGCTGCTCCAGCCGCTGGGTCAGTCCGGCAATGGCTTCATTGGGGAACTGTTGTGTGATCTGATCATGGCTTTGTTTCAGGGCAGTTAGCTGATCACAATCTCTCTGTAATAAAGGCAGTTGCCGTTCAATAGTCTGCAGCTGCTGATTAAGCTGTCTTTCCAGCGACTGCAGGTGTTCCTCCTGCTCTTGCCGGGTTTTCAGCGTGTCGGATAGTTCCTCAATCTTTAACACTTTCTCCTGCAGAACCTCTGCCGGCGTTGCCTGGGAACCCTGTTCACGCTGGAACAGTGCCCATTTATCCACCAGGTCACTGAATTTACCTTCAGCCTTCAGGAACTTGTCGTATTCTTCAGAGATTGCCTTCAGAAGCTGGTTGACGGCCTTTTCGGTGTCACCAGGGTTTTCCAGCTCCTGCTCGGTAAACAGTCCCTCTTTCAGTGCATCGGTATAAACGGTTTCATTATCGGTAAACTCTTTGTCCCGGCTTTGCAGGGCTTCCCACTCCCGCTCCAGGTGTCGTCGTTTATCCTTCAGCTCACTCAGCTCATTGCGTAACGTTTTTTGAAACGCCTGATCCGCCAGATAGTTTTCCCGGAACGGATTGCTGTCCAGGTCAAAGAAGCTGTCATCGGCTTCGGTGAGAAGTTCGAGAACGTTTACTCGATGATTGTCGTCTTTGAACAGGTCATGGCTATCTGCCAGCAGTGCCTGAGCTTTGTCTATCGGATAGAGGCGTATGGATTTTCCTGAGGCCCAGCTTGCCTGCGGGTGGTAAACAACCGCTGTCTTATCGTGACGAAAACCCGCCAGTTGTCTGCTTTCAAAATAGCTTTCTATTTTGCGGGCACTGACACCGGTAATCTCTGCCAGCGTTGAAAGGGCAACCAGTGGTGAGGTTTCACCGACCCGAATGGCCAGCTGCTGAGCCAGCTTTATTTCTGCACTCTGGTCTTCCGGCTGCTCTTCAGATGCAGCAGGGACTCCGGGAATACCGTGATGGGACAGGACCGCCATACAGGCAGCCTGATCGCTGAGTTGTTCCCGGCATTGATTTCGCTCGGACTGTGCGTTACCTAACTGATGCGCCGTTTGGTTCAGTTCTTCCAGTCGGGATTTTTTGCTGTCGTTACGCTCCAGATCTTTATTGTTTTCACTGATCTGATGACGAAGCTCGGAGACTTTTCGGCCTGAGTTGATGACCAGTTCTTCAATAAACTCTTCCGATTCGTCGGTCTCCCCATGACTGGCACCGGCCAGAATCTGGGGCGCAAGAACTTCATAGAAAAATGCCTGATCGGCCTTTTCACCCGGGCGGGGTTTAATGGCATTAAAAATCTGGCTCTTATCGGCACCCCCTTCTTTCTGGAAGGAGGCCAGCTGTTCCAGCTCCTTGCGGCTGATATGCAGACTGATGGCATCCAGCCAGCTCTCCCGGTCTTTAGGGCGCTCCGGTTTCAGCTGTCGCAGGGCATGCTGAATATGGTCATTACTGTACAGCTGCAGTTTACTGTCGGCGGTGGTGGAGTGGATGGGCAGTTCTTCCAGACGTCCCTGGTAGAAGTAGTAACCGGATTCTGTATCACTGTGGCCATACATCCCGAAAACCCACTGCTCACCGCCAACATTGTCGCCAGCCACGGCCAGCATATCGTCCTGGGATGCCGTGCTGGAGGTGTAGCTGAACTCCACCCGGATATGCGTCCATGGATGTCCGTCTTTCGAGGGGGACATCTTGCGTTTGGTTTTATGGGTCAGGGTTCTGTCCCGGGAGAGCATGCCGATGAGCGCGTCGGCCAGGCTGGTTTTACCAAACCCGTTCTCCATGTTCATGGCCGTGGACTGACCCCGAAGGTTCAGTACCAGGTGGCGCATTTTGGCTTCCCAGGGGGAGCTGACATCACCGTGCTTGTTCAGCAGACTGGCTATTTCGATGCGATTAATGACAGACATCAGCAGTCTCCTGTTCAATCAGCGGTTCAGTGGGCGAGTCTGACAGGTTGACGATTCGTTTGGCGATATCGTCTGGAATCAAATGCTTCAGGTGGCTGAAGCCAGTCTGCTCCACTTCCAGGGCGCCCAGCAGGGTCTGCTGGAAGATCTTGTCACCTTTGGCCTGTAGATGGCTGGCATCAATCAGTACCTCAATAAAGTTCTTCACCCGACGATTGATATCTTCACCTTTTTCGGCAAGGAGTATGGCCAGCTGGCGAGGTGCATTGTCCAGATTACCTTTATCCTGGTCATCCTTGAAAAGACCTGAACGCCGTATGGTTTCCAGATGGTTTCGGAGCGTCTCTGCCAGCTCTTCCTGGCTGAATACCGCGTTCTGGTAAAGGCTGACATCTGACAGGGAGCGATTGGTTCGGGTATAGAGCAACCCCAGCATTAACAACCAGAGGTGGATAAACCAGACGGCCGTCGCCTCTTTAGTTTCGTTACGAATTTTTAATCTCTGCAGCACTTGCTGCTGGCTGAACATGGCGGGCAGGTCGGCTTCCGGATTGCGCAACAGCATATAAATCTGGCCGCCGGGAGGGATGCCCGGGTAGTCAGCACTGTCGTAAACCGCCAGTTGTAATCCCTGGCCAGAAAGAAAGGCACGAAAATTCTGCACCTGCTCTTCATCCGCTTCTTTCAGAATAACCGCCGCATCTCTTTCAGATATAAGGCCGGTTTGGGAAGCTCGGCGACGGCCACTCTGTGAACGGGTTTCGGCGATACGGTGGCGAAGCAGATAAGCGTAAACCTCACCCATTTCAGTCATATTCATAGCTGAGGTTCCTCGTTCTTAATTGAAGGCTCAATTGAACGTTTTTTGGTATTTTTCTCTACGGTCATAAGAATCGGGTTGTCGCCGTGCAGGGTACGGCTATCGGGTAATTTGATGTTCAGTTTTTTCGGATCAATACCCACCGCAAGATTGGACGACAGCTGTTCAGTATCCACAAACATATTAATCAGTTGCGGCAGGCAGTCTTCGATCGTCTGGTTGTCTTCTTCGAACTGGTGCCAGCCATTGCAGATGGCTTCGCTCAGGGGGAGTGGACCCTGTTGTAGTCGCTGTCGTATAACCTCACCGTAATGGTTCAGGAAGCGTTTCAGTTTCAGGGATTCCGGCGTTTCGTCATTGCCATCGTCATAGACCAGGCTGGTTCGGCTGGTATCAGCCCGCTGGTTATCCAGAAGGCTCTGGTAGTCAACCGGTGAAGGAATCGTCATCGCGATATCCACGGGGGCCAGTTGCTGGAATACCGACTCCATCAGCGCCATGCCCGGGGGGTACCAGGCCAGGTTGAGCGCTGCCTTATTAAAATCCACGATGCCCATACTCTGGATACGGCCTTCGGCAATATCCCGCAGCAGGTCTGTCAGGCGGCGGTTCAGGTTTTCCAGGGCGCTGAGAATACGGATCAGCGGGCGATCCAGCATTTGCAATTCCCATTCATCAGCTTGCTGCTGTGCCCATTGGGTAAAGCGTTCCTGAATTTCCTGACGCAGGAACTGTTTCTGACAGTCAAACACTGTCGCCTGAATGTTGCGGACGGCACTCTGGTAGTACTTGCGGTTGTTACGGAATGAATCCAGTTTGCCTTCCAGTGCCGGATTTTCCCGAATCCGGCGGATTTCCCGGGTAAGCCCGCGAATGGAGAGCAGGATGGAGTCACAGATAGGCGGAATACGGTCAAAATCACTGCGGGCAATAGCGGAAATGATTTTGGCCGCGTCATGCTCGCTGTAGAGGATATCATCCACTTGACGGGACAGCGTGACACTCTGGCGACCGGCCTGGGATAACCGGACATGGCCAATCTTGCTCTGTTTTTCCAGCAGAGCGGTCTGTTTGGTACTGGCCGCACGTCGTCCTTCTGCTTCTCTTTCTGAATAGCGGGTAAAGAACAGTTCACTGGGTGTACTAAGCATGTTGATGACATAGCCCAGGTCATCCGCTGTCAGCTCCGGAATCATACCCCGAAGGTAGTTCAGGCATCGGCCCTGGGGAATAAACTGGCCGTTGGTTTGATAGTCCTCTTCCAGCAAATATTCCAGCAACTGACAGGCAATATCCAGCCAGTAACCGTCCTGATGACCGGTGCGTTTTTCCAGCGAAACCCGGGTATGGTCGGAATGCCGTTCATGATTGCTGTCATGCAGATCTACCAGACGCAAGGTGGTAGATAATAGGACTATCCATGAATTCATTGAGGTTGATTACAGTTAGATAACAGAGCCCCATATTATAACTTTCTGTTAAGTTACTGCATGTCTAATTGATCATGATCGTATAACCCTTGTCCTGCCTGAAGCAGATCCGAAATCTTTTCAGGGTTTTGAGAAAATCAGCCTTGACGCAGTGCAATCTAATACATACCAAAATCATATTTGTCTACTATATTGAGAGCACAATTAAATCCCAATATGATAAGGATTCGCTCATGACCCCAGGGATCTCAGTAAGTAATGCATCCATCCATCAGGCTGGTTCGTTTGAAGAAAATGGCCTTCCCCTCTCTTTTAGTTCAAAATTCCGAGGCAGATCCGCCTCCATCGTCACCGGGGCTGTGGTAGGCGGCCTCATGGGTTTTGGACTTTCAATGTCACAACTGCAGTTAGCCCGTAAAGCCAGTGAATCCAAAAAGATAGATAAACTCCCTGACTTAACTGAATTTGGAATTATTCTCGGTAGCGCATTTACTGGTGCTATTTTGGGTGGAATAAGCGGATATTTCATGCCAGCTCTGGCAGATAATTTCAAATCAATTGCTCCATGCAGCACCACTCAGCAATCAGACACAAAGCGCATTGAATAAACAGCTGATAAATTCCGAATTAATGAAGATCATCCGATTCAGTATTTTTAGATTGATCAGGCTTTTTAACCTTTCTAAACGTGGGAATTTAAATTTTCTTGTCATGTTTTCTGTTCAGGCGTATGAGAGCTCAGGATATCCATAAAGTGATTGGGGATTTAATCGCCGTAAAGGGTTGACTCACCAGCAGTTTCCTATGGTTCGTCACCCCTTTACGGCGATTAAATTGAGCGGAAATTTATGGATGTCCTTGTCTTCTTTTACTTGTCTTCTTTTGTCTTCTCTTCCTTTTCCAAGCTGCGAAGCCTCCTTCCCACTCTTGAGATGGGTTCCCGTCTTCGAGGTTGTCGCAAAAGCCTGAAAAGCCCTCCGAAAACCTCGTTCCCACGGTCTCCCGTGGGAATGCATACCGAACCCGCCGCAAATGAAACAACCAGCATAAAACTCCTGGAAACCCGGGCAAAGAGAGGTTTTCCCTCATACGGAGGGTTTTGCGACAACCTCAGACCGTGGGAACGAGTTAAAGGTGATGCTCCAGTCTTTTACCTGCCCATTGGTATTCGGGCTATCCAGCCTCCCAGTGATTTCAAAATAGAAGATTTATTCGAATATATTTCTATATTATTAGAATAATAGTTGTTTCTGGTTTTTGATCCATCTAAGATACGCCCATCAACAGATTAAATACCGATGACCGTTGGGAAAAGCGGCACTGACCCAAGTACATGGTGGTCAGGAATATCGGGGGAAAGGAATTTATTAGCTTTTTATTTCTATGTTTCTGGAATTATTGATATTAGTATGCAACAGCAAATAGCACAGTTTTTAAGTCCGGTGATACAACCGGCGCTGGAATCCAGCATTGGTGCTGATATGGCGCAGAATCTGGTTCAGGCCCTGAGTACGTTTATCTTTCTGGCCGGCGAGTTGACCATTCTGTTTCTGATCGTCAGCTTTATTATTGGCGTGATTCTGGAGTACATGCCGGCGGACAAGATTCAGAAGATTCTGGGTTCCAAAGGCGGTAAAGGTTATGTTTCAGCTGGCCTGCTGGGTGCGCTGACACCCTTCTGCAGTTGTTCCACCATTCCGATGCTAACCGGTCTTCTGAAAGCCCGGGCAGGTTTTGGTCCGACCATAACCTTCCTCTTTACGTCTCCGCTGATGAACCCGATTATTATGGGTCTGTTACTGGCGACATTCGGCATGAAGATAACTGTCGTTTACTTTTCGATTGCCCTGAGTGTCTCGGTTCTTGCCGGGTATGTACTTGAGAAAATGGGCTTTGAGCGTTTTGTCCGCAAAGAGGTAGTTTATGGTGCTGATAGTGCGAAAACCAGCTGTTGCGATAGCAAACCTGAACCTGCTGCCGCTTCTGGTTGTGCAACCGCCTGTGGCGATAGCAAGCCCAGAAGCGATGATCGCTGGACCCGTATCTGGAGTGAAACCTGGAGTCAGTTCAAGAAGATCTTTCCGATCCTGATGTTGGGCGTAGGTATTGGTGCCTTCACTTACGGATTCATTCCAGCAGACTTTATTGCTCAGTACGCTGGCCCGGATAATCCACTGGCGATTCCATTTGCAGCGATCATTGGTGTGCCTCTGTACATTCGGGCTGAAGCGGTGATTCCCCTGGCTTCTGCCCTGGCCGCCAAAGGTATGGGCATGGGTGCCCTGATGGCCCTGATTATTGGCAGTGCCGGAGCCAGTCTGACTGAGGTGATTCTGCTGAAGAGCTTGTTCCGTAACCCGATGATTGTTGCCTTTCTGGTGGTGATTTTCACCATGGCAACCTCTGCAGGTCTGGTAATGACCTTTATCTGACCAAAAACCGATCAGACAACTATTGGCTGATCGGTCATTTCTTTATACCAGTACTTTTTCTTTTATCTTTTCCCCGTCTTCACCCCCCCTTTGGTTTCTGGTGCAAAAGCAGAACTCAGGATATCCATAAATTGATCAGAAATTTATGGATATCCTTTTTTTGTTTTCTTATAAAAGAATAAAGTGAAACTATCGAACTATTTTGAAAGGTAGCACTCTAAATCCTTAATACAGGAGTGTTGAGATGTGCGTTTCTCACGCTAACACCATAATAACTTAGGGGATTGATGCTTTCACTCATGCATCTGTCAGCCTGAATGAATTTAATTCTACAACCTTGGAGGTGTCTTTATGAATCCAGTAGAGATTGCA
>NZ_JAVRMB020000140.1:0-7613 GCF_031844845.1 Endozoicomonas sp.
CTTTCACACTGCACCCGGAGTTAAGAGCCGATTGTCAGGCAATAGCCAGCATGACTGAAAGCCAGTTAACCGTACCGGCGTTGTCTATTGTTGTGTTTGTCAAGGAGCGAAGTGGCGGCGTTTCAAATCCGTGGATGTAAGTTGAACTTCTGAACTCATCCACTTCTGGAAGGCTATACGACAGGTGTGATTGCCTGTCGTTCTTTTGCTCTGAACCTTATGGCAATCTCCCGAACCATCACGACCTGTCCCGTTTCCTGTTCTTTTCAGGGGCTCCTGAGACCTTTTGTCTCATTCTTTACTTCCTCTATCTTCTCTTGAACCAGGTGATTTCCATCATGCAACTACTTATCCGTCACATCGTTTGTTTTTTTTTCTGTTTGTCCATTCTTCAAGACAGTAGCGCCAACGTCATACTCCATGCGTTCAACTGGCGATACTCGGAAGTTAGCGAAAAAGCAGATGAAATAGGCAAGCTGGGATACAAGATGGTTCTGGTATCCCCGCCATTGAAAAGCTCCGGTGAACAATGGTGGGCTCGCTATCAGCCCCAGGACTACCGGGTAATAGAAAACCCTTTGGGCGACACCTGTGATTTCAAGCAAATGGTGAGTGCTCTAAAGCAGCATAATGTGGTCGTGTATGCGGATATTGTCCTCAATCATATGGCCAACGAGGCTTCTGAGCGGGATGACCTTAATTATCCAGGACATAGAATCCTTGAGCAATACGCAGCCAACCCTGCTAAATACTCATCCTTAACACTTTTTGGTGATCTCAATCAAAACCTCTTCTCTGCTTTGGACTTCAATCCCCCCAACTGTATCAATAACTACAACTCGCCTTATGAGGTTCAAAACTGGCGACTCTGTGGTGCACCTCCAGATACCGGACTGCCGGATCTGGTCAGCAATGGCTGGGTTATTGAGCAGCAGCAAAATTATCTGCGGAGTTTACGGGACATGGGGGTCAAGGGTTTCAGAATTGACGCAGCCAAACATATGCCGCTTGAGCATATCAATCAGGTGGTCACTCCCGACATCAAGCACGGCATGCATATTTTTGGAGAAATTATTACCAGCGGTGGAGCCGGAAGCAGTGAGTATGACCGGTTCCTTAAGCCATACCTGGAGGGTACCGATTTTGCCGCCTATGACTTTCCTCTATTCAGTAGCCTGTTTAATGCGTTCAACGTTGGCGGAAGCATGGATCTCCTTGTTGACCCCCTTGCTTTTGGTCAGGCACTCCAGCCAGAAAGAGCCATTACTTTTGTCACCACCCATGATATTCCTAATAATCAGGGCTTTCGTTACCTGATCATGGACAAGACCGATGAGCAACTGGCATACGCCTATATTATGGGCAGTGACAGTGGCGTTCCCCTGGTTTACTCCGATCATGACGAGAGCGGTGACCATCGCTGGGTTGATGCCTACAAGTCCGCCCCGTTAAAAGCCATGCTTGAATTCCACAATGCCAACCATGGACAACCTGTGAAGATAATCGGATCAGGGGATTGTTTTCTGTTATTCACTCGTGGGGAAACCGATGCCACAGGGGTGGTTGGGATCAACAAATGTGAACATGGCCAGGAATATTGGATAAACACGGAAGACCATAAATTCTCCTGGTACCAGACCTATTTCGATGTTCTCGATCCTTCTGATACATTCACGGTGACCAGCCAATGGCACAGGCTCTATATACCTGGACGGAAGGCTAAAATGTGGATGCGGCAGTAACAGCAGGCAATGGTTCAGAATTTGAGTGGCAGGTATTTCTTGCGACAGGCTAAGGAATTGTCCTTTAATAAATTCCACATTTGGGAAAACGGCCCTTAATTACCGACCAACTTCCGCTGTCATCCTGTACAGGGATTGTACAGGATCCATCCACAGGGAGGTGACTGTCGATGGCTGGCTATCCCTGCCAGATGGATTGTGTACAATCTCGGTAATTGCGCCTGCATTACTCTACCTCCTCGACTTTGGCCTCCTGCGTCGTTCTACCTCCCACATCCTTGTGGTCGTGCATCCATGCAGTTGCCTGTACACAATGACAGCGGAGAACTCAGCCGGAATTGTTTACGGTACTCCCAGACGCCGCAATCCAATCTACTGCAAATGGATAATTTATTTCGGGACAATTCCTCAATGAGTGCGATTGCTATCAATCCCTGCACTGACCAATATACATTTCATGGTTTCCTGCAGGCGCATTGATTCTGAAGCTGTATACATACCTGCCGGGTGAGGGAATCACAATACCGGACTCCGTACCCGGACCTGCTGCGGTGCTCATTGCCTGAATACTGCCCGGTTTGACCGCAGCGGAACGGCTAACCGCGTACTCAGCACTCCAGTTTTTACTGGCAAACTTGAAAGTAAACGCGGTTTTGGCGGACTCATTCACAACAACCTGGTAAAGGTTATTGCCTTTATAGCCAAACTTGTGAGTATCCGGAGTGGCCATAAAACCATCACCGGTCTGATAAGTCCCTCTTATCCACATCTCTTTGCCCAGCGGCCCCTGACCCTCGACATCTGGCAGGTTACAGCTGGCCAGTGCATCACTGACAACCGTTTCCTGCTGTTGGACGGTGATGATGTCGGAAGGCTGGTTGATAGCAAAAAACTGACTTTCCAGTCCATTGAGCTTTATTCGATACAGGCCATTATCAGGGTTCAGCCGTGTATCATCCAGAAGACTGGTGAGGCTGCCACGACTGCCAATGGCCGCCGTATGAAGGTTGACTGTGACGGGTTTTTTGCTGCTGTTGACCAGGTAGAGAACATGATCTTTGCCATGATCCTTGCGATCAATATAAACGCGCTCATCCGAAAAAACAGGGGTACGGGAGCCTGAGTATAATGCAGGGTGCCGGGATCGCATGCTCATTAGCTGGCTAACATACGCTTTCAGATTGCGTTCATCTTCATTTAACACGACAACGGCCGCGCCTACTGTAGAAGGCAGCCCTTCGATACGCCCGGAGGTTCGTCCGGCATGGTCGTCACATAAGCCTTGAACAGCGCAGGAGTGGCTGGGTAATTTGTCTGCAAATCCAGGTACTGAAGCACCAATTTCTTCGTTGTAATAAAGAGTGACAGGTCCTGAATAAGCAGCCATAAAACTGAATGCCGCTTTGTGACGAGCCCAGTATTCAGGGTTATCAGGGGTTCCCAATCGGGCTCTTTGCAGTAGATTCCCGAACCGTGGGAAATCGTGATTACCCAGCATCAGGTTGGGCATGGCGTGATCCGGGTAAGCCGTTGATAGTTTCAGAGCACTGTTAAGGTGTGAAGCCGGACGACTGTGGTTGCCTTCTTTATCGCTACCAAACGTTTGCACAAGTGCGCTGCGAACCGGAAAATCAAACGCTGACAGCAGCGCCGGGGTTTCGTTACTGCCATAGCCTGTTTCGCTAATGTAACCGGGCGAATTCCAGATCTCGGCAACCATATAACCAAGAGGGTTCACTGCCTGACCGTCCCGGTTGGTGTAAGTGACGGATGTTGATGCTTCCTGAACGGCTTTACGCAATTCACTCCAGTACCTGACCGGAACCTGGTAAGCCTGATCGAGTCGCCAGCCATCAATTTTCAGTTCTTTGATCCAGTAAGTGGCGACCTCTTTAAAGAATGCCAGGTCTTCAGGGTAGCGAGCCTCCCGACCAGTTCCCGCTTGAGGCTGGCCTGTTTTTGAAAGGGTTTTTCCTGATGGAGAAGGGTAGACAGCCGCATTTTCCTTGAAGTGCCCAAAGACACCATCAAAGAAAACATAAAGCCCTCTTTTATGCGCTTCATTGACCAGCTCCCGAGCCTGTTCCAAAGTGCCAAAGCGAGGGTCAATGGCGAAAAAATTACTGGCAAAATAGCCGGTGGCATCCAGCCTGTCCGCCCACTCATCCTGACTGTCTAAAGGTACGCTGTGGAACACAGGGGTTAGCCAGATGGCGTTGAAACCCAGGGACTGGATATAATCCAGGGACGCAGTAATACCGGCAATATCGCCTCTATGATGACTGGTTCCATAACCGGTATTGAAATCAGCGTTGGGATCCGCATCGATAAATGATTCGACCATCACCTGGTAAATACGCAAGTTGCAGGCAGCACTTTCCTGATCGTCACGATTGCACGTCAGGCGCGTTTCTGTGTTATTGGCAGCGGTTAATACGGTAACTTCACTGGCATTGTCTGGCGGTGCATCTGGAATAATCGTTGGTGCAGTTTGACATCCTGTGGTTAGTGCACTGAGGCTGAGTGCCAGTAATAACGTTTTCATGATGCCAGTTCTGTTCATAAAAGAGGACGCCGGATTAATCAACAATTCAGTTTACTGATTGCCCTTCGCAAATGCTGGCTAAGGAATTGTCCTTGAATAACATGTCTCATGTTGAACTCGGACTCCGTTCACCCTGAGCGCCCTTCGACTTTGCTCAGGATGAACTGTTTGGCACAACATGGCCCGGGGTTTACGCCCTTCCATACTTCAACAAGCCTCAGCACTCAGGACGAACGGGGTTTGGAGACTCAGAAATGTGCAAATTATTTCGGGACAATTCCTGACTCACAATTATTTAACGAAACCGCCCGGAAACAGCCCTCGAATTAATCGGTGCCGTTACAAACTCATGTCCTTTTCCAAGCATGCTACGCTATTAACATTAACAACGGTTAGTCAGTCATTGCAGTTTAGATGTGAAACTGGGGCAGTTCTTTCTTTTTGAATAAATTCAAGATTCAAGATTCAAGATTCAAGACGCGACCCTGGCTTTGCGATGAGGATGCATCCGGTTTTGTACGTATGCGAGCCGCTTTTCCCGCAAGCTGAAGCCTGCCCGTGGGTGCCTGAGGCAAAAGACGATGGATGAATATTTTAAGCTTATCGATAAGCCTACCTTTTTTGGTGCGCTTGTTTTACTCCTCTCGGTCGTCATACCGTTGGCCCTTTTCCCTGTTGAGGGGGCTCAATGGATCGCCATGGCGAAAGCGTTTATGACCGACACCCTTGGGAGCCTTTATCTCGCTCTGGGTGTGGCTGCTGTCCTGTTTATGACCTACGTGATTTTTTCAGACGTTGGCCAGATCAAACTGGGTGATGTTGATGAAAAACCGGAATACTCCACCGCTTCCTGGTCTGCAATGCTGTTTTGTGGCGGTATTGGTGCCAGTATTCTCTACTGGGGGACTATTGAATGGGCCTATTATTATCAGGCACCCCCTTTCCAGCTGGAACCCGCCAGTGAAGAAGCCATTCGATGGTCTGCCACCTACGGCATTTTTCACTGGGGTCCGATTGCCTGGTGTATCTACATGATTCCGGCCGTGCCGATCGCTTACTTCTTTCATGTTCGCAAAAACCCTGTCCTGAAAGTATCTGCCGCATTGATGCCGGTACTGGGTGAAGCTCGCAGCCACGGCGTGACTGGCAAAATTATCGATATCCTGTTTATTTTTGGTTTGCTCGGTGGTGCGGCAACCACGCTTGGCCTGGCGGCTCCCCTTATTAGCGAAGGGGTGACGTATCTGACCGGCATACCGTCAACCACTAGCGTACGAATTGGCGTACTGCTGGTTTGCACTGCGCTGTTTGCCTATTCGTCGTATAGGGGGATGGATCAGGGTATCAAACTGTTAAGTAATATTAACTTCTGGGGCGCTATTGGCCTGTTGGCCTTTATTTTTGTCTGTGGCCCAACGCTGTTTATGGTGGAGACCGGGCTGGACTCTATTGGTCGTATGATGTCCAACTTCTTCATCATGGCGACCTGGGCTGAACCTTTTGGTGGTTATGGCACTTTTGAAGATACCCACTTCCCTCAGGACTGGACTATTTTTTACTGGGCCTGGTGGTTGGTATTCGCGCCCAGTATGGGGCTTTTTGTTGCCCGGATTTCCAAAGGCCGCACCATTAAACAGATGGTATCCGGCGCGGTATTCTGTGGCTCTTTTGGTTGTGCCGTCTACTTTATGGTGCTGGGAAATTATGGCCTCTCCCTGCAGCTCTCCGGCCAGTTGGATGTGGTGGGCATTCTCAATGCAGAAGGGCCCACGAGAGCCATTTTCAGTATTCTTGAACAGCTGCCCTTCAGTTACCTGGTTATTATATTGTTTACCGCTCTGTGCATTATTTTTACGGCGACCACCTTTGATTCAATCTCTTTTATTCTGGCGTCGGTGGTACAGAACAATGTGACGGACGACCCGATGCGCTGGAATCGTCTGTTCTGGGCTTTTACCTTGTCGCTGATGCCTTCTGTCCTGATGTTTATGGGCGGTTTGGAAACACTCCAGACCGCCGCTATTGTCGGCGGTCTTCCGTTGCTGGTGGTGGCGGTTATGTTGATGATTTCTACCGTTAAGGCGACACACCTGGATATAGCTACCCAGGAAGGTTATGAAGCTTCAACCATTCACATTGAGGATCTGCCCGACGTTGACCCCTGGAGCCTGGAAGGGTCTGCCCTGGCGCGTTTTGAAGCGTTGCGGGATCAGGCAATGAAAGCGGCCAGACATGAACGCAAGGCTTTACACCGGCTGGTGATATTAAAGAAAGAAATTCGCATGGAAGCGATGTCGCGCAGAACGTCAGGCATGGAACTTGGCGATGAACCCCAGTATTTGCTGGACAAAGAAGCGCTGTTGACGCAAAAGGCGATAGATGCAAAAGAGCAGAAACTGTCAGCTTCCGGGCTGGCGCAACAGGCTCGTAGTGAATTCGATGAGTTGGTGCGCCAGAAGGCAGAAGAAGGCGTTTGAGGGCAATTTTTGACCACTGATTAATAGCCGTATTGTGGAGTTTACTCATGTTGCAACTGATAAAAACGATTGTCCTGATCGCATGCCTGGTAACCGCTGGTCTGTCCGTAGCCGACCACAGAACCGTTAAACGTCTGGTGGTATTTGGTGACAGCCTGTCCGATCAGGGAAAACTGTACCAAAAATATTTCAAGTTAATACCCAAATCCCCCCCATACTGGGATGGGCGATTCAGCAACGGCCCGGTATGGACAGATATTCTTGCGGCAGACTACAGCATTGTGAACGAGTCTGAGGGCGGTGCGACGGTGGTTGATTACACCCGGTTCAGTAGTGACTGGGAGTATGCCGTAGTGACGAATCTGAGCAAGGAGATCTGCGATTTTCTGGGCAAGCATGATTTCCTGCCAACGGATCTGGTCATTATCCTTCTGGGCGCCAATGATTATATTGGCGATGACCCGGTTCATGATGACAATGTGCAACGTGTGATCCGTGATCTGGCGGATAACATTGCCTATATTCAACAAAAGGGGGCTCAACAGGTTCTTGTGGTCAACCTGCCTGATTTGGGGAAAACACCCTATGAACGGTTTGAGGATAATGATGATGTGAAATCACAGGTGATTGACACCCATAACCGACTGCTTGATGAAAGACTTTCCTCCCTTTTTTCGCCTCATTTCCTCCAGGTTTTTGACTTGCATGCTCATGTTGACGCCGTATTGAAAGCGCCCGGCAAGCACAGTTTGACCAATGTTTTGTCACCCTGCCTGACTGAAAGTACAACGCATGATAGTGCCGTTTTTATGCAGCCGCGTGAACAGGAGCTTTATCAAGCACTGATCA
>NZ_JAVRMB020000141.1:0-3046 GCF_031844845.1 Endozoicomonas sp.
CAACGTCAACCGGATACTGAAAAGTACGACACCACCCTCACAAAAAATACTGTTAAAGCTGGCGGCTGCTTTTAAATTACCTATCGAGGCATTACAGATATCCGCTGCTGCGCCTCAATTTCTCTCTGTACCGGTTCTCACCAAAGACCTATTGGATACCTGGCTGACTAATCCTGCCAGTGTCGATACCTGCGGCCTAAACTGGGTGCCTGCACTTTACAGTACTGGTAACAAACTGTTTGCTTATAGTCTCAATCACACCGATTCTCAGCCGGGTTGCCCAACGGGTTCAATAGTGGTCATAGATCCTGATAAAGAAATGATCACCGGCCATAAGATCCTTTGTCGATTGACCGATGGGCGAACCATGGTCAGACAGTTACAACATGCGTCTGATTCCTGGTTCCTTTCCCCACTACAGCCACAACTCCCCCTGATCGAA
The DNA here is from genome assembly GCF_031844845.1 of Endozoicomonas sp. Taxonomy (GTDB): domain Bacteria; phylum Pseudomonadota; class Gammaproteobacteria; order Pseudomonadales; family Endozoicomonadaceae; genus Endozoicomonas. The sequence continues at coordinate 443 of NZ_JAVRMB020000141.1, forward strand.
GTCGGCACCGTCCAATCGTTCACGTACTTAGGCACCATCATAAGCACCGTCATTAGTGAATCCCTGATCTAACTCCCCTCATATCGACCAGTCAATCAGGAAAATACCAAAAATAATCATAAAAATCATTTTCCTGATTGACCAGTCAACTATTATCTGTTCATATAACACCTGATCTTACTGATCACGCAAACGGATCATTTGCATTATACTAAGGTGTTATATATGTACAGCAGAGCCTCAAAAAACAGTACCGGTCTGAAACTTGAATACAATGTGAATTGCCCGGATGACGTTAAGCTGGCTGCTGCATTGGTAGCAGACTGGAAAAGAAAGGGCGTTACTCGCCACAAACTGATAGCGGTTAATGAAAGCAAGGCTGCATGATCATAAAAGATATAGAAAACCAGATAATCAGCGAACGCATCCACTACGGTTCGCTTTATCTAGTCTGCAAAGATCCTGAAAGCGGGGATCTACAAAAATACTATGCGGTCCGATCTGACAAAGATCGGGCCTTTTGGCGTTTGGTCCAACACGGACAACCGATCATCAACCGCAAAAGTCAGTCCAGGGAAACCATGGATAAGATTTATTCTCTTCTTGCTGTTCAATAATTTGCTTATGTGAATCTACTTTCGCATAAGCAAGGTGTTATGCGTTACTCATCACTGAATGGCGAGCCGCCACCAAAAACAATAACGATACTCCCCCCCCCGTTTTTAACTACAGTTGCTATATTGTCCCATCCACCTCTTTCATCCATGCAAATTACAACAGAGTCATCATCGAATTGTTCCAGTGCTTTTATTAATTCTGCTTTTGTCATATTCACTCCTTATCAGGTATCACGCATAACAACAGCTTACAAACGGACGCTCCGCGCCGTTGAAGCAGAGGTTATGCGAATTAATCAGACTTAGTATTGTGTGGAGTGCTTCCCAGTTCTTGCTCTGCCTTACTTAATGCCCAATTACTGAGTCCCTCACTAAATGGTTCGCCTTTAGCTCTCGCCCCATCTAAAAATTTATCAGCTAAGTCACAAACTTTACGCTGATGTTCCTCTCTCTGTGATTCGGTCATAGTTTTCTCCTTTAGTTCTCAGTTCCCGCCTAACAACAGCTTCGAGCGGACTGCGCCGCTCAAGCGGAGGTTATGCGTATTCAATCTCAACTTCTTTATTAACTTCAGTCTCGTAGCCAGGGCATCCGCCATCGTTATCTATTCCTTGTATCGCGTCTATTTCCGCAAGCAAACCAGTTGAATCCCTTTTCATTACGCAAAGTGTTCCGCTCCACGAAAACAGACTAATACTATCCGGCCATTTTTTAGCAAGCCGCTTTAATGCCCGGATAGCTCGCTGTTCTTCTTTAGTTACAATTATTTTTTCCATGGTATTTTTTCTTCCTTCTTTGAAATTCATGGCTCTGGCATAACAACAGCTAAGAGCGGACGCTCCGCGCCGCTCAAGCAGGGGTTATGCGTAGGGATCACTTAATAGTTTGTTGCAGTCATCCCAGTGTTTGTCTAACACCTCAAACAGCAGCCGCTTTGCTTTGAAAAACTTCTCACGCAATTCTTTATCTTCGGGTAACTCAGTATTCATTGCGCTATGAAGTGCTTGAAGTTTACCGAGTATCATTATTTTCTTTTGGTCGCTCGCTTTCATTATTCCTCCAGTGTCACGCATAACAAGAGCTTACAACGGACTTCGCCGTTGAAGCGGAGGTTATACGGTAACTACTTCATCCACTATTACTTGCAGCCGACTTGATAAAAGGCCCAGTTGAAGCCTGCTCATACTCAAGATGCAACCACAACCGGCATTAGTTCTCATTCCTTCTGGCTTTTTGATTACGCAGTGTCCGTCTGAACATGGCTCAAAACCTCGAAACAGGAACTCCCTAACAACCACTTCTTTCTTTTTTGGCATTCCTACCTCCAAACGTATAACAACCGTAAGAATGGGGTCAGGTCTTGAATATTTGACCCCAGTTTTCAGTTTTCCAGTTTTTGTGACCCCAGTTTTTGCTGACCCCGAGTATCCCACTGGCTCAAAAATGGGGCGATTTGTACCATCTTCAAATAACACTTCAACTTTGTGGATTTGAAATAAACCTCCCAATGTCCAGTCGCAGCCTTTGTCTTCTGTAAAACGACCAATGCAAGAAAAGGCCAGGTACTTTTGTACTTCATCAAATGTTTCTCCAGCCCCGGCGTCAATCAAATCTTGTGCTGTTTGTACTGTTTTGCAACTTGGACAAATAAACTGGTAATGTTCTGGGTTTTCTACATCTTGGGCTTTCAAGATTGTTTTAAGCTCATCAAGCGTTATGGTGTTCATGGTTAAAATTTTTCAATCCCCAGTTCTTTGGCCAGCAGCCAGTCTTCTATGCGTCGTCTTATCATCAGGCTTTTCCGGTCGGCAGCTGTTACCGAGCGTTTGGGGTAGGTAGGATCTAGCGGCTTGTCCGGGTTGCTGTAGGTGATGTTTTTCTTTTTCCTTACCAGCTTTTCTTTTGCCGGTCTCGCTTTGGTTCTTTTATCGTAGGCCGCTTTTTGTCTCGCCCGGATTTTTTCAGCGTTTTTTGCATGGTAGGCCCT
>NZ_JAVRMB020000142.1:0-16461 GCF_031844845.1 Endozoicomonas sp.
AAACCCTCCTCGCTCCCACGCTTTTAGGCCCTGTGGGTCCTGCGTGGTAGCGCCAGGACCCAACCACAGACACGATTCCTGTGGTTGGCTATGCATTCCCACGCAGAGCGTGGGAACGAGGTTCAAACCCTCCTCGCTCCCACGCTTTTAGGCCCTGTGGGTCCTGCGTGGTAGCGCCAGGACCCAACCACAGACACGATTCCTGTGGTTGGCTATGCATTCCCACGCAGAGCGTGGGAACGAGGTTCCTGGTGGGTTTTGCAACAGCCTCCTTCGCGGGAATGACGGTTGGGTATTAATTCTTCCTTTTGCGACAACCTCCTTCGCGGGATGACGATGGTATATTCTTGATTGCAGCTTCCCTTAGTTGCAAAAATCATCCTGGTAGATTACTTCTAGTGAGATAGACCTTTATAATTCCATTGAAACTTTTAGCTGCCTGCTGAAACCCTTGGATGCTCGTAGCATCCGGGATGGGCGCGTCAGAACCGGATACAAGTCAGGCCAGAGGTTAAACCATGGAAATAACGCTGAACCATACAATCGTCCCGGCCCACGATAAAGTTGCGTCAGCCAGATTCTACGAGCGAATCTTCGGGTTTCAGTTTTTGCAGGTATGGAAGGGCTTTGCCGTATTAAAGGTGAACAGCACATTAACACTGGACTTTCGGGATGCGACGGGCTTTTCATCACTCCACTATGCCTTCAAGGTGACAGATCGACAGTTTGATGAAATTCTCGGGCGTATCCGGGCAGAAAACAGGGCTTATGGCAGTGGTCCGGCCTCTGTTGATAACGACGAGATAAACCACAGTTATGGTGGCCGTGGTGTTTACTTCAAAGACCCCAATGGTCATGTGCTTGAAATCATAACGGCTGATTATATTCTGGATTAAAGACGTACTCTCAAACTTAAGATAGTCGAAGAAAAAAAGCAGATGACGCTTGCATGCTGAACAGGTTTCCTTATAATCAGCCGCGCTGGTGAGGGATGACATTCTTCTCTTTAGGTCAGTACAAGATGGTGGGCGTAGCTCAGTTGGCAGAGCTCCGGATTGTGATTCCGGCGGTCGAGGGTTCAAGCCCCTTCGCCCACCCCATCTTCCCCTTCTTTTGTAAATCGCTTATCCCCTCTCTTATTTTTCCCATGATTTCTGGCATGTTTTCATTTTCAGAAATGTGTCGTATTTCATCTCATAGAACCCGTGAAGCTGCTTGTCAGGCTCTATGACCGAGTTATAACGACTCATGGCTCTCATGGCATCTTCAATAGTTTCATAGATACCAGCCGCCACCGCTCCGGTAATTGCGCCCGATAATAGCATTGCTTCTTTTTCTTCCGGAATCGCTGCAGGGATATTAAGGATATTAATGTGTTCTGTTAGCAGGACAGGGTTTTTTGCCAGCCCTCCAGTGGGTATTAATAATTGAAAATGATACCCGGCCTTTTTGAGCTTCTCCAGCCGGTAGCGGGCATCCAGGGCAAGAGCCTGAACGGTAGCAAGATAGGTGATAGCCAACGACTGATGACTTTTATCCAGCGTTAGTCCTGTTATCATTCCATGCAGTGGCTGATCAGTTTCAGTACTATCGAAATAAGGGAGCAAGTGAAGATTGGCAGTGAGTTGGCTGACATCTTCAGAGTATTCAGTCTTATTTTTACCGGCCAGCTCGAAAAGAATCTGGTTCAGGTATTCATAGACGCTGATACCCAGGCTTACCGATATCTCATAAATGGAGCTGTAGGCGGGATGAGAGGTGATGATGTGATCAATCAGTGCTCCAGCCGCAGTTTGTCGGCTATATATAAGATAATAGTCGTTTAGTGCTGAAGGGTATGGCCCATCTGCTCCGTTGCAGATAAGAGCGTCCCTGCTAAAGGTAACGTAGTTAGAAGACGTTCCGCCAACAAAGCTGATTCTCTGGGTAATACAATCCAGTGATAGTTGATTGGTGTGGCTGTCAGACGCCAGTATGGTGGCGATCGTACCGCCATAGGCATCAATTATTCCTGTGGCAACGGGCGTTCCGGCTTTCAGGTTTAACAAACCTGCAACGTTTTGGCTCAGGCCGTTGCCAATCGGGGAGCCAATACTCAGAGTTTCTCCCTGAAATCTATCTTCAATATCAATATTTAATCTGGATGCTGCTTCTTTGGTGAAAATGCCGCTGGTTGAGGTGGGCGTTCTGGTCAGACAGTCCGTAAGTTTCCATGTCAGGTAATCGTAGAGATCAATAATGCAGGCGGTATTTTGCCAGGTTCCGTGGGCGCACTGGAAAAGCCAGAGTAACTTGCTTGCGTTGCTTTTAGCGTTGATTTCGGAGCCTCTGTGAGCAAATAATCCGGGATATTCTTTGGTAAGGAGTGCCGCCTGTTGGCTGGCCCGGCTATCCATCCATCCAAACGTGTTGGCTCGATGGCTTTCTGGTAAAAGCACCGGCTGCATCTGTTGATCCAACAGTACTATTGAGTAGGTTGTGTCGAGTCCGATGGCTATAACATCTGTCTGGTTGACTGGGTGCTCAGTAATCAATCGGTTGACGCAGGTTACCAGTGCTTCCCAGATGTTTTCTGAGAAAAATTCCATGGTATTTGCGGTTTTCCAGATCAAGAGAGGCTCTTCATCATGGGCAAGAATATGCCCTTTCAGTGAAACAAAAGCACTGCGCAAACTGTGAGTGCCAACATCGATACTGAGTAAAACCGGCCGCATCTGTGTTAATGTCCTTACAACAGGGGGTCAGCTAAGAATAGCCCTGTTCCGGCGTTTGGTTTGGTTCTTATAAGTTGAGGCCATCATGAGAATGAGCAGGGTGATAGGGCATCGGGGCCTTGCCGGGGAAGCTCCGGAAAATACCCTTGCCGGTATTCGAATGGCAGCTGAACAGAAGTTGGCGTGGATAGAAGTTGATGTCACTCTGCTTGGCGATGGAACACCTGTGCTTTTCCATGACCGAAGGTTAAACCGCACCACGGATAAAAAAGGCAGGCTGAGTTCACTGACGCACTTGCAACTGGCAGACATTGACGCCGGGAGCTGGTTCTCAGAACAATTTGCCGGTGAAAGGATTCCTCAACTGGCTGAAGCCCTGATCTTAATTAAAGAGCTTGGACTTGGTCTGAACCTTGAGTTGAAAACCAATGGTTGTTCAGAATCGGCTCTGGTAGCTGCAGTGTTGCAGGCAATAGAAGATGTGGATTTCCCGAAGGACAGGTTACTGGTCTCCAGCTTTAACTATGGGGCTCTGGTTGTATTGTCATCCCATGCTGATGTTCAGGTTGGCTGTTTGTTTGAACGGTTGCCGGTTAACTGGCGAAAGAAAGCCCTGAAGGTCAATGCGGTAGCAATTCACTTGAATAGCAAGCGAGTATCACAGGCGCAAGTGACAAAGGTAAAAGCAGCAGGGTATGAACTCTACTGTTATACCGTGAACTCTCTGGATACATCAAAGCGGCTGACTGATTGGGGCGTTAATGGGATTTTCTCTGATTTCTCCCGTGGTTTTGTTTGATCGTAAAAGATGAAATCAGGTCTATTCTTTTTCTTTAAATGTAATCGTCTTTTTTCTCCAAAAGCAGGAGTGGATGATTGACCTGTTGAGTGACGTTTAACAAGCCAGTTCTGTCCTTACAGGAGGGTTCACGTCTATGCAGGTTGAAGCTTTCAATAGCACCGTCTTTGCCTTCAGATGAAATGTACATCTGGGTGCAGCAGGGCTCCCGGGAGGAACCCCCGGGTTGAACGAAAAAACATAAAAAACGCTCCAGCCAGAATTCTGAAAGTTGTGACGAACAGGCTGGAGGGTTTCTGATTTAAATGACCTTACAGCGCGTCCACTTCCCGAAGGTACTTGAACAACTTTCTTGAAGCAGCAGGCGGTTTATCCTGTGTGGCTTCTTTCTGGGCATTACGAACCAGTTGACGAATATGCTGGTGATCCGCAGCCGGATATTGCTCCAGATATTTGGTCATGGACGTATGGTGCTCATCATCACTGATTAGCTGGTCACGCCAGCGCTCCAGTTGATGGAACCGACGGTTGTACTCTTCACTGGAGGAGTCCAGTTGATTGAGTAGCGACAACACGGGCTCAATATCCTGATCGGCCAGTAGCTTGCCAAGAAAACCAAGGTGACGTTTTTTGGCATTATGGCTGTTAATACGTTTGCTTTCGTCCAGTGCCGCGCGAAGTCGATCATTCAGTGGTAACTTATCCAGCAGCGCTGGCTTAAGCTCTATCAGACGGGCACCGATAATTTTCAGCTCATCCATGTCCCGCTTCAGTTCAGATTTGCTGACAATGATGATTTCTTCGGTTTCTTCATCGTCCCAGGATTCCTGAATACGACGTTTCTTTTTACTCATAAGGATTGCCATTAATGGGAATCTGCAGTGTTCATAAAGTTCTGAATTATGATTAAGCAGTTCCACAGGTAGAAAAATAGATACAATTCTTAGTATTTTACTTCAGAATGCTTGTCAATAGTGATGTTTTTCCCATGCATTTTATGGAATAACCCATGGGTGCATTCTTTGTCTGTCAGCGGCACAATACAGAGATAAACAAAACAAGGTAGGTGGAATCATGGGCGAATTTTCCAACGCAGTACTGGATCCACGTAGCGAAGAGAGCAGGCTGAAAGCTCTGGCCAGCGATATTCTTGATGAGGCTGCCAAACAGGGGGCTGATCATTGTGAGGTGGGCATCAGTCTGGATACGGGTTTATCGGCCAGTGTCCGGATGGGCGATGTTGAGACGGTTGAATTTAATCGTGACCAGGGGTTTGGTATTACGGTCTACCTGGGTAAGCGAAAAGGTTCGGCCAGTACCTCCGACAGCAGTCCGAACGCCATCCGGGAAACCGTTAAGGCCGCCTGTGATATTGCCCGCTATACCTCGGAAGATCCCTATGCAGGCCTTGCAGAAAAGGCGCTGATGGCTGATGGGGCTTCGTTGCCAGACCTGGATATCTACCACCCATGGGGCATTGATGCCCAGCAGGCTATTGACCTTGCCATGCAATGTGAAGATGCCGGTCGCTCCTTCAGTAATAAAATTATTAACTCTGATGGTGCCAGTGTCTCCAGTCATCAGGGCTGCCGTGTTTATGGTAATAGTCATGGCTTTATTGGTAGCTATGTTTCCAGTCGTCACAGTCTGAGTGCGGTGTTGATTGGTATGCAGGGCGAGGAGATGCAGCGGGATTACTGGTACACCGTAAACCGTGATGCCAGTGAACTGGAAAAAGCCATAGCCGTCGGGAAAAAGGCGGCGGAGCGAACCGTTCGACGGTTGGGCGGTCGTAAAGTGGGTACGGCGGAAGTGCCGGTACTCTTTGCCCCGGAAGTGGCTTCAGGTCTTATTGCTCATTTTCTCGGCGCGATCAGTGGTGGCAGCCTTTATCGTCAGGCCTCTTTCCTGCTGGACCATCTGGGTAAGCCGATTTTTCCTGAATGGATGCGTATCCATGAACAGCCATTGTTAAAAGGCATGCTTGGGTCTGCCAGTTTCGATAATGACGGGCTGGCGACCTATGCCAAGGACTTTATTACTGATGGTGTTTTACAGAATTACATTTTAAGTACGTACTCTGCCCGCAAGTTGGGGATGGACAGTACCGGTAATGCGGGTGGTGTTAATAACCTGTTTGTGGAAAGCAATGCGGGCGATCAGGATGAACTCCTGAAGCAAATGGGTACCGGTTTGCTGGTGACAGAGTTGATGGGGCAGGGGGTTAATACCGTGACTGGTGATTATTCCCGAGGTGCTGGTGGCTTCTGGGTAGAAAATGGTGAAATCCAGTTCCCGGTTTCTGAAGTCACCATTGCCGGTAATCTCAAGGATATTTATCGGAATATTGTTGCGGTGGGCAATGATGTGGATAAACGGGGTAATGTTCAGACAGGTTCTATTCTGATCAGTAATATGAAGCTGGCGGGCGAGTGATTTTGTAAGCCATAAAGCACAGGAATAGCGCAATTTTTTAATTTCCTTCCCTTGCCGCTGCCCTCAGCGGGCGGCATTGCTTTTTTGTTCCCAATCTGTACGACTGGATCTCAGCGGTTTCTCACTGCGAACAAGGTCGTCTGCAAAATTCCCGAACAGGTCTACAATTCTTTTCACAAGAGAAATCGTCTTTATTTGTATTTGTGATTGCGGTATGAATTTATGGAAGCTATTAATTTTTCGTTGGCATCTATTAGACACACTTTAGTGCTGTCATTGAATTCTGGAGTGGAAGAATCTGGCAGAATAGGAAGCTTGGCAAAGAAGTTTTGTCGTTGGTTAGTAACGCCTGCAGAAAGTATTTTTCCTTTCTGTCAGAGAATATATTTTAATCAGGATAACATTACGGTTTTTGATGGAAGGCTTAGAGGCATTTCAGACGATATCGCTCTATTACAATCCTCTGTTCAGACAAAAAAGAGCCGCAAGACAGAGGATTCACCATGCCCGTGTCAGGGGGCTTGTGTCGACCCACACAACTGTGGCTATCTACCAGAAAAGAAAGCTGAAGTTATAAGAAAAGGCACATTTCGTGATCAAATACCTTGAATGTCTGGGCTATCACGGCACCATCGAGCCCCAGATTGACGACGGTACGCTGTTTGGGAAAGTTGCTTTCATTCGTGACCTGATTACCTATGAAGCCAGCACACTGCCGAAGCTGATTAACGAGTTCCATCAATCAGTGGATGACTATCTTGAAGATTGCAGGGAGCTGGACAAGGAGCCCGATCAGCCATTCAAGGGGTCGCTGAATGTTCGCCTGGGCCAGGGCCTTCACCGGCAACTAGCTCCCGCTTTAAAAGTATCAATGCGTTTATCTGCGAAGCGGTCATTGAAAAGATAAAGCGCGACAATGACGATCAGGAAAAAATTATCAAGTTCAGAAAGCCCGGGCAGCCACCGGAAAGCACTGTCAATATCAACCAGTCTTAGGCTGGAACACCACTACCCTGGAACACCACTACCATAGTGCTGCGATACGCGATATTGCCTTGCTCCCATGCTCTGCGGTCGTCGCAAAAGGTCTCAGGACTCATTTCACAGGCACGTGAATACTCAGGCAGATAGCTACCCCTGCCGGAAGCCTGCTATATTGTACAATGTGCACGTACAATGAGAGGTGCTCATGGAGCAAATCAATATCAGTGAATTAAGGGCCAACCTGCTGAGTTACCTGAAAAAAGCTCAGTCAGGACAGCCATTTACGGTAACCTCCAATGGTGAGGTTCTGGCCACCATTGCTTCCCCAGATGCCCTGAAGCAGTCCGCGAGAGATGCTCTGGCTGAGCTGGCTCCAGATGCACAGGCTGAAGATATTCTGGCAAGCACCAGCGAGTCATGGGATGCCATGCAATGATTGTTCTGGATACCTGCGCCTTTATCTGGGATGCCCTCAGTCATAAAAAATTGACCAACAACGCAAAGCGGCAAATCATCCAGGCAGAACAAAAACAGCAACTGATGATTTGCGATATTACTCTCTGGGAAGTAGCCATGCTGGTGAGCAAAGGTCGCTTCACCATTGGCGTTTCAGCAAGCACTTTTTGCCAGCTTGCTATCCAGGCCCGGAATATCGAAGTTTTACCCATTACCCCGGACATTGCCGAACGCTCGGTCAGTTTTGATCATACGATCAATAACGACCCTGCTGACCGTTTGATTGCTGCGACCACGATTATACACGACGCTGCGCTGGTTACCGCGGATCATAACCTGAGAGAAAGTCCGCTGCTGAAAACCATCTGGTGACTGCTGTTTACTTTATTGAACCACTAATAACAGTGGTTCAAAGCCTATCCATAGAAAATCGTCGCCAGCCCGAGAAATGAGAAAAAGCCCACTACATCAGAAACGGTCGTCAGAATAATACTTCCAGCCAGCGCCGGATCGATATTTATTGATTTCAGCAAAACCGGTAGTGCTGCTCCGGTAATGACCGCAATGCTTAAATTAATCACCATGGCACAGGCAATGACCAGAGAAATAATCGGGTCGTCAAACCAGAACCAGACAATGATGGATACCAGTGTTGCCCAGAGCAGTCCGTTGAGAAAACCGGCGACCAGTTCCCGGCCCAATAACCACTTCAGATTGGTTTTGCTGATTTGTCCCAGCGCCATCCCCCGGATCACCAGAGTTAACGCCTGACTGCCAGCATTGCCACCCATTCCAGCAACAATAGGCATCAGTACGGCCAGGGCAACCACTTTATCAATGGTTTCCTGAAACAGACCAATGACGGATGCGGCAATAAAGGCAGTGATCAGGTTAACGCCCAGCCAGACAGCCCGGCGTCTGGCGGTTCGTAACGCGGGGGCGAAGGTATCTTCATCGTCATCAAGGCCCGCCATACTCATCATGGAGTGTTCGGCTTCTTCCCGGATAACATCCACTACATCATCAATGGTAATACGGCCAAGCAGCTTACCGCTTTCATTAACCACCGGGGCGGAAATCAGATCCTGACGTTCGAACAGCTGGGCAACCTGAGTGTCTTCCATGTCGGCAGGGATCGGGTCAAGGTCTGTTAACATGACGTCTCTGACTGTGGCGCCGGGGTCGGTGGTGAGCAATACAGTAAGCGGCAGTCGACCGATATATTCATCACGACGGTTAACCACCAGAAGGCTGTCTGTGGTGTCAGGGATATTTTCATGTCGACGCAGATATCGAAGAACAACATCCACGGTATTATTAGGGCGAACCGTAATGGTGTCGGTGTTCATCAGGCCGCCAGCAGAATCTTCCGGATAGGCCAGAACGGCCTCAACCCGTTGTCGGTCCTGGCTGTTCATGGTGTCCAGAACCTGACGGGTTATGGTACCGGGAAGTTGCTGCAGAAGATCCGCTATGTCATCGACATCCTGCCCTTCGGTGATCGCTTTCAGCTCGGCAATGTTCATCTGGTCGAGAAAGAACTGGCGAACATCTTCACTTAGCTCTTGAAGTACATCGCCTTCCTGTTCCCGATCCACCAGTCGCCATAACAGGCTGCGGAGCTTTGGCGGGGACGATTCAAGCAGGTGTGCAGTATCAGCAGGGGGCAATGTATTCAGCATGGTGCGTAACTCTGAAGAAACACCATGCTCAAGCGCATCATTGAGTTTTTTAAGCTCGGCTTCACCGATGCTCAATTGCAGCTGCTGGGCCATTATTATCTGCCTGAGTGGGTTCTGGATATCGGGTTATAAAACCAGAGATCCAGTGAAAATGGAGAATGGTCTCTTATTGTATGTGCAGAGGCTATCCCCTGGTAAGGGGGGGCGGTTATTCTTCTTCACCAAAGCGATCATCGATCAGCTTACACAGTGCCAGACAGGCTGCCTTCTCGTCCTGACCATCACAATGAAGCTCCAGTTCGGAGCCCAGTCCCGCCGCCAGCATCATAACTGCCATAATACTTTTGCCATCGACCTTTCGGCCATTGAATTCAATTTCAATCTGGCTGGCAAAAGCGGATGACGTGGAAACAAATTTTGATGCCGCCCGGGCATGTAAGCCCAGTTTGTTAATAATTCTTTTCCGATAGGTAATCATTATTCGTGAAGCTCTCTGTGTCTGACCTGAACCCGCTCCAGGGTATTGGCAAATGAATCTCCCAGTGTTTTACCAATATAGACCGAACGGTGCTGACCGCCGGTGCAGCCTATGGCCACGGTCATGTAGCTGCGCTGGGCAGTTTCGAACCGGGGGAGCCACTTCTCAACAAAAGCACTGATGTCATCAATCATCTCAATGACATCCGGTTCGTCTTTCAGGAATTCAATGACCGGTGTTTCCAGGCCGGTATGCACTCTCAGAGCCTCATCCCAGTACGGGTTGGGGAGGCAGCGTACATCAAAAATAAAATCGGCATCAGAGGGGATGCCATTTTTAAAGCCAAAGGATTGAAAGAGTACGGTCATCCCCATCTTCTGGTCATCACAGAATTCCTGTTTGACCTGGTCGCGGAGCTGATGAACCGATAGTGGCGTGGTGTCGATTTTCAGGTCAGCGGATACCAGTACGGGTTTCAGCAGTTTTTTCTCTTTTTCAATGGCCTCTCTCAGGGATATCTGGTCGTTACTGAGGGGGTGCTTTCTGCGGGTAGCACTGTAGCGACTGACCAGTTTATCACTGGCGGTAGTCAGATAGAGTACCTTGCAGTCAATGCCTTTCTTTTTCAGGTTGGCCAGCAGCTCCGGGAAATTTTTCAGTGTTCCCGGCAGGTTCCGGATATCAATACTGACCGCCATTTTTGGCTGTTCCTGATGAGATCCTTTCAGGGTATCTGGCAGCTGGCTCAGCATGCTGGCAGGCAGGTTGTCGACGCAATAAAACCCTTCATCCTCAAGGGTATGTAAGGCAGAGCTTTTTCCCGAGCCTGATCGCCCACTGATAATGATAAGTTTCATGGCTGCTCCTTTCTGCTTTCCAAGCGTTGGCATATTTATGCACTACGAGTATTGTCGGGTGGCTTCTTCACTATTAAAGCAACTTTTTGTCAATTAGCCTACCGGGAGTTTCAAGGTTTTCGGATTGGAAAAATATTCGTATCGTCAATTAACTTGATCAAGGGTTACTACTAAAGTCGCAGGAGATCCCCGGATATTTTGTCAGGTGGTTATTTAAATAACGGTTTTTTATTTTTTATTCATACCTTCAAGGCAATGATTCTTATGGTTTGTTAGTTATGTTGACACTGCTGTTATTAACTAAATAGAAAGTTAAGCATATGGTTTACAGCGACAAGGGGGTTTGAAAGGAATTACTAAAGACCCCTTGGAGGTGAATAAAACACAATCATTAATTAATGTTAAAGGAGTAACGTTATGTCATTACCAAATGTTGGAAATACTGGCCAAGCCATTTCTGCTGGTCAATCTGTCGGTACCCCGGTAAACCAGGGTAACAATAAGCAAGAGACGTCTTCGAGCTTTTTTGGGCGTGCTGTCTCGACGCTTTGGAGTGGTCTGACTTATATTCCCCGAAAAGTATTGTCTTATAGTCAGGGCAATGCACAGCCAGGATATTCAGAAACAGTATATCCAGAACAAAAAAGTCCTAGAATAAAGCCCTTGGACAACCCTATAGAAAAAGCAAGTTTTGTTTCGTCATTTGATCGTATGTGTAGAGACGCAGCTATTGACAGCAGTGTGGCTGTCTCCAAAGAAGCCATCCTGGCTGGGGAAGAAAGCCAAGAATATAGAGTAGCTTTAAGTCAGACCCGGCATTTAAACCATATGAAGTTTAAAACTAAAGAAGAAATGTCGATCCTGGAAAAATTTAAAGCGGGTTGTAAAAGGCTGAAAGATCGTATTGTGTCTGTGCCTGAGGCGGTATATAAAAAGATCGTACCTCTTAAAGTAAGTATAGCCTTCAGGAAGTTCTCGGACAAAATCGCAACCTCTGATTACAATCCTTTTAAAATCAGGGCCGCAGCTAAAGACTTAAAAGCTGCAAAAGAAGCACTGAAGCTTCGCACTCCAGTAATGGGGCCGTTGTATAGCAAGGTTGTTGAGCAGGCGAGGAAAATTCAGGCAGCTGAAGGTGTGGAAGGAAAAACACCTTACGACCGAGTGGATAATAAGGGTTGTGTCGGTGCGGAAAAAGCATTGAACTACGGCGACGAGCTTGCTTTTGGCCTTAACGGTGAAGATGCTTTGGACGCTTACGTTGAAACTTGTTTGGATAATGCCATTAAAAAAGCTGAAGGTGCTAAAGTGACTCCAGCGAGAACTGCTATTGAGAAGCTGGAGGCTAAGCTGCAGCAGAAGAATCAAGTTCAGCTTAAAGCAATGACCTCAAAGACAACTGATGAAGATCGTGCTCTTTACAAAGCTAACCAGAGGAATAACGCGAAAGTTGCCTTGATGATGCAGGGTGGAAAGACGACGTTTTTCTACGACTATGATCCTCAGAAGAATGGGGATGCTGTTAAGCTTGCTCGCAAAAAGGCTGAAAAGCTTGCAGCACTGCGGGCTAACAGGTCTGGTTAATTATGTTATCTTTCTGATTATTTAATCAGGCCACCACATTGTGGTGGTTTTTTTATGCACATGAATGTGCTGTATCCCAGAAACGCACGACTGTATGGATGCAGGAGTTAGAGTAACGCAGGAGCAGTTACCGAGGAGTGGTTTATGGGGTTGAAATTTGCACCTGGTTTTACGCGGCGCACGGCAATGCATAACGGCCCCTGGCACAAACGAAAGAGCCGGCGTAATAGTTGTTCTTGTGTTCTGATATAAAGGTTTGCCATCAATACAAAGAGCTTTAATCACCACTACTTTAATCACCACTAATAGAGTGATAGAGCATTTCACTATCGGTAGCCGAACGTATTTTCTCAAGCATTGACGCTGAATGAAAACGCTCTGCCAATGCCTTCAGAATTTCCAGGTGTTCCTGGTTTTCACCTTCCGGCACAATCAGTGCAAATACCAGGTCAACCGGCTTACGATCCACGGAATCGAAATCAATAGGTTCTGCCAGACGTATAAAGAGACCAACAGGTTCCGGACAGGCTTTACACCGACAGTGGGGAATGGCAACGCCTTCACCTAATCCGGTGGTGCCAAGCCGCTCCCGGGAGATCAGGGCTTCAAATAATTCTTTGGCATTAATCTCAGGGACTTCACTGCTGATGCGGTCAGCAATAAATTCCAGAATTTTCTTTTTGCTGACCCCGTGCACACCATCAAGGGTGCGCTCGGGGGTTAGGATGCGATGAATTTTCATGCTATTTAAGAATGGATACCGAAATCAAAGGGCATGGCCACTGGCACCCTGTTGCCTGTGCAGGGCTTTTTCTTTCTGTTTAACCAGCTGCCGATCCAACTTGTCCGAGAGCAGGTCAATGGCTGCGTACATGTCTTCGTGTTCGGCGGTGGCAACAATTTCGGCGCCGCGGGTATGCAGAATCGCCTCCACTTTCTGCGCCAGCTTTTCTACACTCAGGGTCACCTGTACATTGGTGATATGGTCAAAATGCGAACTAAGACGTTCCAGTTTCTTGATCACATAGTCGTGTAGAGCTTCTGTTACCTCGACATGATGTCCACTGATGTTGACTTGCATGTAACGCTCTCCTGATCCCATTTCCAGAAATCACCAGTTCGCGGGATTTTTCGTACTGGCTGTTTACTGAAAATGCCGTCTTTCTTGCTTCCTTATCTTCGATTGAAGGCAGGAACGGCATTTTCGCTCATGGCTGTTTTTTCGCTCAGGGCTGTATTTGATTCTAACACTGTCGATGCAGCTTGGAATGCCCTGAGGCAAAAAAACTATTCTTTGTACCGTTCTTTACAAGACACCTTCAGGGTGTCAGCTGTTTCCGCTCATTGGAGGGGGGGAACTTCATAGACTCACGGTATTTGGCAATCGTGCGTCGGGCGACCTTGATTCCCTGCTCTCCAAGTATGGCTGCGATTTTGTTGTCACTCAGTGGTTTTCGGGGGGGCTCTTCAGCAATCAATTTGCGAATATGTGCACGGATCGCCGTGGATGAGCACTCGCCACCGGCTTCAGTACTGACATGGCTTGAGAAAAAATACTTCAGCTCATAGACCCCCCGTGGGGTATGCAGGTATTTCTGGGTGGTAACCCGCGAAATGGTTGATTCATGCATGCCAACGGCCTCGGCAATATCTGCCAGTACCAGGGGCTTCATGGCTTCATCGCCTTTCTCAAGAAACTCCTGCTGGTAGGCAATAATCTGGCTGGCAACTTTCATCAGCGTTTCATTGCGGCTTTGTATATTCTTCAGGAACCACCGGGCTTCCTGAAGGTGGTTCTTCATAAAGACGTTGTCGCGGCTGTTGTTGGCTCTCTGAACCATGGACGCATAGTTATTATTGATGCGCAGTCTTGGCAGTGCATCGGAGTTCAGCTCAACGGTCCAGCGCTCTTTTATTTTCCGGACCGAGATGTCCGGGACCACATATTCCGCTTCTGATTGATCAATGGCATTTCCCGGCTTTGGGTTAAAGCTCTGAATCAGGCTCAACGCATCCCGTAGTTGATCTTCTTTCAGCCTGGCACGACGCATGATACGCGCATAGTCACGGGAGCCGAGAGATTCCAGGTGGAAGCTGATCAGTTTTACGGCATTTTGAAAATGAGGTGTTGATGGTGGCAGTTGTCGAAGTTGAACCAGCAGGCACTCTTTCAAATCCGTGCAGGCGCAGCCAACAGGGTCAAATTGTTGAATTCGGTGTTGCAGTACTTTTACCTCTTCGATCTCCAGCTCTTCCAGCGGGGATTGCAGAGAGACGAAGAGCTCGTCCAGAGAGCAGGTGAGATAACCGTTGGGGTTAACCGCTTCAATGAGGGCAAGACCTATAAGGCGATCCCGGTCACTCATGGGTGCCATATCCAGTTGCCATTCCAGGTGATCCTGAAGGGACTCTACGGATGATGATGTTGCCAGGGGATCGTAATCGTCATAGCTACTGCTGGCGGGCAGGCTGGAATAGACATCGTCCCAGGCAGAGTCTACCGGGAGTTCATTGGGAATACTTTCCGACCACTCTGCCATCTCCTGGGGCTCAGGCTCTGAGACTGTTTCACTCAGATCAAGAAGTTCTTCCTTTCCTTCACTGGTGGTGGACATCTCATCACTCTGGCTATCGTCAGGCTCCAGCATTGGATTGGACTCCAGAGCCTCCTGCATCTCCTGTTGAAGATCCAGTGTCGATAGTTGTAGCAGCCGGATAGCCTGTTGCAGCTGAGGCGTCATAGCCAGCTGCTGGCCCATCTTGAGCTGTAAGGAAGGCTTCATAGGCAACAGTATACCTTTACTTCGTTGTCCGTGGAGACTGCAGGTCGGCGACCTAATCCCAAAATTGATCAAATGGGTTGATCGCTGTCGAGTCGATATTAGCACGAATGCTTTTGCGACAACTCTCCATGTGTGGCTGATTATAAACCCATAGTCGTATCTGAAACCATAGCTGTAATAAAGTGTAGCGGTTCAGGATGATGGGTTCGATTGTGCTCTTTATTGTGAAAATGCGGTTATTCAGAGTTTGGCAGCCATTGGCCGGATTGGGGGAGGCGACACTTTCCGCTCAGGGTTTTTTTGTTCTGTATCAGGTTCTGTAGATAACCTTATGTCAACAGAATCTGGTGGTTTCCGTCTTACCAATTCGGTCAAAACGATGGTGATAATTGTTTAAAAAAAGTACCGAATCATTAGTTAGCACCGGTCAATTGCGAGATTTAAAAAGGCTGGGTATGCCAGCCTTTTTTGTAAGTCAGCTTACAAACTGAACTGATGGCCGAGGTATACATCCCGTACTGTCTGATTGGAAAGCACGGCATGACTATCGCCTTCCGCAATAATATGCCCTTCGCTGACTATATAAGCCTTCTCACAGATATCCAGAGTTTCCCGGACATTATGATCCGTAATTAAAACACCAATCCCCCGGTTTTGAAGGTGACGAATGATTGCCTTGATATCACCAACAGAGATGGGGTCGACACCGGCAAAAGGTTCATCCAGAAGAATAAACGTTGGGTCGGTGGCCAAGGCTCTGGCGATTTCAGCCCGCCGTCTTTCACCGCCGGAGAGCGCCATGCCGGCACTGTCCCGGATATGGCCAATATTGAACTCATCCAGCAGCGACTCCATTTTTTCAAGGCGCTGCTTTTTGTTGAGGTCTTTTCGGGTTTCCAGAATGGCCAGAATATTATTCCGGACACTGAGGCGGCGAAATATTGAGGCTTCCTGGGGGAGGTAGCCAATACCTGCCCGTGCACGGCTGTGCATTGCCTGGAACGTGAGATCCTGCTGGTCGATGCTGACTTTGCCACCGTCGGCCTTGACCAGGCCAACGATCATGTAAAAGCAGGTGGTTTTCCCTGCACCATTTGGGCCCAGAAGCCCTATGATCTGGCCGCTGTTGACCTGCAGAGAGACATCTTTGACAACGTCTCTGCCTTTATAGCTTTTGCTAAGATGTTCTGCCTTGAGGATTGCCATCCGGTTGTCTGTTAACCTGATAAAAAATGAAATTTGAAACAGTCGTCTTGAAACCGTTTTGAAACAGAAAGTAGCCTGAAAAGATCAGGGTTTGGTTTTAGTACTCTGTTGCTGTTTTGGTTGAATCACCATTTGTACCCGGCCACTTTCACCCAGACCCGGTGTACCTTTGGCGTTCACCGTTTGTTGAGCAAGATCGTAGTTGATTTTTTCACCTTTGAAGGTATCACCCTTTTGAGTAAGCTGGGCGTTTTTGATCAGCTCAATCTGGTCGCCGTTCACATCGTATCGGATGGTGTAACCCCAGGCCTGAACGGTTCCCTGCTCCCCGGGCTGGAGTGCTTCGTAATAAGCTCTGCCTTTATTACCCTGGGCAATAACTTTGGTCACTTCGCGCTCTTTGGTGTAGACAGTGATGATATCTCCGGTGATGCGTGTTGTACCCTGAGTCATCACCACATCACCACGGTAGACAGAAATCC
>NZ_JAVRMB020000143.1:0-6249 GCF_031844845.1 Endozoicomonas sp.
TCAGGTGTGTAAAGGCCATCCGTGGCTTCCTCTGTATTGTTTGGTCGCTTTACAGAGTACCCCTGAGTTCTGATTCATTTCAAAGGTTCTGTAGCAACCCTGTGGTTACAGAGGTTATGCATTTATGATACGAATTCAGGAATGATTAATTCTGATGATGATTGATTTATGAGTTTTTATAGCTAATAAATTATTATTGGATTTTAAAATTGTGGATGTCCCCTTCTCTTTGTAGTGGATGTCCCCTTCTCTTTTCCCTTCTCTTTATCAATATATGAAAACAGTGTTTACCCTGCTACCATAGGCTCAAACTGTTGATGACATAGAGCAGCTGCTGCCTTGGAAGCAAAAGCTGGTTTGAGTCAAGGTGTGGAGAAACTACCGCTTACATTCTTTCGCCGTCGAGACTCTGTTAACACAACAAGACAATAGTCGTTCAGAGTACGCGCTTGGGATAGGAAAATCAGGAAATTGCAGAAAGAGAATATGGCGGTGAGGGAGGGATTCGAACCCTCGGTACGGATTAACGTACACACACTTTCCAGGCGTGCTCCTTAAGCCACTCGGACACCTCACCATTTGCTCAAAACGTTACCGCCTGAACAGGTGGCGTACTTTATAGCACCTCCAATACAAAGGCAAAAAAAATATATACCTACCGACAAAAAAATAAAAAATCACTTCAACCGGTCAAGACCAAACATTCTGCCCAGAATTTTCTCCAGAACAGTGGTTGGCAAGAGTGCCTTCAACAACGGAAAGGCCAGGCTGCCATGGGCAAGCCGGATAATATTGGGTACACGGCCGGACTCCAGTTGATTCACAAGATCACGGCAGAAGCGATCAACCGGTGTGGGATTGTTCTGTGAGGCACTGGCCCGATCCCGAACGCTTTTTTCAATGGGCATATAGAGACTGTCCGGCTTCATCACCTGCTGCAGAACCTGACTGGCATTAGCTGCAAACCGTGACTGCACAGCCCCTGGCTGAACCGTAACTACTCTCACGCCAAAGGGCTTTAACTCCATTCTCAGCACATCCGACAAGGTATTGAATGCCGCTTTGGAGGCACAATAGCTGCCCGAAAAGGGAGTAAACAGCACACCGGAGACGCTGCCAATATTGACGATAGTCCCCTGCTTGCGGGCGCACATATCAGGGGCCAGTGCGCGTATAAGGCTCATGGGAGCAAAGACGTTGGTGGCAAACTGTTGTTCCAACTCTTCACCGGGCAGATCAATCAGCGGTCCCATGCTGCCATAGCCAGCATTGTTCACCAGCATATCCAGATGGCCATCACTGCTGAGAATTCGCTGAACGACATCCTGTATCTGCGGCTCGCTGGTGACGTCCAGGGCAAGCACCTGAATATTCTTATCCGCGAGATCCTGAATACTTTGCAGGTTACGGGCCGTTGCCCAGACGCGATAGCCTCTTTGCTGAAACTCCAGGGCCAGTGTCCGACCAATACCGGACGAGCACCCGGTAATCAGCACATTTTTTCCGTTTCCCGTCATCCTGACTCCATTTACCAGACATACAAAAGATTCCCACCAGCCCCTCAGCTTACCATGCAGAGAAAATTCCCTTGAGAGAGCAATAAACAGGAAGGCTCAAAGTGGTTAGTCAACGGCTGATCTATACTGCCGTAAACATTATTACTGACTTAATAAAGAACGGAACAATGATTGTTAAAAACAAGTGTCGAATATGCCTTGGTATGCTTCTATGCCTCACGGGCTTTTACCTGCAGGCCGCTGAGCATAATACGGTTATTTACTGGAATACGCCCGAAGCGATTCCCCTTCAGCAGGGACTCTCTGAAACCGCTGACTTCTGGCAACTCGTTCCCCACCTGACAACCCAAAAAAACCAGACCTACTGTGGTATTGCCAGTGCCGTAACCGTACTCAACACCATAGGAACCAGCCAGGACGGTGACCCTGTCTATTATCCTTATACCTACATTACGCAGGACAGTTTCTTTACACCATCGGTGCTGCCTTACCTGTTTCCAAAGCGGGTTATGGCCAGAGGCGCTGATATGACAGAGCTTCATCATGCTTTACAAGCTCACGGTGTTGCGGTTAACGCAATCAGTGGCGATACCCTGACCGTTGATGAACTGCGGACACTGTTGAGCCGGGAGCTGGTCGATAGCGAAAATTATCTGCTGGTCAATTATCAGCGCTCTTTCCTGCAACAGAGAAGCGGTGGCCACTGGTCTGTACTGGCGGCCTACGATTATGACAGTGACCGGGCACTTATACTGGATGTTGCCCGATACAGCTATCCACCAGTGTGGGTTAGCCTGCCCGCACTGCTAGCTGCCATCAACTCATCTGATTCGGGTGGTAAAACACGGGGGCTGCTGATGGTTTCCGGGCAGCCCCATTCACAAGGGCAACAGGATTCAGAGAAAGAGGGTCTCTGAAAGAATATCAACGGCCAATCAGCTATAGGCGCCGGCCGAACAGGTCAGCTCGTAGCTGTGGCTGTATATCTCAAGAATATTGCCAAATGGGTTTTACCATTTTGTGAAGGCCTTTCACCGGCAGCAGGATATCTGCATTGCCGTTAATGAAACGATATACTGGCAATTGCTCCCTCGGTAACTGCTCCTGCGTTACTCTACCTCCTGCGTCCATGCTCCGACATTGCCAGCATACAGTCCATCCCCGGACATATACCTGACCCACAAGCGACACCATACGGTGGCAAGCCGCTACTCGTTTATTCTGGGTACGTTATTCCCTACCGGTTGTAAGGAAAAGACTTAAAAATTGAGCGCCACCGGGCAACGATCAGAGCCAGAAATATCAGTCCACAGCCCACAAGTTTCTGGCCTGTCATAATCTCCCCCATCCAGACAGCACTCATCACTGCCGTCCACACCGGCTCAATGACCATAATCAGCGCAGCATGACCCGCTTCTGAATGTTTCAGGGCCCAGGTGTAGAGGAAATAACGCAGACTGGTGGCAATCAAAACCGCAGCGGCTACCCATACCCAGGTATCTGTAGAGATCTGCTCCGGCCAGCTTTCCATAGACAACGAAATGGCCATCCCCACCAGCCCCGGCACCATTAGCAGTATAAAAGTCAGTGCCATGGAAGGTATGCCGGGCGCATTGCGATTGGTGTAAACAAAATGCAATGCAATAAAAAAGGTTGCCATGAGGTACAGCCCCTGGGCTGGCTCAAACTCCCAACTCCCCTGCAGTGCCAGCAGGGCAATGCCCGCAATAGCAATGGGTAAGGCCAGGAGCGTATAACGATCAATGCGGCTGCCATAAACCATGCGCCCCATAAAGGGCACCATGATCATCGACAGACTCATAATGAAGGCACCTTCACCCAGACGGTCTGATCTATCGACGGCCTGAATCCAGAGGTACATGGCTCCCGCCTGGATTAATCCTACCATCACACAGATGAACAGCTGGTTTTTGTTCAGCTGAAACAGTTGTCGTGCCGCAAAAGGCAACAACAACAAAGCTGCCGCAATATAGCGGATCCCAATGTAACCAATAGGCGGCATTCCCCCGATGGCAAATTTGGAAAACAGCCAGCCCGATGCCGCCAGCAAGGTGACCAGCAACAGCGCCAGGTCCGCTTTAAGCGTTGGTCTCGTAATGGATTGCATGATAAGTGTGCCAGGGTAAAGATTTCAGTAAAAAAACAAGCTTAGTGAAATCCCGGTTACGACACACTGGGGATAAATACGTTATTTGATCCCGGGGAATCCGGAAGATCTACTTTGAGCCTGAGTCTTCCGGGTTGAATGGCGGCTCATAATCAGACAAGGAGTATTCAGGGTGCTCCAGCCTGGCCATCTCTGCCTCAAGAGAAGTCAACTCACCATCAGGAGTGGGTAACTCGCTGTCCAGCTCAGAAAGCCTGGACTCTAACACAGAGAAGTCCTGCATATCTGAAAGCCCCTCCCCGGCAGATGGTATGTCAACATGAGAGGCGGGAGCTACGGATACCGGCTCCACACTTTCAGGCGTTTGCTCAACGTATTCAGAACCGGGCCTGACATTCAGTGACGCAAGATCAAACTCTGGTGGCACCGCTTCTTCTGCTGCGTCTTTTGAAGTAGTCACAGGCTCCACCGGTGACTCTTCTGCCGATGGCTCAGCGGAGATGACAGGTTCGGTAATGGCATCCAGAGCATCATCAATAGCGGCCTCTGAAGCCGGGTCTTCAGATAAACGGTCTGTCTCTACTGCTTCTTCCAGTGCCTCTACAGCCGACGCTGCCTGTTGTATTTCTGCCTCAAGGTTCAGCAACTCTTCTGCTTCCAGCGGCTCCAGGTCGGCAGTTTCAAGGGTCTTCGCTGGCAACTCCTTCTTAACCCGAACACCCAGGGCCAGGAACTGATCCGCCTGGGCGATCAGATTGCCACGACCATGCTTCAGGGTTCCCATGGCTTCATCATAGGTGTTGCGGGCGTTACCCAGCTGAATATCCAGCTTCTCCATTTTTTCGACAAAAATACGAAGCTTGTCATACACCTGGCGTCCCTTGTCAGCCAGTTTGCGAGTGTTGGCATTCTGTCGCTCAATGGTCCACAGGTTGGCAACGGTTCTCAGTGTTGCCAGCAGGGTTGTTGGCGTTACTACCACAATGCGCTTCTCAAACGCTTCATTGAACAGCTGCTGGTCATACTGGAATGCAGAGATAAACGCCGGCTCAATAGGCATGAACATAAAGACAAAGTCCGGCGCCTTGATCTCCGGCAGGCTGGGGTAATCTTTCTGGTTCAGGCTGTTGATATGATTTCGAATACACTGAATATGACGAACAATGGCAGCATCACGATCTTCATCGGTTTCTGCATTCACGTAGGTCATATAGTCCACCAGCGACACCTTGGAGTCGATGATCAGGTGCTTGCCTTCCGGCAGATGGATAATAAAGTCTGGTCGCTTGTTCTGCCCGTCCTCATCCCTGAAGTTAGGTTCACGCTCGTATTCCTGCCCCTTGATCAGACCGCTGCTGTCCAGAATGGTTTCAACCTGCATTTCCCCCCAGGTACCCTGAAGCTTCTTGTCACCTTTCAGAGCCCTGGTCAGGCTCTCGGCATCATCCGTCATTTTGCGGTTGAGCTGATGCATGGTTTCAAGCTGCTGCTTGAGCGCCGCCCGACCAACACTGTCTTCCCGATGGGCCTCTTCCACTTTGTTACGAAACTCACCCAGTTGCTCCTTGAACGGCGCCAGCAGTGAATGCAGCTGCTCATGGTGCTGATCGGAAAGTACCTTACCCCTGGCTTCAAATATTTCATGGGCCAGGTGCTTGAACTCCTGTTTCAGGGCTTCCTTATTTTCCTGAAGCTGCATCAGGGCTTTCTGGTTTTGGCTCTGCTGCTCTTCAAGACGGGTTTCCAGCTCCTTTGTCCGCTGTTCAGACTGATTCCGGCCAGCCCGCTCGGATGCCAGCTCTTTAACCCGTTCCTGGTAGTCCCTGTTTTTTTCAGTTTCACGTTTGCGCTCTGAAATCAGCATGGCTTCCAGCCGCCCGGCCTTGACCTGGTGCTGGCTGAGCTGGTCACTGAGTCGTTGAGTTTCTATCTGTAGCCGGGCCTGACTGGCTTCCAGCTTTTCCTGCAGAATCGCTTTTTGCTCTGCCAGCTCATCCTGCAGGTCGATTTTCTGCTCTGTCAGCTGGGCAATCTGCAGCTCCTGAGCATTACCTTCCCGCTCCATTTGCAATTTCAGGCTTTGCTGGGTCTGCCGGCAGACAAACCACGCCAGTGCAAATGACAGCAGTGAAGCTACAGCAACGACGACAAGGGCGGTAAGCGTCATGAAACGATCTCTCCGGAATTACGCTAGAAACTTTTTGACAGGTTCGTCGAGAAAAAAGTTCAGGTCAATAGCAATAATTCTTGCCAAAGACCTGACTTGCAGCATTTATAGCTGAAAAAATGGCAGCAACAGCCGTGGAACCAACCCTTTGAACAAGACTGGGGTGCAATTCCGCTTTCAGGCCTTTCTTGTACTTCAGTAAGCCATTTAATTCACGCGATTATTCCAATAAATTACTTTCAACCATTGAGCACAACGTAGCCCAGTTTATCCATGGCTTTAAGGTGGCATTGGGGATTATCAGAACAATAGAAGAGGGTGAAATAACGAACTCTTTTGGCATCAAGTGGAATCATAAGGCAGGATAATTGCTCCGGTAACTGGGCAAGGCCACATCTGTCTCTTATACACATCTGACGCTGCCGACGAAAGATACA
>NZ_JAVRMB020000144.1:0-6216 GCF_031844845.1 Endozoicomonas sp.
CATGGTCTTCATTTGCTGCAAGAGCAGTGGAATATTACCGATGATGAAGTCGCTGCCTTTGGTGACAGTGGCAACGATATGGAAATGCTGCAAAAGGCGGGATTCAGTTTTGCCATGAATAATGCCAATGAAAGCATTCGGCAGGTTGCCCGTTATTTAGCGCCCGGAAATAATGATGAGGGTGTGCTTGAGGTGATCGACCGTATTCTTGATCAGACGGCAGGTAATGAAAGTTGCCTTGAGATGCTCAGTGGTGATGCCTGATGAATAAAGAGCCTGTTGGTGATCTGGTTCTCAGCCAGGAACAGATTGCAGCAGGTGTTGAAACTGTTGCCAGCCAGTTGTCAGGAATATTAATCAGGCGAACCTGGCTCTCTTCATTATGCCCTCTTCATTAAAAACGGGTGACCGGTGCAAAGCCGGTCATTATCGCCATGGAACACAGCAAGAAGAATGGCGAGCCTGAAATTCTCCAACGTTGCAACTTTCCACAAACCGCAAAAGGTCCGGTGAATCTGATCGTTACCGAAATGGTAATCATCGAGGTCACTGAAAACGGACTATTGTTAACTGAAATCGCTGTAGATACCACGTAGAACAGGTGATCAAAGCCACCGGTGCAGATCTGAAAGTTGCCAGCGACCTGATAACGTTTGGAGAGATTGAATAATGCAAGACGTCGTTATTGTCAGTGCTGCTCGTACACCAATAGGAATATTCAATGGTGTTCTGGCTACGGTTACACCAGCCCGGTTAGGGATTGCAGCCGCCAAAGGTGTCTTGGAGAAGGCCGGGGTTAAGGCTGAGGACGTGCAGGAACTGGTTCTGGGTAATGTTCTTGGCGCGGGCCAGGGGATGAATATTGCCCGTCAGATTGCATTGGGTATTGGCATGTCCACCGAGAGTACCGCCTATAACGTCAGCAAAGTCTGTGGCTCAGGTATGAAAGCGGTTGTTCTGGCTGCACAGGCCATTGCCTGCGGTGACATTGAAATCGCTTTGGCTGGTGGTTCAGAAAATATGAGTCAGTCGC
This sequence comes from Endozoicomonas sp., assembly GCF_031844845.1. GTDB lineage: Bacteria > Pseudomonadota > Gammaproteobacteria > Pseudomonadales > Endozoicomonadaceae > Endozoicomonas. The sequence goes on from NZ_JAVRMB020000144.1 coordinate 1,034, forward strand.
CTTATGTTTTGCCCAAGGCTCGCTGGGGGCAGCGAATGGGTCATGGTCAGCTGCTGGACACCATGATCAGTGATGGTTTGACCGATGCATTTAATGATTACCACATGGGGATTACTGCTGAGAATCTGGCGGAGCGTTATCACATCAGCCGTAAAGCTCAGGATGAGTACGCTGCCAGAAGTCAGGAGCGGGCATTAGCCGCTCAGGATGCCCACCGTTTTGCGGATGAAATCGTGCCTGTAGAAGTGGTCGACAGGAAGCAGACGGTGATTGTGGATAAGGATGAAGGCCCCAGGGTGACCTCTGTAGAAAAGCTGGCGAAACTCCGCACTGCTTTCAGTAAGGGGGGTACGGTAACTGCGGGGAATGCTTCCACTATTAATGATGGAGCAGCCATGTTACTGCTGATGTCCCGCAGCAAAGCAGAGTCCCTGGGTTTGCAGCCCATGGTGGTTATCAAGTCATCCGCTTCTGCTGGTGTTTCACCTGAGGTGATGGGTTATGGACCGGTACCCGCTACTAAAAAAGCATTGTCCAGAGCCGGGCTCTCTGTGGCGGATATCGATCTGGTTGAAGCCAATGAAGCGTTTGCTGTTCAGGCGCTCTCTGTGGTTGAAGGCCTTGAGCTGGATCCAGAGAAAACCAACGTCAATGGTGGAGCGGTCGCGCTGGGTCATCCAATCGGAGCTTCTGGTGCCCGGATTCTGGTGACACTGCTTCATGAAATGGCGAAGCGAGATGTTCGCTACGGTCTTGCCACGCTTTGCATTGGTGGTGGCATGGGAATCGCCATGGTGGTGGAGCGGGAATAAACCTTCCTTCAATAGCTTTTTCATAAGCAACTGTTAATATTTTTTGTAAAATAGCCTCAAAACCAGAATCCGTTCGCACACCTATGACTTTTACATATGGGTTAGGGTTCCATTACTTGAAATAAGTTCACAAAAATATTTCTTATGCTCATGGTTGTTTATAATTATTCGAGTTTGTGCGTGCCGACCGTTAATCATTCATGCTTAACGGTAAGATTCAAAGCTTCTGGCACAAAATTTTTCAACCTCCTTTATCCAGGAACGAACAGGTAAGCCATGAAATTTATTAACCGTTGTGTCATTACCTTGAAGCCAAAACCGGAATTTATCGAGTGGGTAAAAAGTCTGGGTGTGGAGCTTCCTGAGACATGGGACTTTGAAGGCGGCGCTTATCTTTTTGATGAGCATGAGTCTGAAGAGAGTCTGGTAGAAGGTCTGAGTGAAGAAGCCCGGGCAATTCTGGAGAATGAGTTTTCCGTATGGACTGAAGACGAAGACAGATGGCCAGAGACAAGAGACTTTGCCATCCTGAAGCAACTGTTCACTCTGCATATTGCCGTTGCCGGTTTTGACCTTGGTAAAGAAGCTCTGCTAAGAGCTGATGTTGCTGATCTGCTTTGATACCAGATGGCATGCCGATGGTTTGGCTTCAAACGACATCGGGATGGGGTAATGACCAGTGGGTGTGCCGACACAGCCACTGGCCTTCATGTTTCTGAAGAATATAGGTAACACGCATTGGCGAAATACTGATTTTTTCGCCCGTTGCCTTTTCCTGCCAGCCACATTCTGCGTAGGCAGAAAGGCAGACCAGTGACTGGTTCTGAAAGGCAACTGGATAATGGTATTTCAATTGAGGCTGCAGGTGTATTTCGGCCAGTTTACTGAGGTATTGCTCATATTGCCGGGAGCCACGGAGTGCATCTGGCCTGTCCAGTGGGAAAAAAACTCTGCTCTGGCTGGGGTGCTGCAGGATCGTCAGGTTTTCCAGATCAGCGGTTTCGCTGTAGGTGACCCGCCTGCTCAAAGCTTCAAGAAATGGTGTGATATTGATGGCATCCAGCCTGGCAGAACGATCCGCTAACACTGGTTGAGATCTTTGGGGAATTGGATTGATCGGGAATGGAGTCCCTTCAGGCCAGGCTCTGCTGAGATGACCATGACGGATTTTAAGCCTGCCCTGATGTTCAATCAGATAGAACGTTAGCCTCAGGTCTTCATCTTTCAGCCTTAAGCCGTTTTTAAACTGGATATCCCGCTTGAACCGGCAGGCGACCATCATTGCATTGTCATTTCCGAAGCTGTCCAGTGGCTCCAGCTGAATATCAGCAGACTCACGTTCTTCAAAATAACGCCTTGATCGCTGGTAAAGATCATCCGGGCGGTTGTAATTATCACTTTCAGTGACGCCCCAGCCTGTGATGTCGTCAGGCATATGCAGTTCCAATATTCGATCTTCACTGCCATTGATGAGCAGGCAGTCCCTGAATTCATTAAGAAAGTCGACAACTAATGGCATGGCTCGGAATTAATTTGGTTGAGAGGAGAGTATTATAGGCCAGATTGGTAAAAAAGACCGGGGTTGGAAGGTATATAATGAACTTCATGTGGTTGGGGTAAGAACAAGCGCCACAACCACATGTTTTTTAATAGGAAATCAGTTGCTTCTTCTTTCTCCCAGTTCTTCCATTCTTTCCTGACGCTTCTCATAGTCAGTAGGAATAACGATAGAATCCAGTGATGCTCTGGCACTGAAAACGTTCAGAACAGACGTTGATACGGGCTCTTCCATGCCATGTCTGTCCCGGGCTTGATCGGCATAATCTATATCAGCAGTAGCATTGGCACTGAAAAGAATGACAGAAGAAGTTGCGATAGCAAAAAGTGTTTTTTTCATTATTGTTCTCCATTGAAATCCGGTGGGTCAATTCCAAACCATAGTTATTCATGGTTTAAGTAATAGTGAAGTTGGATAGCGAATAAATAACAAGAAAATGAAAGAGAGGCGTTGTTATTAGTTATTAATAATAAATAATCAATTGATCTATTTGGTTTAGAATTATTTGATTTAATAAATGGGTCGTTGATTTTTTTATAGTTTTCAATGTGTTGTGTTTTTTAATGCGGCTGATTCTAAATAGGCCGACATCTGCTTTAACTAAGCGTGTCATTATTTCAACACTTTTCGGATTAATCCGTTATTCTTCTCTCTGTTTTTCAATGGTTGCCGTACCCGGGTTTTCCAGAATGCTGGCAGGCAGCCTTTTCCTTTTTTGAGATGTAAGAGAAAGATGAACGATAGCCGGCAGGCTCTGCTTAAACTTCATATCGCCATACTTTTATTTGGAATATCAGGGCTGTTTGGCAAGCTATTGCCCATCGATCCCGGCTGGATCGTTCTGGGCCGAACACTGGTTGGAAGTACCGTTCTGGCGCTTGTCCTGACCGGTAAAGGAAAGATCCGACAGATGTTTGTGCCCGGCCAGTGGCCGATCAATATGGCATTGGGCGGCATTCTGGCCATCCACTGGATAACCTTTTTTCAGGCTATTCAGGTCTCCTCGGTGGCCATTGGTTTACTGGCGTTTTCATCATTCCCTGTGTTTGTAACCCTGCTTGAACCCTTGTTGTTCAGGGAGCGATTAAGGTGGCTGGATGTACTGACCGCTACCGGGGTAGTGGCTGGACTATTGATCGTATTCCCTCTTTCATCAACGAGCCCGGAGACAGGTATCGTTGAAGGGTTGGGCTGGGGGATCTTCAGTGCCCTGCTGTTTGCCATGCTCACTCTGGCAAACAGAAGCCGTATTCAGAAGACCGATGCGATGGCATTAACCTGCCTTCAGAATATAGGCGCGGTTATTACTACGCTACTGATCATGCCAAAAGCGGGGGGCAGCAGCATTGTGGATTACTGGCCAGAGCTTCTGGTACTCGGCTTATTATGTACAACGATGCCTCTGATGTTGTTTTTAAGCAGCCTCCGTTATCTGAAGACCCAGCTGGTGAGCCTGGTGACCTGTCTTGAGCCGGTTTATGGCATTGTGCTGGCGGCACTTCTGCTCTCGGAAATACCCTCACTGAGAACTCTGGCAGGAGGCGTTGTGATTCTTGGGGCCATCACGGTTGGCAGTTTGTGCAAAGATAAAAGACAGGCTTGTTGATGGCATAGCTTTGCCAAACACTTTGATGCGGACCGATTGCTGCTTCATTGTTTAAGGATGGTGATGGCCCACCCTGTCACAAGAAAGCCTGTTTTTTTATACGCCCCTGGATATTGTGTTTGATCAACTGTTGGAACGATTTGGCTGGACAATGCCAGATAGCAGTGAATAAATACCGACGTTCTTTCCTATCGGGTTGAAATATTTCAATGAAAAAAGTTGTTTCCACAATGCTGGTTTCACTGGCTCTCTTTTTGTCGGGTTGTGCATCAACTCAAGAGTCACAGGAGATCATGGCTGAAAACTCAGAAGTTGAAGTTACCCGTCAGTTTACCGGCTCAACCATGACTCCGGATCCTGTAATGCAGCAGGTTATGGCGTTGAGTAAGGCTGGAGTCCTGAAAAATGTTCGAATGACTCGCTCGATTCCTGCCCAGATTACAGCGACCGGGCCTGAAAATGTCCTGGAATGTATCTCTTCTGAGGGAAGCCGCTGGCTGGAAGAGCCTCAGGAATGTGAATACATGGCAGAAGAAACCTGTACCGAGTTGGGTGGCGAGTTCAATGCCTGTGCATCAGCCTGCCGTAATGATCCTGAGGCCATGATGTGTGTTCTGATGTGTGTGCAGGTTTGCAGCTTTGCTGAATAATTGAAAGCTCTCCCATCTCTCTTTCCTGTTCTGTTCTACAGGCCGCTTCCAGGGTTCGAGGGTGTCGCAAAAGATCTTAAATGCAGATTTATACTACTGCCGCCTTTCCCGCGCAGGCGGGAATCCATCTCGAGAGTGAGAGTCTGTCTCGAAGAGTGGATCCCCGCCTGCGAGGCTGTCGCAAAACCCACCAGGAACCTCGTTCCCACGCTCTGCGTGGGAATGCATAGCCAACCACAGGAATCGTGTCTGTGGTTGGGTCCTGGCGCTACCACGCAGAGCGTGGGAGCGAGGAGGGTTTAGGAATCGTGTCTGTGGTTGGGTCCTGGCGCTACCACGCAGAGCGTGGGAGCGAGGAGGGTTTTGGACAACCGCCTTCGCGAGGATGACGGTCGGGGGGGGTTTGCCCTTTTGCGACACCCTCCTTCGCGGGGATGACGGAGGTATGGGTATCAGCGCTTAGCTGCACTTGACGGATCTGTGGTGAGAAGGCGGTAGCCTGCCTTACCCTGCAGCAATGATCTTTCCAGACTCCGCTATAGAAAAAAACAGTCTAG
>NZ_JAVRMB020000145.1:0-6707 GCF_031844845.1 Endozoicomonas sp.
GCTCCTCTGATCAGCACCGAACAAATTGCTCATCCGGCTCTGATAGATTCTATTTAGGGAGGAATTTCGATAAAGCAAATGGTAGCGACTTTACATACAGCAGTAGACATACGTCGCTTGATTCGGGGAACGCTGCCCTCCCTGAAATATTTGTCGCTACAAGTAATAATGAGGGCAGGACACGATCGGGTATCCCTCCTAACGTGCAGATAATTCTCACTTCCGACGACACCTAAACCAACCCTGATATATCTAAATACTTTGCAACTATCGATTGATCAGGGTTATCTTGCATCGCTAACCCGGTGCTCACCGGACCGACTTTCAGAAAAGGAACATTGCCCAGACAGGGAGCAGGAATCATACCCCTCAGGGTTTGCAGATTCTCGTCATAACGGTTCATATCCGGATCCATTTGATTGGCAACCCAGCCAGCCAGCCTGACACCATCACGAAGAATCGCTTCAACGGTCAGTAAGGCGTGGTTGATACAACCCAGTTTCATCCCCACCACCAGGATAACCGGTGTATTCAGCTCTCTGGCCAACCCACTGATCATCTCCCGTGAGTTTAAGGGAACCCGCCAGCCACCCGCACCCTCAATCAGGGCCAGATCATTTTTATTCATCAATGCACCACGGCAATAGCCCGCCAGACGATCCAGCGTCATACGAACACCCGCTTCTGCCGCTGCAATGTGAGGAGCAATGGGTGGTTCCAATACCAGCGGATTCACCTGTTCATAAGGCAGTGAAAGTGTCATAGCCTCCATCAATGCCAGAGCATCATCGTTGCGTAACCCTTCCTCACTTTTATAACACCCGGCAGCGACGGGTTTTAAGGCAAGTGTCGTCAGTCCTGCTAAGCGGGCAGCTTCTAAAAGCCCACAGGTAATGACCGTTTTCCCAGCATCGGTATCAGTGCCGGTAACAAAATAAGTTTTCCCCATCGTACTCACTACTGTTCTTAGGGAAGTTGCCATTAAGAATATACCGCTGTCATTCCCGCGAAGGCGGGAATCCATCGCGAGCAGTGGATCCCCGCCTTCGCGGGGATGACGGAGGGCTGGTACTTTCTACAATGCCACTTCCCTTAAAGTGGTTTCTGCAATACGCCGTAAATCACCTGATAGGTCAAAGGCAAACCATCAGGCTGTCGGAATGACTCATAGGCCTGTTTCAGGACTTCCAGCTTACGCCGGGTTAATAATCCATCGTTACCGGCCAGCACCGTATTCACACCCAGCGCCTTCAGGCCGCGCAGCAGCGTGATAATGTCCGGGTAATAGAGTGTTTCAGCCTTTAATGAGAAAGTCCGCGGGCTGAAATCACTTTGCACGATACTTTGTTGTTGTGCTTCAAAGCGATTAAAGCGATTAACCCGATCGCTTTCTCCTGCAAGGCACCAGGCAGCATCCAGTTCTTTCAGGCTACCTTCTGCCAGAGTAGAGAAAACAAAAGAGCCCCCCGGTCTCAACACTCTGCTGACTTCACTGAGCACCTTTTCAAAGCAGCACCACTGAATCGCCAGACTGGAATAAATCAGATCAATGGCACCGGATTGCAACGGAATGGACTCAATATCGCCGGAGCACCAGTTTACCCGGGGGTAACCATCCGCATTCTGCCGGGCAAACTCCAGCATCCCCATGGCCAGATCCATACCGGTAACCATGGCATTGGCATAACGGTCAGCCAGCATCAGCGAATGAAGTCCGGTTCCTGAACCAAGATCAAGAACACGGTGAGTTTTATTCTGACAACCCACCTCTGCAAGTTGAGCCGGCAGACCCAGCATCGTTCTGGCAGCGACTCTTTTTTGCAAAATCGCTGCCTCATCATAGCTGTGCGCTGCCCGGCTGAAATTCTCTGCGATTCGCTGCTTTAATCGAGGATGATTTTCAGACCTGACACCCATAACGCCAGTCATGGGTTCGATGATGACATCCGCAACATCGGTTGTAGAAAGGGTCGAGTTCATGCTGGATAACTTTCTTTTTCAGGCAGCAGCGTCTGAATCTCCCGGACAACAGAAGCAGGGTCATCCATAAAGAAACCATGTCCACCCGCCACAACGTTGACCCGATGTCTGGGGAACTGCTGCTCAATAGCATGAGCAGCAGTAACCGGTACCAGGGCATCATCCTGACCAAACAGGTGGGTGACAGGGCAGCGAATATCGGCCAGTGCTGAGCGAATATCACTTTTACCGAGCAACGCCAAAAGTCTTAACAAGGTATCCCCCTGAGCCTGATTTTCAAAATCGGCATCGGCCATTAGCGCCTGCAGGGTTCTTGCCTGCTCTTTACGTCTGGCGCTGCCCGCACTGCAAAGCAGAGAAAACTCCTGCAACGTCTGTTTGCACGACTGAGCCATACCCTCATAGAAGCTGGTAAACAATGAAGGATCCATGGCATCAGGCCAGTCATGGCGCTTCACAAAACAGCCATTAACGGCAAGATTAACGACACCTGCCACCTTATCCGGATAACGACTGGCATAAAGTGTTGCCAGCATGCCTCCCAGAGACCATCCCACCAACACGATGGGCTTTTCAAACAGCTGCTGATCCAGGTACTGCAGTAATGAATCCCAGTCATACTGAATTTTATTGGCTTCCGACTCCATGACCAGACCCGGCAGCTCCACAATAGAAACCCGGCGGTGATCCGCATCCAGGGCCTCGGCCAGTGCTTCCATCACACCTGCCGGCATGGCCCAGCCACTGATTAAAACAATTGGATACTGGCTCATCAGGGCAACACTCCTGTCATCGACAAAGATTTTTTAAACCCGGTGGACACATCGGTAAAATCTTCGGTTCCGGTTGACTGAACAACCATTTTAAGCGCATCCAGCAGACGATTAATATGATGCAGCTCATGGGATGCACTGAAGGTAATACGAAGTCTGGAGGATCCTTTCGGCACCGTTGGTGGACGGATCGCCGTCACCATAATCCCCCGTTCTGATAACAACTGGCTCATTTTAACCGCACGTTTTTCACAGCCCACCAGCAACGGTTGAATGGGTGTATTCGACGGCATCAACGGCAGCCCCAGCTGTTCACACCCTTTCCTGAAACATTGAATCAGGCTCTGCAGATGCTCCCGCCGCCAGCTTTGCTCCTGCAAAAGAGCCAGACTGGTTTGAGTCGCCAATGCCACCGCCGGAGGCATGGCAGTGGTATATATATAGGTTCGGGCAAACTGGATCAGTGTCTCAATCAGTGCATCACTACCTGCGACAAAAGCACCCGACGTACCGAATGCCTTACCCAGAGTACCCACCAGCACTGGCAGCTGCTTCTGACTTAACCCACAGGCCTGGGCAACGCCACCGCCGGTAGCACCCAGGAAACCAAAACCATGGGCATCATCCACCATCAACCAGGCCTGGTGCTGTTCAGCCAGTTCAGACAACGCCTGAACCGGTGCAATATCACCGTCCATGCTGAAAACACCATCCGTCACAATCAATTTGCGCCGGGCACTGGTTTTCTGCAGTCGGGTTTCCAGATTATTCACATCATTATGGAGGTAGCGCTGGAAACGGGCACCGGACAGCTGTCCGGCATCAAGCAATGAAGCGTGGTTCAACCGATCCTGAAACACCGCATCCTGTTTACCCAGCAACGCACTGATCACACCCAGGTTAGCCATGTAGCCGCTGGAGAACAGCAACGCACGTTCACGGCCGGTAAACTCAGCCAGTGCTTCTTCCAGCTGATGATGGGCTCTGCTATGTCCCACCACCAGATGCGAAGCACCACCACCCAGACCGTAGTTATCCGTTGCCTGTCGAAAGCTGGCAATGACCTCCGGGTGATTTGCTAATCCCAGGTAGTCATTGCTGCAGAACGCCAGAAAGGGCTGACCATCAATAACCACTTCAGGTCCCTGGGGTGAGTCCAGAGTTTTCCTGCTGCGATAAAGCCCTGCAGTGTATCTGGCCTGGAGATCCTGTTCCAGATTAAAGCCCATCAGCTCTGACCAGCCATGGCATCGAAATACTGATCATTATGTTTTTCAGCGTCATACATCGCTTTCAGCGGACACTCTCCCTGCTGTGGCGCTTCACCCCAGTCATGCCCTTCATTGATACCGAGTTTTTCAAACAACTGTCGATCCCGGTTCACTTCCGGGTTAGCCGTGGTGAGGAGTTTGTCCCCCATGAATATAGAGTTGGCACCTGCAAGAAATGCCAGAGCCTGAAGCTCATCACTCATTTTTTCACGACCGGCAGACAGACGAACATTCGACGCTGGCATCATAATTTTGGCCACGGCAATGGTGCGGACAAAATCAATGCCATCCACAGCCTCAACATTTTCCAGCGGCGTACCGGCTACTTTAACCAGCATATTGATGGGCACACTTTCCGGGTGCTTAGGCATATTGGCCAGCTGCACCAGCATCCCGCCACGGTCCCGTTCTGTTTCTCCAAGCCCGACAATGCCACCACTGCAGACATTCATCCCCGCTTCCCTGACATGGGACAACGTATTCAGTCGGTCAGAATAGGTGCGGGTGGTGATGATGCTGCCATAAAACTCAGGTGAGGTATCGAGGTTGTGGTTGTAGTAATCCAGCCCTGCTTCCGCCAGCTCCGTAGCCTGTTCACCACTGAGCATGCCCAGTGTCATACAGGATTCAAGGCCTAAGGCTTTTACACCCTTGATCATGTCAACGATGTAAGGCAGATCTTTGGCTGGCGGATTCTTCCAGGCGGCACCCATACAGAAACGAGTGGCACCGGAAGCCTTGGCACTCTGGGCCTCTTCCAAAACTTTCTGCACTTCCATCAACTTCTCTTTTTTCAGCCCGGTGTTGTAGTGGCCACTCTGGGGGCAGTACTTACAGTCTTCAGGGCAAGCGCCCGTCTTGATGGACAGCAATGTGCTAACTTGCACCTGGTTCGGATCAAAGTGCTCCCGGTGCGCCAGTTGCGCCTGGAAGATCAGATCATTGAAAGGCTTTTGAAAAAGCGCCTCTACTTCCCAAATCGTCCAGTCATGACGAATAACGCTGTGGCTAATATCAGAGCTGGAAAGGTTGTCTACTATGGTTGGGGAGATACGGGTCATGACATCCTCTAAGGAGCACTTCACTGAAACAGCAGTCACAGAAGACTCGTGTTCACTGAAACTGAGGTTTTATTGATTTTAGAAATAAAAGTTAAAAATGATGATAACGGAATAAAAGTTGCCGTCAATCTATGAAACTTCCAAAAGTTTACAACTGGTTTAATTTTAAACTGTTAATGCAGAGAGTACAGGTCAAGTGCATTTTATGCCGAGGCTTTAGCACCTTTGATCAGCCATTGTGTCATCTATGTCTGGCGATGTGCCCAACACCCCTGTGTTTTTGCTCATGCTGTGGTTTACCCATTAATGACAGCGAAACCGGACTGTGCAGTCAGTGCCTGAAACAACCACCACTATTTGACCACTGTCTTGCACCCTTCCTGTACCAGTTTCCGGTTAACAGAATTCTTCAGATGGTGAAATATCAGTCCAGACTGGAACTGATCAATCCCATCGTCAAACCATTGGCTGAACTGTTGATGGAATTTTATGAGGACGATGACTGGCCTGAAGTGATGCTCCCCGTCCCCCTTCACCGGAAAAGGTTACGGGAACGAGGTTACGATCAGGCCCTGCTCCTGGCAAAAGCCCTGAAAAAGCAGCTTCACTTCATGGAGCTGAACATCGAAGACCGTTTGATTAAAAAACAAACAAACTCTGTTCCACAGCAAAGTCTTGATGCCAAAGACCGGCAGAAAAATATTCGTAATGCTTTTGCTTTGAGAAAACAGCCACAATGGGATCACGTTGCTCTAATAGACGACGTTGTGACAACAGGAGCCACCGTCAGTGAGATTACAAAGCTATTAAAACAAAATGGTGTGAAGCGAGTGGATATATGGAGCATTGCCCGCACACCAGAAAATGAATAGGTCAAAGTAAAATCAGTAATATTACTGTCTGAACACAGCGGCAGGATACCCAAACCATTTGGAGTTGCCGTACTGGTTTCAGGTTGAATTTGAATAGCATTTCTTGATGAACCAATCTTAACCTGTAGTACCAAGGGGAAGCATGGTCGCTATTTCCTGAAAGCTGAATGATTGCTTGCTTTTTACTATTTTTCTTCCGGAAAATCTTAGGAATTCTATCGGCTTCTGATGCCTTGATTTAAAATACCTGGGAACTTATTCCTGATTCAGTGATCATAATATTATTCGATAGCAAACTCCCCCTTGATTACATACTCAATGTTACAGTGGCTTTGCTTATCTGAAAAGACGAGTAAACGGGAAAATCATCCAAAAAATCAGACAATTAAACACTTAAGTAGGTGAAAGTTTGCTTTCGTATAAATTGACTGTACGTACGTTTAGTTTTATTCAGTAAACCGATCATCACCACTGATACCAAGGTGTAGACGCATGATCGCTATTTCTTAAAAAGTAGGATAGTGGTTTGCATTTCAATATTTATCACATGAAAATTCGAGAATATTATCGACTGCTGATACTTTGATTATAAAAGAGCTGGAACTTATTCCTTAGCTAGAGGGCAAAACATTTGATAGCAAACTATCATCTGCTTACAACTAGCTAGTTCCCATCCAGAAACTCTAGCCCTTGGGACACATAGGCTATAGAGATTCAAGGTGCTTCAAATTTACGTAAAAATCGCATCAA
>NZ_JAVRMB020000146.1:0-3807 GCF_031844845.1 Endozoicomonas sp.
GGGGATCCACTGTTCGAGATAGACTCCCACTCTTGAGATGGATTCCCGCCTGCGAGAGTGTTGCAAAAGGCCTTAAAAGAAGGAACCACAAAGGCACAAAGACACAAAGGAAGACTTTTTCTTTTGTTTGCAGCGCGTAGCGCTGGCAACTCCAAAAAACCTTTGTGCCTTTGTGCCTTTGTGGTTCAAGGTTTAATCTACCTTTTGCGACAACCTCCTTCGCGGGAAAGACGGTAGTGGTATAAATTGGCATTTAAAAACTGTTGCGACAGCCTCGAAGGTGGGGATCTACCACGACAGTGGATCCCCGCCTTCGCGGGGATGACGATGGTAAATTTTTAATGGTTGTCACCCTCAGGGAACACTTTTAATTGCACCCATCCCTGGATATTGTTATCTACTCCGGTTTCAGACAGACAGTTGGAAAGCGCACCACTATCAAATAACCGGGTTATGCTTTAACAAAGGCATTGCAGAGGAAAAAGAGTCAGAATTTTTACTGGAATTATGACCAGTTTCTAACCACTTCCTCCATGGCTTAAACGCGTCATAACCTTCACTGGAGGCTAAATTATCCAGCATCAGTTCCATTTGCAGCCGGTCCCGGACTAATGAATTCTCAGTTTTTTTAGTATCTCCTGGCATAGCGCTGGACTCTCCTTTTCCCGTTCCTTGTGTATCGGTGAAAATAGAATTTAGCAGTTTTTTCAATAAAGCCAGATCACAGCATTTCGGGTTTTTATTTGCCTCTTCAGAGAATGGATTAACCTTTATCTTATTACATATTTTAAGATTATCGATGATTTCCTGCAGCAAACTCCATAGGCTTTCGGTTTGTGATTCGGGCTTCTTATCAATGCGGATATCGTCGGTTTTCATGCCGTTTTTTTTAAGTGCCTGTTCCGTCAATCGTTCAGTCAATACGACTTCAGATTTATATATGAATACAGGAAGAGACGAAGTTTCCTTAGGGGAATTCAAGGACAACTGGTAATTCAACCAATCCTTGGTTATTTCAAATTTTTCTAGAGCAAGGCCGCGTCTTACCCAAGTAAAAGCCATGAGTTTTTCTTTTCCATCTAAATTGAATTCAGAGGTGGTAGATGTTATTGCAGGCCACAAGGTGTTTTTCACAATCAAATCCAGCCATGGGTCTATCATTTTAATTTTTTTCATAATGCTGTTTAAACTGGTCTTCTCTTTGGCTGGCATACGGTCTAACGCTTCTTCAAAAACGCATTCAACGCTCCACAAAAGGCTGGACGGGAACCATTCTGGCTTATTAGATTCGTCAATGTCAGATCTTGCGATTCCAGATTTTCCAGCCTCGTTAACGATTTTTTCTATTAATTCACCAGATTCCTTCTTCGACAATGGCTTAATATCAATCGGCATAGGTTGAGTTTTGAGAATGTTAGCGATGCGATCACTCTCTAGTGTTTTAGTGGGTGGTTTTGAATTCGATCTCACCGCTGTTATATCCGGCCCTTCCGGTTTCGATATTTTCGAACTCTTCGTGCCGAATAGGCTCGTACTGATTTTAGTGACCTTCCTTTTATTCCCCCTCGTCTTTCTGGAACCCTTCTTGCCTGGATGGTCATTATCCACCTTTTTTATTTCACCGTATTTTTGGCTGGATGACGTTAGGCTTGAAGAAGATTCCACAACAACAGACTCCGGTAGTTAAATTAATTTGAAAGTCCATATCAAAAAAGAAAGGGGCTATAAAAGCCCCTTTAATTAAAGTGTTTTTCTCTTTGAATCATGACAATTAAAAGCGCATGAATTATTCATACACCGGCAGTCTGGCACAAATTTCCAGCACTCTGGCCTTCACGTCAGCTTCGACCTTCTCATTGCCGGAACCATCGCCAAGCCCATCAAGAACATCACAGATCCAGCCAGCCAGTGCGGCAGAATCATCTTCGTTAAAGCCCCGACGGGTAATGGCCGGAGAGCCGATACGCAGGCCACTGGTGACAAAAGGAGAGCGGGGGTCATTAGGAACCGAGTTCTTGTTCACGGTGATATTGGCACGACCCAGAGCATCTTCAGCATCTTTGCCGGTATACTCTTTGCCAATCAGATCCATCAGGAACAGGTGGTCATCGGTGCCGCCAGAAACGATATTGATGCCGCGCTCCATCATCACACGGGTCATGGCCCGGGCATTTTCAACCACCTGAGCCTGATAAGTCTTGAACTCATCGGACATGGCTTCTTTAAAACAGACCGCTTTCGCCGCAATGACATGACACAGAGGGCCACCCTGGGACTCAGGGAAAACAGCAAAGTTAAGCTTTTTGTTCAGCTCTGCATTTTCATCCGCCAGAATCAAACCACCCCGTGGTCCGCCCAGTGTCTTGTGCGTAGTCGTGGTCACAACATCAGCGATGCCAATCGGTGAAGGGTAAACACCCGCAGCCACCAGACCGGCAACATGAGCCATATCCACCAGCAGATAAGCGCCTACTTTATCGGCAATGTCACGGAAACGCTGCCAGTCAACCACACGGGAGTACTCTGAGAAGCCAGCGACAACCATCTTTGGCTTGTGTTCAAGTGCCAGGCGCTCAGCTTCGTCGTAATCAATTTCACCGGTTTCAGTATTCAGACCATACTGAACCGCATCGTATATACGACCAGAAAAGCTTACTTTGGCACCATGGGTCAAATGACCACCATGAGCCAGACTCATACCCAGAACCACATCGCCCGGTTTCAACAGCGCCATGTAAACGGCAGCGTTAGCCTGGGAACCAGAGTGAGGCTGAACGTTGGCATAGCCCGCACCAAACAGAGCTTTTGCGCGATCAATCGCTAGCTGCTCTGTTACATCAACGTGTTCACAGCCGCCGTAATAACGCTTGCCCGGATAGCCTTCTGCATATTTATTGGTCAGCGCACTGCCCTGGGCTTCCATAACTCTCGGGCTGGCATAGTTTTCGGAAGCGATCAGCTCAATGTGCTCTTCCTGACGCAGGGTTTCCGCATCAATAGCCGCCTTCAGCTCAGGATCAAATTCAGCGATGGTCATGTCCTTCGTGAACATTCATTACCTCTCGGGTCGTTGCCTGTGAAATGCCTGGATATGGGTGGTGAGGCGCTATTCTAATACAGGCTGAAAGAAATCGGCAGTGAAAATACTTCACTCTCATAATGAATAGCCATGATGGACGACAGTTGACCTCAGGTCGTTGAAACGCGATCCGCTCCACACATTCTCTGAGCGAAGAACAGAGAGAATATTATTCAGTCACAGTCGGCAAAAGATTTTCCAGACTGACTCCCCTGTCAACCCGATTAAATAGTACTATCGCGCCTTATTAAGGCCATCTGCCTGACCGCTATCCATCGTGTTGATGTTTTTCGCCAGAGATTCCGTATACTCCCAGAATCCACCTCGTGCTTTCTGCCCCTTCCCACGGGAAATGTCTGTAAAACACTCATTCCTCCGTAAGCAATAACTTATTGTGTTACGCAACGTACTATCATCCATGCCGTTTGGTCTGCTGAGTAGTTTTTGACCAATTACGTCGATTAAATTGTCAATTGTCAGGTTTTCTCCTTTAAAACAATTGGCGATCAATGTCGTCCAGGTAAGGTCGGCATTCCCGCGACCTATCTCCTGACACCATATAGAAAATGGTTTTGCCGGGTCAGCGAGAGGGGGAGTATTTGTGGGGTAATCTGCTTTTTTCGGAAATAACGTAGTTTGACAGAAGGCGGCATTACTACCCGATATCACTAAAAATTCTGGAGGGACGCGCAATATCGCCGGTATGCTCTTCACAGGCTCTCCGTTAT
>NZ_JAVRMB020000147.1:0-16679 GCF_031844845.1 Endozoicomonas sp.
CCTTTATGTTTGAATGATTTAATCATGATTAAAAGTGTAGCTCATTGCGCAACGCGAGGCAATCGAAAGTTTCTTGTTTGAGGTACGGGGAATAGGGCCTAACGCCAAATTCAGCGGCAGCGCGAGTAGCGCTGTCCGCTGGAATTTTTTGTTATACGGCTGCTTGCTCAGTACAGGCCAAAATGGGAATCAAATAATAAACGGAAAACATTGCTACCACGGTTGTCTATCCTGAATCCTTCAACTCGTTGAACGACTTGCTCTAGAAGCCTTTTGGTTGTTCCAACTTCTAATTTTAATTCATTGTCTATATCGATGTATCTTAATGCAACACCATCAATATTGGTACTCGTTAAAAGCCAGGATTCCAGAATCGTTACTTTATCATTCTCATCATACTGATCAAATTCATTTGCAGGTATCTTTTTTGGTTCAGATGAATCAAGGCAGCCGTGCGTTTTCATAGCCCGCCTTATTTCATGACATGCTGGACCTAATGAAGCCGAAATTTCTGATATATCTCGTTCACCTGAATATGTTGCTGGCGTTACTCCAATTAAATCACTCGGGATATGCATATTAATATTATCAGGTTTAACAATGAAACATCTGCGTTTTCCAAGTCTTCCTATAAATAAGCCTAACTCAAAAAGAACATTATCCCGCACTGAGTCTGACACGTTTCCACGCATTTTCACTTCATCATCTGGGCTGAAAACAAAAATCCCAAAATCAGAAGCATCAAGAATATTTATCAGAGAGTCAAGTGATGTGTCTGATAAAGAAAACACACCCTGACTCCATACTGTAACATCTGCGTCATGTTGAATATTCCCTTGTATCGGGTACGCAATATCGAGACCTTCAACTGAAGAAGCAATAAATACTTTTGGTTTCAACTTTTACTCCATAATTTAGTTAAGCCGTATAACGCCTGCTTCAACGGCGCGGAGCGTCCGTTTGTAAGCTCTTGTTATGTGGCAAATTTTGACCATAATGCTATTGCAAGAGAAATTAATGAAATAGCAAGTGAAAATGAAGATATGGCTGTAGCTGTTATAAATTTTTTCTGTTCTTGCTGTAGCCCAGCAAGCACTGATGCTAACAAAGGAAAGTTTACACATTGATTGTCCTTTCCGATTTGTAACGAAAAGAAACTTACTCTACTACCATCTTCGTTTTTATAACCGTACTTTTTCTCAAGGTGGTAGTGAAGTCTACCAAAAACAATATCACCATCAACATTTAGCGATTTCGCAATCTCACGGCAAGATATAGGCATATGAATTTTACTAGAACGACTCGGAGAGTCTTTTTCATAAGACTTAAACTCGTCATAGTATTTCTTGTAAATAGCCTCCAATATTTCCAAATCACTTGGTACTTTCATAATTCATAACACTCCATGAAACCTAAACTCGTCAGAACTATTGAAGCTAGCACAATGCATGAGTTGCCACATAACGCCAAATTCAGCGGCACGAGCGGAGCGAGTGTCCGCTGGAATTTCTTGTTATGCGCTTCCTTATTGTTAGGCAGGCATTCTTCTTTTCCAGATATTTCTCATTTTCTCTCTATGTTGCACTGACGCCAGTTTTGCTTCTTTACTTGTAAGACCTGAGGCTTTAAATTTTTTTACCAGGCTAGCATCATAAATTTCGTACCATGTTGGTAGAAAGTCTGTATCTGGTATCTCTACAATGATCTTTCTTCCACCAACTCCTTCCATTACATTGCTCCCTGCTTCCAATGGCTGCAAATAAAATGCATTAGAATGTATAATCCCATCAACTAGTGCTCCATGAGATTTCAGATCAAAAGTTATACCAACTTCAATTTGAGCGGGTTTAGTGAATTTTAAAATAAGAAAGACTCTATTTTTCTTCCATTTAGGCCAGCCCCATGTAGAAGTCACATCTCCAGGAGGTGAGTTTTCGTGAGCATAAATTAAATCCCGCAACTCCACTTTCTCTTTACAGTCAACGATCAAAACTGGAATCATACGCCCTTCACCCACGCCGGTGGATGCTAACGCTCCATTCCCTACTAAAGGCACAAATATTAATTCAGACTTTTTCGTCAGTTTTTTCATAAAATATTTCTTGAAGAATATAAGACTCAACTAAAACTCTATGTCCAGTACCATTTAAAGCCACTATTCTGTATTTTTGAATTCTATTTGTCTCAGTTGCAATTTTTGGAATCTTAAACGTGTACCAACTACTTACTGTTGTACGTGGCTGCAGCATGAGCGGTAGCTTTGTGTGTTCCTTATCGATAGACCATTTTTCCTCTTTCTCCTCGTGATTCGAGATAAGAAAGCTATTCTGACCAGAGTCATTTATGTAATGCGTTTCAAGATATACCTGTGATATTGAGTCAATTGATTCTGATTTATTTGAATATGCTACGCAAAAAAATATCCAGAATTGGCCATTTTCTTTGTCTCGAACTTTATAAGAATTTTCTAGATATGGTGAAATATTTGCTTTTCTTGCCAAATATTCATTCTCCTGAATACTTATAGTTTTTTTTGTGAGCAAATAACTTTTATATGCAAAAGCACTTGCCATCAAAGCAGCGATTGCTGATGCTGCTGAGATCCATGTTTCAATATTTTCAGGACTTTCAATCACTATAAACTTACTCTTAGCGCATAACAGTTGCTTATACGAATCACTTTCGCATAACAAACTGTAGATCGTCAAAGGCGAATTGCTTGAAAGCCTTGTTTTAACAGGGCTCCAGCTCTACAGCAGCCTTTGAACGGTATATTTTGGCTTTCGCCTTTCGTAATTTGTATATTTTTCGCTTAAGCATGCGAACCTGTCATTTAATAGGAATTATCTAGCTAAAACAAACTGTTAGGATAACCCTTGAAAATCTGCTTATGCGAAGTACCTTTGCAAAAAAACGAAAGCCGGTGTCAGGTCTTTCTTTACTCATCCTGTCAACCGAAACTTCCGGCCAACCAAAAAGTACGCTACCGCCCGTAGATTGTGCCACCGCCTTTTATTGACGGTGGGGAGCATGGGTCCAGATAGCTCAGAGATAGATTTTCAAAAAGCAAACTATTGTACTGAGTGGGAGGTGATGAGGGTAGAGATAAGAGTACTATATGAGTTTCGTAAAACTCTTTATGTGGATCTATACAGGCGAAAGATCCGCAAAACTGTACGGACAGAAGGTATAAAAACATAACCATCAGCCGAGAAAATATGACATTAATTGCTGGTTCGCTGGTCACTGCCGGTCATGCTTTTGCCACTGTCGAGGAAGGGGTGAGAGGCACCGTATTGGTTTATCGACTCTTTGTTTATGTATGCTCTGTTTTCAGTAATTCCCATAGCTCTGTTTCAAGGGAAATTTAGCTCTGATCCCGTCATGTTTATCTTTTTCATCCTTTCTGCCTCCTGCCGTTTATTGGTAATTTTTTTCTAAACGGTTAAGCCGATAATAGCGGATACTGGAAGGAACGTCAGTCCACTATTCCTGAAAATTCGAGCCACTATAGCTGCCTGCCCGGATGGGATAATCGTAGCAATAAGGAAAGGGGAACGGGGCGTGGCGCGGCTATAGCGCCCTATATATAGGGGTTTTGGGGCGAGTTGCCAATATAGGGAAGGGGGCTATAGTTGAAGGCCACGTATATAATTATATTGTTCCGCTAGTTGATGCCTACCGCACCCACCACAAACGAAACAACTGAGTAAAACTCCGGCACACTCAGGCAGAGTGAGGCTGTGCCTCGTTTTCACGCGTTGCGGCAATTCAGACTACGGACTATCAGAAAGCCTTGCGGCATACGGCCAGTCCCGTATGCATTCCCACGGGGACCGTGGGAATGAGTCTGCCTGGAGTTTTGTTGCGGCGAAAACGGCGATTCTTATTGTCGAGTTTGCCATGGTCAGGCGACGGGAAGGCGACAGCATTTTTGACGCGGCGGTTAATGCAGCGGGCCTGCGTTTCCGTGCGGTACTGATGACGGCACTCTCCTTTATCCTGGGCGTTCTGCCCCTGGTACTGGCCAGTGGCGCGGGTGCTGCCAGTCGTCAGATCATTGGTATTACCGTTAGCTCCGGTATGTTGGCAGCCACCATCTTTGGTACCCTGCTGATCCCTATGTTCTATATGCTGCTGCAAAAGCTGCGTGAGCATTTTAATCCGGATAAGGCGAACAGCTAAATCCGATGTCCGATGTCCGAAAAAGCGCAAGTGACTCCTGCTTTTTCGGACTACGGACTACGGACTACATTTCCCAGTCATCCATGGATTGATTAAAGGTCTCAGGAATTTGATCCAGCAACCATCTGGAAACTGCGTTTGGCGTATAGCTGGTGTGCCAGAACCCACCTACCGTTGCTCTTATAACTGCAGACAGGTGATTCAGTATCACCAGACTGCCTTCCTGAATATCTTGCCTGACATATTCCATGGGGCAGATGCACCAGCCTGCTCCGATACGAGCCATGGCGACAACCGTTTCATAGTCCGGCACCTCCATAAAATTCTCGACTTCAAATCGCTTACTGAGCCCGGTCATCATGATAGCCCTGTGACAGCGCAGATCAACTTCAGTCACCTCTTCAAGACCGGACAAGGGATGATCCGGATGACTACAGGCGACAAACTGACATAATCCAGCCTGACGAACCCTGAAATCCGGATTTTCTATCGGGGCAGTACACTCACCTATGCCTATTTGCAAGTCACCGAGGCTCAACTGACGCATAATTTCAGGACCTGTCAGCCGTTTCATGACCAGCTGTAAATTGGGGAAATATTCATACAGAGATAAGACCAGGGCGGTACGAAACCGGCTCGGCAGGACACAGTCAAAACCTACACTGAGAGAGTTGGCACCCGGGTTATTCAGGGACTCAACCAACTGCTGCAGGTAGACTGTCTCACTGAGCAGTAGCTTGCAATGAGGCAACAGTTTTCTGGCGTTGTCTGTCAGTGTTGGCCGGTAAGAAGAGCGATCAAACAGCTCAAGTGCCCACTCTGCTTCCAAATCAGAAATCCAGGCGCTGACCTGGGAGCGGGAACGGTGCATTTTACGGGCAGCATCCGAGATAGAGCCTGTTTCTGCAACAGCAACAAAGGCAGAAATGGGAGTATATTTCATAGTAAATCTTTTTCATTAACCAGCAGAAAACGCTTCAAACTCACTTAAAACATCTCTGGTCTGCTGGATTATCCATTCTGACGCAAAATATTCTTTATAAGTTCGTTTGAAATAGAAACCAACCTGATAGTAAAAAGTGGGCACATTTATCTCCAGTAAGACAATATCCGGGGTAATCCTGTCAACCAGAATAGAGGGTGCCGGAAACAAGGCGTCTGAACGCAGAACATGATCAAAAGCATTATTAACAAACCCTGTCTCAGATCGATAACCGGCAGAGTATCAGATGCTCCGAAACACCGCTTCCATTATCCACCCACTCCGGTCAGCTCAATCATGGAATGCGCGCTTTTCGGTGAAAGACACTCCAGTACATTAAAATAATTCTGCCGTATAACTATTTCATAAAACTATTTCATAAAACAATGTCGTAAAACCCTGACAGTACCTGACTTTATATTTTCACTCTAACCCACGAAAATGGCCCTGCACTTACACAACAAGAGACGCCCCCCGATTAATTCGACGTCTCTCTGCTAACACTTAGTTATGGCCAGGAGCCTCTCAATGAAAAAATCAACCCTTACTGCCGCTATTATGGTCGCCACTCTTGCTACCACCAGTGTTCTCTCTGTCAATGTTATGGCCGCTGACTGGTTTGTCGGCGGCAGTGCAGGCGCCGGTTTCAACGATATGTCCGCAAAAGGCAGCGCCGACATTAAAGATCCTGATGGCCCGGTTAAATACGGTATCCAGGTAGGCGCCCATCTGAACGACAACGTTCGCATATATGGCACTTACACATATGGCGACGATGATGCCAAGCGTAATGGTGTCAAAACCGAGATGGAAGAACAACAGTTCCTCGCCTCCGTCGACTATCTGTTTGGTACCGGCAACCTGAAACCATTCGTCGGCCTGACCGTGGGTATCGATAACACCGAATTCAAGGTAGGCGGGGAAAATGGCTTCAGTGATGACGATACCGCCTTTGCTTACGGTGCCCAGGCAGGTGTTCTGTTCAGCATCAAGAGCTGGGACATGGAAGCTGGCTACCGTCAACTCTGGCACGACAACGAAGTCGGCAAAAACGGCATGAAACTGGAGAACAGCAACGACGGTAATGCTTACGCAGCTATAAGCTACCGCTTCTGATCAATCCATACATTTTCTGATCGGGTGTACTTTACGGCTTCAGCAGAAGCCGTTTTTTGTACACCGAATACTAAAGGTTTAGTGCTTTCTCATGCTCCATAAAAAGCTCGCCAAAAAAGCGGTGGCACTGGCTATCTGTACCGCACTGCTGACAGCCTGCAGTTCTTCTGACCCGTCGTTGTCAGCTGACCGTTCTCCCAGGCCAGTTAAAGTCATGACTGTCCCGGCGGTACAACAAACCCTGTCCCTGAGCTTCCCTGCGCGTCTGCTGCCGGTGGCGAGAACACAACTGGCATTTCGAGTACCCGGTACGGTAACAGAGATACCGGTGATGGAAGGACAGCGGGTGCAAAAGGGTGATCTTATCGCACAGATGGATCCCCATGATTTCAACGTCATGGTTTATGAGTGGGAAGCTCGTTATTCAGAAGCAATGGCTTTACTGGGACAGGCAAACAGTGAACAGCGTCGTGTTATGGCTGCCACCGGAAATGATGCCCTGGCCAGGGTCGAACTTGATCGCGCCAACACCGCGGTAACCCGTGCCATGGCCGGTGTGGAAGTTACCAACCGGCGCCTGCAGGCGGCCCAGGATGCGCTTCGCTACAGTGAACTCCGAGCCCCTTATGACGGCATTATCGCCAAAGTCCGGTTGCAGCCATACGAGCAGGCGGTCCCCGGCATCAGCGTTGTGACACTTTACGGCCAGGAAGGGTATGAAGTCAGCTTTGATGTGCCGGAAAGTCTTGCCGCGAAAATCAAACCCGGCCATAAAGGCCAGGTAGCGTTTAACGCGATGGAGAGTAACCGGGAACAGCAAAAAAATTACCCGGTTGAGGTCAGGGAAGTTGCCCGGGCAGCAAGTATGCTGGCTAAAACCTATCGTGTTACCGCCTCTCTTGCACAAGCACCCGACTTCGCCTGGCCGAACCTGACGGCAGAATTGACCCTGAACCTGCCTGCCGGTGACACCCCTGGTATCGCGGTGCCGGCCAGCGCCGTTGGTGGCAACATCAATGGTCCATGGGTCATGGTGATTGAAAATGGCAAAGCTCGTAAGCAGCCTGTCGCCCTTAAAGGTTATGACGGCGACGAACTGGTCATACGGGTCATAAAAGGTGGCCTGAAGCCCGGCGATATAGTAGCAGCGGCAGGGGTCAGCTTCCTGGAAAACGGTCAGACCGTTGGACGGCTTATCAATAATCAGGACAGGGCACGGCTGTAATGAATCTCGCTAAACTCACCATTGACCGCCGGGTTTTCGCCAGTTTCCTGACGACACTCCTGTGCGTTTGGGGACTGATGGCCTATTACACCATGGGCAAACTGGAAGACCCGATATTTACGGTAAAAACCGCCGCTATCGTCACTCTCTACCCCGGCGCCTCTGCCCGGGAAGTCGAGCAGTATGTGACGGATCCAGTGGAACGCAAGCTGGAAGAGATGGAACAGCTGTGGAAACTGCGTTCCCTTTCCCGTCCCGGTCAGTCCATGGTATTCGTGGATCTGTATGACTCAGTGGACAGCGCGGACCTGCCCCAGCAATGGGATCTCCTGCGACGCAAGGTCAACGACATCAAGCTGGAACTGCCGGCAACCGCCCGGCTTTCCATTGTGCTTGATGAATTCTCCGATGTTTATGGCATTGTTTACGCTATCTCCGGCGAAGGCATGGAGATGTCGGAACTCAAACAATATGCACGAGCCCTGCAACGTGATCTGAAAGCGGTAGACGGGGTAAAGAAAGTGGCACTGGAAGGTCTGCCGCAGCCAGTAGCCTACATAGAGATTGATGATACTAAAATCGCTGCTCATAACCTGACATCGCTTCAGGTCATTGATCAGCTGCGGACACAGAACATGGTTCTGCCGGGCGGCGCCCTTGATATTGGCATGGAGCGCATCCGCATTGATCAGAAGGGTCCATTCAAGAATGTTGATGACATAGGCAACACGATTATTCGTGGTGGCATCGGCAATATTGGCGACGACCTGGTTCTGCTGCGTGATATCGCCGATATTCGTCTCGGCTACCAGGAACCGGTAGCAACCGCCATGCGTTTCAATGGCAAGCCCGCCATTACTATCGCGGTGACGCCCAGAAATGGCATTAATGTTGTGGCTATAGGCGACACACTTAAGGCAACTATTGATCAGGCTCTGCAGAAAATGCCGGCCGGCGTGGAGATTGGCACAATCGCTTTCCAGCCTGATGAAGTCGCCAGATCAGTGAGCAACTTTATCAGTAACCTTGCCCAGTCCATCCTGATTGTTGTCGCCGTCCTGTGCATTTTCATGGGCTGGCGCAGTGCTTCAGTAGTGGGCGCCAGTCTTCTGATTACCATTTTGCTGACCCTGGTTTACATGCAGCTCCAGGGCATTGATCTGCACCGGGTTTCCGTGGGTACCTTTATCATCGCCCTGGGCATGCTGGTCGATAACGCCATTGTGGTGACCGACCTGTTCCTGTCCAACCTTCGTCGGGGCATGGAACGTACGAAAGCGGCGGCTGAAGCAGTAAAAAACACCGCTGTTCCACTGCTGGCCGCCACCGTCATCGCCATCGCATCCGCCAGTCCGATACTGTTCTCCAAAACGGCTGCCGCTGAGTTTGCCGGTGACCTGTTCTATATTATGGGCTCTTCCCTGTTACTTAGCTGGGTGATAGCCACCACCATCACCCCCCTGCTCTGCTGGCGTTTTCTGCCGGCTCCTGAGGGCAGTAGTAACACGGCGTGGCCCGCCTGGGTTGACCGCTGCCGTCCTGTTCTTGACCGGGTACTTCGTAACCGCAAACTGACAGTCGGTGCTTTGTTTACCGCCATTGCCCTGACCGGTCTGCTGGTCAGCAAAATGCTGGTGAACTTTATGCCGCCTTCAGACCGTCCGCTGGTATTCCTGGATTACTGGTTGCCGGAAGGAGGACGTATAGAGCAGGTCTCAGAAGACATGGCAAACATTGAACAGTGGCTACTCCAGCAGGAAGGCATTACCAGCATCAGCACCTTTATAGGTTCAAGCGCCCCCCGTTTCTCAGTGACCGTGGAACCGGAACCACTGAACAAAAGTTACGGCCAGATTGTCATCAATGTTGATCAACTGGCGCGCATCAAACCCCTGATTCTCAAAGGAGATGCCTGGCTGAAGGAAAACTTCCCCCACGCTGAACCCCGTTTCCGCCCGATAAAACTCGCCACCGCGGACAAGTTCAGTATTGAAGCCCGCTTCAGTGGTCCTGACCCACAGATTCTACGGGAGATATCCAGCGAGGCGAAAGCCATCATGACTGATCACCCGAACATGAAATACATCCGTGACGACTGGCGCCAGCCCGTTAAAGTACTGGCTCCCGAGTTTAACCAGGAGAAAGCACGGTTGGCTGGCGTCACCCGTCTGGATGTTGCTGTGGCATTGCAAAGAGCCACCAGCGGTGTGCCGGTATCCATACTTCGAAACGGGGACGAACAGATACCCGTCATGGTACGTAGCACTGCTTTCAACAGAGCCCTTAATGGCGCACGACAACAAAACGACATCAACCGTTTGATGACCCTGCCCGTACGTCCGCTGATCGGCGGCTATTCGGTACCACTGGGGCAAGTCGTCGATGGCTTTGCCATGGGCTGGGAAGAGAGCATGATCTGGCGTAGAAACAGAAAACCCACCATTACTGTGCAGGCGGATGTCGATGGCATCTTTGCGTCTCAGGCCCGTAGTGACATTGCGGAGGCCATTGAGAATATGGATCTTCCGGAGGGTTACGACTTTGCATGGGGCGGTGAGTACTACGAGGAAAGGCGGGCGGTTAATGACATCCTGATGCAGGTGCCAAAAGCCGGTGTAATTATGATTATCATCATGATCGCCATGTTCAATGGTTTCCGTCAGCCTGGTGTCATCATGCTGACTCTGCCCATGGCCCTGATCGGTGTGGTGCCGATCCTGATTCTATCCGCCAAACCCTTTGGCTTTATGGCGCTGGTGGGTCTGATTGCCCTGGCAGGAATGATCATCAAAAACGGCATTGTTCTGATGGACCAGATTAATCTGGAACTGAAAAATGGTGCAGCTCCCTATGAGGCCCTGTGCAATGCCACACTGAACCGGACACTGGCCATCAGTATGGCGGCATTGACTACCGCCCTCGGCATGGTGCCACTGTGGACTGACCCCCTGTTTGACCAGATGGCAGCCACCATCATCGGTGGTCTCGTGGTAGCCACCATCCTGACCCTGCTGATCATGCCGGTGTTCTACGCCATCTTTTATCAGGTGCCTGCTCCCGCCATCGAACAGGGGAACAATCATGCTTGATTTCAAGAAACCACTGGCGCTTCTCCTGCCAGTTCTGATACTGACCGGATGCGCTGTAGGTCCCACTTACGATGCACCTGAAACCCCGGTCGATGACTCATTTACAGTCACTGATAATGTTTCCCGGGAAAGCGCCTCCATTCAATGGTGGCAACAGTTCAGCGACCCGCTGTTGAACGACCTGATAGAGCAGGCAAAGGAAGGCAACTACAGTCTGAAAATCGCCGCAGAAAGAGTGAAGCTGGCCGACAGCTACCGCCAGGCGGTGAGCGCCACCAAACTGCCACAGATCGGTTTGGGTTTTGGTTACACCGAAACCAGCCTGAGTAAACAGGGCCCCATCGGCGGCCCCCTGCTTGAACCATCCATAGGTGGAATACCCCTGGGCACGTCCCTGATCGACCGGGAGCTGCCCGCCTGGTATGCCGGAGCCAGCATCGCCTGGGAACCGGATGTCTTTAACCGCACGGGTTATCTGGAAGATGCGGCCCTGGCTCGAACCGAACAGGTGGAAATACTGGCCTATGCCACCGAGATGATGGTGACCGCCTCAGTAGCAAATAACTACCTGCAACTGCGGGGTGCCCAGCAACAGCTGAGCATCCTTGACCGCCAGATAGACGACCTTGAACAGCTTAAGGACAAGGTGGCTGGTCTGGTACGCAGTGGCCTGGCTGCCAGTGCGCAAGAATCCAGGGTCGACTCTGCCCTGGCGGCCAGCAGGGCCATCCGTCCACAGGTAGAAACAGCGATCAATGTGCATATGCACCGGATTGCAATACTCCTTGGCAAACCACCCTTGAGTCTTGTACAGCAACTGTCAGAAGCCCGGGGATTTCCTGAGCTGGAAGGAATAATTCCGGTTGGCCTGCCCTCTGATCTTCTGACCCGCCGTCCTGATATCCGGATTGCAGAGCGCCAGATGAAGGTGGCTAACGCCGAGCTGGGGGCAGCCATTGCCAACCAGTATCCACGGTTCTACCTGACCGGAGCTCCAGGTTCTGTAGCGACCGATTTCGATGAACTGTTCAGCAGTGGTTCCGGCTTCTGGAACGTCAACGCGGGTGTTCAATGGAATCTCTTCGATGGAGGCCTGAGAGCAGCACTTGAAGCCGTGGCCGAACACCAGACACAAACGTCAGCGCTCGCTTATCAGCGAACCGTACTGCAGGCGTTTGGTGAGGTGGAATCCCTGCTGTCTGCATACGGCAACAGTCAGAAAAGCATCAAGCAGATGGAAGCCGCCGTGGACTCAGCCCGCACGGCTATCAGCAAGGTGGAGAACCTGAAAGCCAACGGCCTGGCCAGTACGCCTGACGTGCTGCAGGCCCGCATGGAACTGCACCAGCTGGAATCTACCCTGACCACTGCCAGGACCGGGCATGCCAGCCTGGTTGTCACTCTCTATAAAGCCCTGGGCGGGCACTGGGAAACCGTTTGAAGATACAGACGGCCGGGCTCGCTACCTGGCCATCTCCATTTCAGAAGGATTCAGAGCACAATAACGGGTTTTGTTGAACAGGCACTGAAAATCAATCAGTGCTTCAACGCACCCTGCAAAATACGGTTCTTTTGAAAAATGAGTGGGTAGATATTTCTCCACTGTCATTCCGTACAGGCGACTGCATGGATGCAGGAGGTAGAGTAATGCAGGAGCAATTACCGAGATTGTACGGAATCCACCAGGCAGCGATAGCCAGCTGGCAGAGCGTTCACATCCCTGTGAATGGATCCTGTACAATCCCTGTACAGGATGACAGTGGGTGGGGAGTATCACTGTCATTGTGTACAGGGACTGTACACAATCCATCCGGCAGGGAAAGCCAGCCATTTACCCACTTAAAACTCAAAAGAGCCAAAAATATTCTCTGTGAAACGAAAATTCACCTATGCTGGAAGTGATTGGAGATGCACTTGAACCGTCGTATTTATTATCTATCCCATATCTCTGCCTGCCGGAAATTTACCCCACCCTGTCATGATCTGATGCGGTTATTTCTTCTGCTATCTCTGCACAAAGAAGGTGGTATCAACCACCTTCCGGATCGCAGGTAACAATCTTTACAGAAATTCAATGCTGGTCGCCCCTTGTTTTCGACCACAGCCCTATGGAAATAACAGGTAATTTGGTTATGGTCACGTCTAAATCCGCCCGGTTCCGACTCTCTTTTCTCCACCCCCGTTACTGGTTGATATGGATCGGCGTCGCCTGTCTGTGGACTACAACCCGTATGCTGCCTTTTCGCTCGCAGCTGAATCTGGGCAGAAAGCTGGGACGTTTGCTGATGATGATTCTCTCTTCACGGCGTAAGGTGGCCGAGAGAAATCTGGAACTTTGTTTTCCAAATATGAACGACGATGAACGCCAGTTACTGCTGACCAAAAACTTTGAGTCCACTGGTATTGCCCTGTTTGAGACTGCCATCGCCTGGTGGTGGCCGGATCGCCGCCTGAAAAAACTGATGACATTCACCGGTGCTGAATGGATAGAACAGGCCCGGCAACAGAATCAAGGCGTCCTGTTGTTTTCCCTGCACTGCCTGCCACTGGAAATCGGCGCCAGAAGTTATGGCATGATCACCCGGGGCATCGGCGTTTATCGTCCCCATAACAACCCCGTCATGGAATACCTGCAGGTCAAAGGCCGCACTCGTTCCAATAAGGGACTGATCAGTAAGTTCAAGTTGAAGAGTGCCATTCGTGCCCTGAAAAAAGGGGAAAACATCTGGTACACAACGGATCAGGATTTCGGTCGTAACGGTGCAGTATTCGTCCCCTTCTTCGCAGTCCCTGATGCGGCCACCATTACCGGCACATCCACCATCAGCCGCATGTCAGGTGCCCGGGTCATGCCATTTATGGTCACCCGTAATGCCGACGACACGGGCTACACTGTAGCGGTTCACCCTCCCCTGAATAATTTCCCCAGTGGTGACGACCGGATGGATACCATCCGTTGCAATAAAATTATTGAAGAAGGCATCCGGCTGGCGCCAGACCAGTATCTGTGGCTGCACCGCCGCTTCAAAACCCGTCCCAATAAAAATGATCCTTCCCTGTATGGCCGTGACCTGTCACTGCATGGCGAGCCACTCACCCCTGAAGCCGTTTGAAAAGGGCTAACGTATCACTGAAATCCAGCTATTAACTTTCTTTTTATGAGTCGAGAGTGCCCGGATAAGGCGAACAGCTAAAACATCGTTGAGCAGCAGGGTCTCCGGAGCCCTGCTGTTTTTTACATCACGACTCCTCTCTTGCCCACCAACAGCTCCATGCGCTCCAACACATCCATTGCCTCCTCTCTAAACTCCGCCTCCGGGTGGGAATTCGCTGGTGTGTCTATGGTTTGTTTCCCGGTGCTGGTCCCGTTGGATTGTCTTTCATCGGTGCCATTTCTGTTCTGACTACTTGTGGGCTCATTGCCACTGGAAGCCCCGGTTTGTTGCGGATCTGTCATTTGCCACCATTCAGAACAAGACGGCATTTTCAGAGAGCTCAAGTTATATTTCGGGTCTAAACCACCATCTGCAACATCTGCTGCAACATCCGGAATAGACCGTCGTTCCACAGGATAGCCCATACTGGCCTCTTCTTTGTAGGGCTGGCTTGAAGTGTCAATCTCCACCTCCGGCTTGACATAGACCACCACCTGAACTTCGCCCTCATCAGAAACTTTTTCAGAATTAGTTAATTCATGCTCAGCCCAGTCTGATTCATAACCACCGCCACTCTTCCCAATATCAGGTAATAGCTGCGCTGTCATATCTCCCATAGCTTTCATCTCTTTGTCCTTGTATGGCGACCGCCTCGGACAGAAAGCCCTCGCCAGACACTCTTTCACTGACCAAAAGCCGGCAAAGCAAGCGTTACACTGATCAGATTTCCATACATCTTCGACATTATCTCGAAGAGCACGATATGAAGCAGAACTCCCGACTTCCATATAAAACTCCTGTTACCAGTCAAATCTGGTTTTGACATTATTTTTCGTACTCCATTATCTGACCGTCTATTTTTAAAAAGATTCCCTTAATGTATTCATTAACCACCCGCAATCCGTTTAAATAACTATTTAAAAATGCCAAATCTGTATGGCAATACGAAACAACAATAATTGTTCAGTGTTTCAACACGTTCAGGAGCCCTTCTTGATGACCACGGCCTATCCCTCATTCCCACGCCCTGAGGCTGTCGCAACAGGCTTTAAATGCCGATTTATAGCATCGCCGTCATCCCGCGAAGGAGGCTGTTGCAAAACCCTCCGGAAGCCTCGTTCCCATGCTCTGCGTGGGAATGCATACCGGAGCTGGCTGAATGGGGGGGAAATCTCTCCCTCGTTCCCATGCTCTGCGTGGGAATGCATAGCCAACCACAGGCACTGGACTTGTTGATGGGCAGAGCATGGGAGCGAGGAACCAACAATAATTACCCAACAGGAGCAGCCATTAATGACCACGGCCTACCAACAACTGGCAAACCGATTCCAGCAGATTTACCACCTGCAGCACCTTGGTGCTATAGCCGGCTGGGACCAGGCAGCCATGATGCCCTCCGGAGGCAATCAGGCCAGGGGTGCGGCAATGGCAGAACTGAACACATTGCTGCACCGGTTACTCACCGAAAAAGAGGTCGAAGCCTGGCTGACTGAGGCCCGGAATCAGGAAACCGAGCCAGAAACCCTGCGTTCCATCGAAGAGATGCACACGGACTGGCGCCATGCCAGCGTCATCCCGGACGACCTGGTAAAAGCCAAAACCCTGGCAACCAATGAATGCGAACATGCCTGGCGGAGCCAGCGGCCGGAAAATGACTGGACGGGTTTTGCCGCAAACCTGAAGGAAGTGGTCAACCTGACCCGTCAGGAAGCCAATATCCGGGCAGAGCATGCCAATGTCAGCCCTTACAATGCCCTGCTTGAACTTTATGAACCCGGCGTGAATACCAGAGAACTGGACCAACTGTTTGGTGACCTGAAAACCTGGCTGCCTGCCTTTATACAGGAAGCGCAGGAACATCAGGCATCAATAAAAATCATTGAGCCCACCGGCCCCTTCCCTATTGAGCAACAAAAAGCCCTGGGGCTTGAGGTGATGAAACTGCTCGGCTTTGACTTCAACCATGGGCGTCTGGATGTCAGCACTCACCCTTTCTGCGGTGGTGTCAGTGAAGATGTCCGTATGACCACCCGTTACAACGAAGATAACTTTATTGAAGCACTGATGGGTACCGTCCATGAAACCGGCCATGCCCGCTATCAGCAGAACCTGCCGGCGAACCGGGCATTGCCGGTATCTTCCTATCGTTCTATGGGTATTCACGAGGGGCAGAGCCTGTTCTTTGAGATGCAACTGGGCAGAAGCCCGGCCTTTCTGTCACTGATTCAGCCGCTGATCATCAAACACCTGTGTCATGGGAAACAGCAGCCTTATGCCGCGCCGGATAACCTGGAAAAAATCTACACCCGGGTTTGTCCGGGCTTTATCCGGGTTGATGCCGACGAAATCACCTATCCGGCTCATGTTATTCTTCGCTACGAAATTGAACGTGACCTGATCGAAGGCAACATCGAAGTCGATGACATTCCGGAACTCTGGCAGCAGAAGATGAAAACGTATCTTGGCCTGAATGTAGCTGATGACCACAGGAACGGTTGTATGCAGGATATTCACTGGCCTATGGGTTCTTTTGGCTATTTCCCCAGTTACACCCTTGGGGCCATGGTGGCAGCACAACTCTTTGCTGCACAGAAAAAAGCCATGCCCGATATTGAAGACCAGATTCAAAATGGCAACCTTTCCCCCGGCTTTGACTGGCTGAAGCAAAATATCTGGTCACAGGGACGCCGATATTCCACTCGGGAACTTATGACCAGAGCCACCGGTGAGCCTTTAAATGCCGACTATTTTAAAGCGCATTTAAAACAGCGGTATCTGACACAGTACAAGAGGATCCAGCCCACCTTCATGTTGGAAAACATCACGTTTGAAGGCTGAAATCATCGCCCTTAGTTCATCAACTGCCGGTCTCACCTCTTGATGAACATCCACCATGACTTGAGACTGCTGTTTTTTAAAACCCGCCA
>NZ_JAVRMB020000148.1:0-9760 GCF_031844845.1 Endozoicomonas sp.
AGGCTTGAGCTTCTCAATATTGCTGTTCAATTGTTAAGGTTGAATAAAATAACAAGAATGAATCTGGATGGGGTTGTAAATAAACTGTCGCAGATAAAGACACCAGAAAAATTGCAACAAAAACACAGGCTCGGAGTTACATCAGAAAATTTGTGGGATACTTTATCTTAATATTTCATCAGAATATCTCTGAATAGGGGTTTCAGGAATAAGAGAGTTGAATGCAAACCTTAGTAAAATGAGGAAGTTATTCTGGGACAAATCCTTAATAGCATTGATGACTCCAGGTAGAGCGCGTGGTTTTCAGACTTTTTTAAGTCCCGCTTCGAGCCTGATCATGTCCGACAAATAACTTCCGGGTCTCTTTCTCAATGGCTTTCTGTAATCCTTCCAGCAGATGAATCCAGAATTATTTACAGGCTCAGAACAATAGCTGTCAGCTTTTCAAAAAGCAGCTTCTTGCTCGTAACCGATAAATCCCCACTGACAAGGGATTGCATAAACAGGGTTTTCATTGGATGGAATGTCTGGTTCGACTTAAGACAGTCAGCAATCAGTTTTAATATTTCTTCGCTGATGATTTTGATCTCTAGTCTTGTTTCAGTAATTGATTTGACGGTTTCCGGAATATTTCCCTTTACTTGCCATTGCTTTCGATAATTATCCTGAATCTCTTTTGCCACCACCATCTGGGCCTCAATAAATGCATGGCAGCCAATAGTTGGGTCTCTACTTTCAAGGCGCCCAGTGGAGCGGAGGCGACGCCACTCTTTTGTGGGGTATGGATGCAATCTTGTGCTTTTACGACACTTTCCACTTTTATCGGAAACAGAGCCTGCACGGCAGGTATCCCAATCGATGCCATATTTGTGGGCCAACTTCTTCGTACCTGCCAAGACTCTTTTTTCCTGTTCAAGATCCTCAGTGGGTTTTTTATTTGTGGCTTTCCAGGCAGCCACCTCCTCCATCAGGGTAAGTCGTTCATTGATCTTAACAAACAAACTGCTTATCTGACCTTCGCCAGCAGCGGTGGGCCTTACAGCGTTTAATTCAACGGTAACCCCGGTAATCCCACGATTCAGCAGGTCTTTGTGCTGGTCATCGCTGTCAGCATTCCGAGGTATATTGATTTTAGTAGCCAGTTCAGGACTTTGCGGGTGACGGGGAGGCTCAGAGGCTGAAGCCGCCAGACTCCCATCGTGATTAAAGTTCGTACCTATAGGAGGGGTCATATTTATTTTTAATCCTTATGTATTTTCCCTTATTAATAGCACATCAGGGATTCGACAGGACTAACAGCCTGGTCAGTGCTGCTGACCGGATATTTGCAATGGTGTTTTTCAATCCTGAAATAAGCTGGACAAGCGCATAAGCCAGTGGATATAACTCGAACCATAGCGCATGGTTTCAATGGGTTTGACATGTTGGGTCGAACGGAGTGAACCCCAACAATTTTACCGATGATTGCCGATAGTTTGTTGGGGCTCGCATTCGCTCGATCCAACCTTGCCACTGAAAATTTAATGAATAGAGGCAACCTCTATTCAAATGATGTGGTTTTCATTTTCTCCAGCGTTTGAATGTGGGACTGGAGAGTACTGAGTAGAATGGAAGAGTCCCGAAAGAGTGTTTTCTCTTCATAAGTTTCATCTTCAATACCCAGTTCAGCCTGGTCATGTCCGATAAATAACTCCCGGGTTTCTTTCTCAATGGCTTTCTGCAATCCTTCCAGGAGATGAATGGTATCGTTGATACGGCTGGTATGCTGCACCTTTTCCCGCTGGATGGAAGGGTGAGCATCCTGCAGACGGTGGATAAGGTCAGAAGCGTAGGTTACGCCCTGTTTCAGTGGCCTTAATGCTTCTTTGAGGTTGGCTGGCTTCTGGCTTACCAGCCTTTCTGTAAGGGGTTTTACTTCCGGGCGTGTGAAATCTTCACTGGATAGTAAAGTCCTTTTTACATCCTGCTGCGAGATGATGCTTCGCTTCCTGACGCCAGAATTTGCCTGATTATTTTGTTGTGCCGGGCTGCTGTCGAGACTGTCCTTTTTCATGAGTTTTTAATCCTGAATCAGAGATAAAAGATCTTCTTGAAAGCGTGTTTAATGCTTGGTTTTCAAGGTTTTCAAGGTTTTTATATTTTTATTCAAGGTGCCCAGGATTTTACTGGTTGTCTCGTACAGGGCTTTATTTTCGGGTGTTTCAGTAGTATCAAAGGCAGAGATTTCAGATTGATTGTGCTTCAGAATCACGTCCTTAAGTTCGTTTTGTATTGCTTTCTCTAGTCTTTCCATATGTTTTAATGTGTCTTTCATTTTTTTGGTATGGAGTTTCTTTTCTCTGCTGTCCGTTGGTGACTTGTTTTTCAGGTTTTCAACCTGTTTAGAGGTATGCTCGACACCTTGTTTAAACAGGTTGAGAACACTGTCCAGGTTATTGGGCTTAATGGCAGCCTGACGGCTGGCTAATGGTGTTGGTGCCGGACGAGAAGATCGTTCGGGATTTGATAAGTTTTTCCGGGGAGGGTAGGTGGTTATGCTGGTGCGGTTCAGAGCGCCAGGCTTGGAAGCCGTCAGATTCTGTGATTGTTCTGCTCCATTGGTTGAAGTATTCTGTGGCGGTGTAATACCGATATTGCCATTGATGTGTCCGGACATAAGCTTCGCCTGCTCGAATCCCTGAAACGGGTTCTTATAAATATCGTCAGGTTAAAGAGTGGCTGTATCTATTTTTTCCGAAATAACCAGAATGAAAAAATCTTGGTCATGGCGGGCATAACCGCCCATGTCATCAGGAGAACAGTGCACAGGCAACTCACCAGAATGGCCACAAAACGGGGCACGTCATTCGGTAAAAGCATGGAGATCAGGGGCGGGATAAATAGAATCAGCGGATAAATCGCCAGTAGAGTCACCAGAGCCATACGATATTTGGGTGGTTTTAGCAGAGGTGCATCGGGTGGTTCGAACCAGAATTCAATGCCTTCTATTTTCTCAGCCTGTCTGGACGCTACCAGTTCAGGCAGTTTATCAAGCCATTGCTGACGAGCTTCAGACTCTTCCCAGGCGGATAACGTGACATGATCCCGGAAACGGATCATGGAATGAACCGTATGATTATCTCCAGTGGGCGGTTTGATGTACTGGGTACCTTCATAGCCATCAAACTGCCGGGCGGCTTCACTGATGCCTTTTACCCAGATGCGATAATCCTCCAGCTTGCCGGGTTTTATGGTATTGGCAATCATCAGGGTGACCGGATCCGGGTTTTTAGCCATCAGTGTCCTCTTTCTATCAGCGGTTATTCTTGTCCACTATAGTACTGAATGCTTTTCTCTACGGCATCCACTACCGTTTGATAACCCGTGCACCGACACAGGTTACCGGCATGTTCTCGGCGGATGGTTTCACGGTTGATGTTATCAGCCTTGTTCTGACTATCTACCGGGTTCTGACTATCTACCTGGTTCTGACTATCTATCTGGTTCTGACAGCAGCCACCAGAACGGCTAATACCTTCCACATAAGAGGTGGTTTTCATCACCAGTCCGGGCGTACAGAAGCCACACTG
Organism: Endozoicomonas sp.; assembly: GCF_031844845.1. Lineage (GTDB taxonomy): Bacteria > Pseudomonadota > Gammaproteobacteria > Pseudomonadales > Endozoicomonadaceae > Endozoicomonas. The sequence continues at coordinate 3,570 of NZ_JAVRMB020000148.1, forward strand.
AACGGCACCGGCATCCACATAAGCCTGCTGTACTGCTGACAGTTTGCCATTGACGGTCTCTCCCTCAATGGTGCGAATCGACCTCCCTTCGACCCGGATTGCCAGTGTGATGCAGCTATCTATGGGTACTTCGTCAATTAATACGGTGCAGGCACCGCATTCACCCACACCACAGCCTTCCTTGCAGCCGGTAAGGCCATGGCCGCGTAATGCTTCCAGCAGTGATTGACGAACATCGACCACCAGTTCCACTGGCTTGCCATTGAGCTGGCACTGAATAATCTGTTTCATAGCTGGCCTCCCGCACGAATAATGGCTTCGGTAACTACACGGTCTGCCAGGGTACGGATAATGTGCTCCCGGAAGTCTTTACTGGCTCGCCATGAGTTTCTTGGAGAGAGTTCCTCAAGCACCATAGCGGCAATATCCCTAATCAGCTTTCCGGAAACAGGCTGTCCGTTGACCTGCTCTTCAAGTACATGACAGCGTGTGGGTACGGGTGCGGCAACGGTATAAGCCAGACGCAGGCTTTGAATGCGATTTTCCTCAATACGACAGACCGCTGCACAGCCAATGGTGGCTATGTCCATGGCTTTGCGCATGGCGTATTTATAGAAATGGCTACCGGTATTCTGATGGTCTTCCTGATTGATGGAGAAGGTGGTCACGATTTCATCGGGTTCAAGATGAACCTTGCCAGGGCCGGCATAGAAATCTTCAACCGGTACTTCCCGGGTTCCGGACTGACTTTTCAGGGTAATCCTGGCATTAAATGCCAGCAGTGGTGCAGCACTGTCGGCACTGGTGGCACCGTTGCAGATATTGCCGCCCAGGGTTGCCATATTGCGAACCTGTGGCCCACCGATAGACGATGAACCTTCTACCAGTGCCGGCAGCAGGCTGTCGTTTTTCAGATAGTTAATCAGCTGGGTGAAGGTGACGCCGGAGCCGATCTGAAGTGTTCCGTCGGCGGTATGGTTTATCCAGGTCAGTTCATCCAGGTCATGGATGTCTATCAGGGAACTGAATCCAGATTTACCTTCACGAAGCCGTATAAGAACATCGGTTCCGCCGGCAATCAATTTTCTGCCGGGGTATTCAGCGAGTAGCGAGCAGGCGTGTTCAACGCTGCTGGCTCGATGGTATTGGTCAATGGGGAACATGCCCGGTCTCCATCCTTTAAATTAATTCTGCAGCACGGAATGCGGTGAATAATGCTTTAGGCGACATGGGCAGCTGATTCATGGCAACACCGGTAGCATCCAGAATGGCGTTACGAATGGCCGGTGCGACCGACAGCAGGGGCGGTTCACCCAATGATTTATTACCAAAGGCAGCTGTGGGCTCATGGGTCTCAACAAAGTCGCAGCTGATATCCGGTGAATCCATCATGGTGGCGATTTTGTAATCCAGCAGATTGTTGTTGTAGATCCAGCCGGTTTCCGGGTCTGCCAGCAGTTCCTCACTGAGCGCACCGGAAATACCCATGCCGACACCACCATAAACCTGCCCGGCCGCCAGATCCGGGTTGATGATTTTTCCGGAGTCGTGAATGTTACGAATGGCCAGAATGGTTAACTGGCAGAGGGCGATATCGATCTCCACTTCTACCAGGGTACAGCCGTAGGAATAGGCATTGGTGGTTACTTTGCGGGAAACTTCCGCCGTCAATTGTTGGCCACGGGTTTTGTGGTAGTAAGCATCCAGCGCGAGATCTTTCAGAGATAAAAGAACATTGTCGCTAGTATCAATCACCGCATCTTCAGATACGGTCAATTGATCAACAGCTATCTCCAGCATGCAGCTGGCATGTTCAAGAATACGCTGGCGGAGCAGGTCACCGGCTTCTGCCACCGCCTGACAGACCACATAGGTTTGTCGGGAGGCAAACGAGCCCGGGTCAAAGGGGGTGGTATCGGTATCCTGAGTGGAAACAACGCGAATAGCCGATACCGGGATGCCCAGTTTTTCTGCGGCCATCTGGGCAATAACGGTATCTGAGCCCTGGCCTATTTCTGTTGCGCCGATCTGAACGGTAACCCGACCATCCTGATTGAGAATCATCCGGGCTCCGGCAATTTCTACCGATGCCGGGTAGGTTCCGCTGCCATAGGAGAAGCAGGCAACACCCAGACCCCGGCGTATATTTCCGGTTTTGCAGGCACTATTAAAACGAGAATGATCCTGTTTTTTCTGATCCCAGAGAAACTGCTCGCGACCTTTGTGCAGGCATTCACGGATACCGGCGCTTTCAATCACTTTGCCGGTCAGTGGATTGGTATCTCCGGTTTGGGCAACGTTTTTCAGACGAAAATCAATGCTGTCCATACCCAGCTTTCTTGCCGCCTCTTCCATAATGGATTCAACGGCAAAGACAATCTGAGGAGAACCATAACCCCGCATGGCACCCGCAGAAGGCAGGTTTGAGTAGTGGGTAATCGCCTGATAGGAAATCGCTGCATTAGGGTAGAGTGGCACCACCTTGGAGCCCGCAGCCTTGGCGATGGAGTGGCCGTGAGAGGCATAACCACCGGTATTGGATGAGACATCCATGGCCAGAGCTTTTAAGGTACCGTCATTATTGACAGCACATTCTATATTGACCCGAAACGGGTGACGAATACGGGTACTGGTCAGGCACTCTTCCCGGGTCAGTTCCAGCATCACAGGAATACCGCCCAGCTGCTTTGTCAGAAAAGCAACCATAGGTTCAAGCACTACATCCTGCTTGTTACCAAAACCACCACCAATAGCAGGCTTGATCACCTGCACAGTGCTCATGGGAATATCCAGCGCCTGACTGACAATACGACGACAGATATGAGGTATCTGGGTGGAGGACATCACCACAATATGATCAGTGTCGTCCATATAGGCCCAGGCCACATGGTTTTCCATATGACAATGCTGAACCATCTGGGTCTGGAACTGGCCTTTCAGGATGGCATCTGCCGAGGCCAGTGCCGCCGGTACATCGCCGCACTGGTAGCTGTGTTCACCAACCCGGTTGCCACTGCCATCGTGCAGTTCTCTGGCGGTATCATCCAGGGCCTGCTCATGGTTCAGCAGTGCCGGATACTCTTCATAAGTGACCTTGATCTTTTTCAGCGCTTTGCTGGCAGTGAGCCCATCAACCGCCACCACAACGGCAATTTCATCACCGTGATAGCGAACATGCTCGGTGAGCAGAAGCCGGTCTTCTTTATCCCGGGCAGCCGGATCCAGATTAAAGGCATGGCCTGCGGTAGCGAACGGAACTTTGGGAATATCCGCAAAGGTAAATACCCCTTCGACACCGGGTAGCGCCAATGCTTCAGAGGTGTCGATAGACGTCACCTTTCCGTGGGCAATGGTGCTGTGAAGATATTTGGCAATGCGGATGCCGGGCAGGGTCAGGTCCGCAGTAAAACGACAGCGACCGGTTACCTTGGCTTTGGCATCCAGGCGCTCCTGAGAGAGACCAACAGACATAGTTTATTCCTGTTCTTTTCTGTTCCGTACTCGTTTCCACGGGGAACCGTGAGAACGATAGCCTATAAAAATGTCAGCTAACTAGTTCTGCCCTGTGTCATGGTTTCGTCGGGGAACGAGGTTAAGTTCAGCAAGTGATATCCCATGGACAGCAGGCATCAGAGAGATCTTACGATTAATGAGGTGATCTGCCTGATGGTAGTGGCATGAGCCGAAAGCTCAGGTACCGTTCTGCGAGGGACTGGCGGGGAAGTTCCGCCGGTCTTCTTTCCGGATGAAGGAACTTATTGCTGTAATTAGTGCTCTACCTTTAGACACTTCAATAGCGACAGTAAGGAATTAATGTCCCGAAATAAGTTCCGCATTTGACTGAGACTTGTTAAGGCCGTTATCCGTTGCCCGAAAAAGCCAAGGCAAAAAAGCCGGGTCTGCTTGTGCTTTTTCGGGCAACGGTCGTTGAAATGGGGAAGTTATTAAACTGCAGTTCCTAAATCCGTTTTTCGACCTGATAGAACAAGAGGTAGATATGAATAAAATAGGATCTTCAGTTGTTGCAGGATCAGGCACCGGAATAGTGGAGACAGAAGGCAATTCTACTGGCTGGTTTAATCAGCTGAAAGTTAAGGTGTGTGAGGTTGGTAACTATCTCCCGAACCCAGCCGGTTTTGTCAGGCAACACAGTACCCGGATAAAGGGGGCTATTTTATTGACAATGATTATAGTGCCAATGGTTCTTGTTCCTGGTATTGGTTTGCTTGCTCCTGCGCTCTCAACATCCGTTCGGAATAAACGGGAAGTGCCGCCATTACTCAATCCTGAAAATAATCTGACGCTAACCAGCCGTACCACAATGCACCCCGTAACAACTTTTGACGGGATTCCACATTCTCAGGCAGGTTTACCTGATACCGCAATGGCGCAATTAACGGAACCCGGTGTGAATGACCCGGTTAACTCCAACACTACGGAAGGAGAGTATTATGATGCTCAGGAAGACATATATTATGATGCCACGGCCACCCTGCAGACGGTTGATCCGTTACCGGAGGCTGACAACACCACCCAAAAGCATCAAGGGTCGGGCGAAATGCCTGAGATCATCAGGCTGGATATAAAGAGTGATATTAGTTCAGACAGTTTTGTTGATGGAATAAATAGGGATTATGTCTCAGGCATTGGTAGGTATGATGGTTCTAACATATTGATGCTACCGAAGGGTCCGTCTGAAAGCGCACAAGATAATATTAATTTCCGCAGGTCAGTCAGCTACGAAGTTCCGCAAAACAGGTCACTTAATATTGAACAGCCTTTCTACGTTCCCGGTGTTAAAGGGAATATTTCACTGACGCTTTTGAATAGTGATGCTGATGCCGGGCATAACAACGTCAGTTGCTCGATCATTAAAATGGTGAACGCCAATACGGGTACAGGTCAGCCTGCTGAAACGATGAAACAGCCATTGGAAGAGATATCCTCAGATAATACGCCTTCATGCTCTCTGGCCATTCCCGGGGATGTTAATGGTACCTTTGAATATTTTTCAGAATTCATCGATCAGGCCAGGCTGCCAACAACAACGAATATTACATTTAATACAGAAGTCATGCATCAAAATAGGCTTGAATTCATATTTTATACATCAGGAATATACGGTAGAGTTTTTACACAAAGGTATTATTTACATGACGATTACCATCAACGTGTTGAGTTTGACGTGAGGACTCGAGATAAATATACCTTCCGTGATAAAATGATCTTGGTTTCACTGAAAGAGTCTCCATATAGTTATAACCACAGGAATATTTCACGATGCGGGATAACAGACGCCATTGATGAAACAAACAGAACGAGACTGTTTACCACAGAAGAGCCATCAGATACTTCAAATAACACCCATTTTTATGTTGACGCAGGAGCTGATGACTACGGAAATGAGCCTTGGCAATCATTTTCACCAGTAAAACACTTCAGTATTGAATCCTATCATCGTGTATGCGTTTTTGAGTTCCCCCCTTATCCCCATAAAATAGATGAGGCTTCTCTTTATATCGATTCACAAGATGGCGAGCATATTCCCTTTACTGTACGTTATACGCTTTCCCATCCTGGAATTCCCGATGTAGAAAATATACCTCACACGAGCAGGCCAGATTTCAATGATAAGCCCTCTTCTGAGCCCTCTTCTGAGCCCTCTTCCGAGTCATCTTCTGAAACCAGGTCTAACCGTTTGATATATTCATTAGCTGGAGTAGGATTTGCTGGCGTTTCAATGGCGGTGTTGACCGCATGTAAATTGCACAGGGCTGGTAAGCTGAGATACCACACGCTTACAAATGCATCTTCAGAGTTTTCTATGGATAACTTGGACTTTAATAATGTTTAGTCCGGATATGTCATAAATGCTGAATCTCGTTCCTATGGGAAACCTTGGGAACGAGGGTGTTTACCAGCTCATGGCTATTTAGCAAAATAGTCGTAAACCCTCGCCTTCAGGCCTTTAGGCTTTTAGGCCCTCGGGTCCTTGAGTCCTCGGGTCCAAACGGGCGGGGATATAAGACGGGAACGCGGCGAGCGTTCCGCTTGTGTATTTCTTGTCATGGTCTGGAGTCTCTCCAGATTTATCAGTAAAACAGTCGTTGACGATAATCAGTCGATGACTGTTTTACAGTGCTACAAGTTATTACAAAATAACCGAGGGGCACCCGGTTACTGCTGATGGA
>NZ_JAVRMB020000149.1:0-41897 GCF_031844845.1 Endozoicomonas sp.
GGGCACCAATGACTTGAATCAGGATAGCCTGAATGCCGGTGAACTGTTGTCTACCTACAAGTCGCAACAACATGTTGAGAGAGGATTTCGTTTTCTGAAAAGCCCGGATTTTCTGGTCTCATCACTCTATCTGGAGAAGCCGGAACGCATTGAAGCGCTGTTAATGGTGATGACACTGTGTTTGATGGTCTATGCTGCTATTCAGCACAGAATAAGGCATGAGCTGAAAAGACAAAGCCGGTTCTTTCCGAACCAGAAGAAAAAACCCTGCCAGAACCCCACGGCAAGATGGGTATTCCTCTGTTTTCAGGGAATTAATGTGTTAACGGTCAATAATAAGGAAAGTCATGTGGTCGGTTTGCAGGAAAGACAGTGGACGATCATCCAAATTTTAGGCGTTTTTTACGAGTCGGTATATTCCTGATAGGGGTGATGAACGACAGTTATAAACACAAGGATGTTGAACAGGGAATGATTCGTGCGGGTATTTATAATCGCCGACTGGCCGTTATTTATTTCCCGGCAAAAATGGTGATTGCCATCCTGATATTTGCTGCTGTATTCCTGTTTGGTGAGCGGCTGGGTTTAACAGACCAGACTCAGCAAATCGCCGCTGCTTTTGCAGGTATGGTGGTGGTCATTCTGTTGCCGGATATGTGGCTGCATCATCGTCAGAAAAAGCGCATCCGGAAAGTGTCCGCCGAACTGCCTTATGTGTGTGACCTGATGGCGGTCTGTGTTCAAACCGGTATGACTATTGAGGCTTCTGTCTCCTACCTTGGGGATGAACTGAAAAGCTTCGATAAAGATCTTGCCTTTGTGATGAAACGGGTGGATTCAGTTTCCCGGATTGCAGGTATGCAGCGCGCCCTGGATGAGCTGGTAGAACAGTTTCCCACCAACCAGGTTCGGAGCTTTTCTTATACGCTTAGCCAGAGTTTGCAGTATGGCAGCTCAATTTTTGATGTATTGACCCGGTTGTCAGCCAATCTGCGGGAAGTAGAAATGCTGGAGCTTGAAGAGAAGGTAGGTAAGTTGTCGGCAAAAATGTCAGTGCCACTGATTCTCTTCATTATGTTCCCTATCGTCATCCTTATCACGGCTCCGGGAATCATGAGGATGATGAGCAATGGATAAATACCAGAATGTTACTGGTCAGGTTCGCCATGTTGTTGTTATTGGGCTTACTCTTTCTGTTCTTTGGCTCCAGGGTTGTGCTTCTGTTCCTGCCGCAGATAGCGGTGGTTCTGATCCTGTGGCAGGTCCGGTGGCTAATGAGCCGCTGCTGAAAGCGGCCGGTAACCATGCCGGATTGATTGAACTGTATAAAGACCGGTTACAAACGGCCAGTGACGTACAGACTGCAGATAGTAACCGATACCAGCTGGGTGTGACTTATCTGGAGGCTTATGATGCTGAATCCACGCTGTTTTATATCAACCCGGTTATCGAAGCCGGTCGGGCTGATGCCAGCATCCTGTTACTGCAATCCAGGGCTTTTCTGGTTCTGGATCAGCAGGGCAAAGCACTGCAGGCTGCAGTAGATGCTATGGGAAAGGATGCCAAAGACCCTCGTATCGCCAACCAGTTGGGGCTGATTTATGCGGATATGGAGTATTTTAGCGAAGCAAAACGTTTTTTCCACAAGGCTCGTAAGGGAATGCTGGATGATGCCATTGTGATGAACAATCTGGCGATGATAGACATTCTCGAAAAAAACTATCGCAGCGCGGTGGAACGCCTTATGCCGTTATACAACACGGGTCAGGCAGACGACAGGGTTACTGCAAATCTGGTAGTCGCCCTGGTGCAGGGGGGGATGTATGAGGAGTTTAAGTCGGTATACACAGGCGCAAAAACAGAACAAGAGAGAATGGATTTATATCGGGCTATTTCAACCATGGAGCCCCGGCGTTTATCAGAATCTGAAGAATAATTATGAAACGGTTAAAGCAAAAGCTGTCAAAACAAAAGAAGTCAAAACAAAAAGGCGTTGTCGCCATTGAAACAGCCCTTGGGTTGTTTGCCTTTTTATTGATGATTTTCTTCTGGATGGAAGTGAGTTATATGGGGTTTGTGTCGGCGCTGATGGATTATTCGGTGACTGAAGCGGCTCGCAATGCTAAAGCATCGAGAAGTGACGATTATAGTGACGTGTTTCGGGATGCCATTCAGGAGTCTGACTCTCTGTGGGGTTCGTTTATTGATGTGGAACAGATTAGTTTTTCTACTCATTATTACGAAACCGTGGATGCCCTTGCCGATGAAACCTGCGATGGCGAAGATGCCCTTCCTTTTTGCAATGAAACACCAACTGCTGAGGACTCCCCTATAGCCATTTACCGGGTTTCCTATCCTTACCAGCCACTATTTATTTCTTTGTTTATTGATCCGGATAAACCCATGACTATTAGCAGGGAAGTCATCACTATCCAGGAATATGAGAGGTCAGCATTTAATGGCTAATCATAGATCTGATGTTTTCAACAGACAAAAACAGCAGGGTGTGTTTGCGGTTGAGTTTGCCCTGGTGGGATCAATCATAGCTCTGTTTCTCATGTTTTTATCCGATATTGTGGTTAAGGAAAACACCCTGGGGCACTTACAACGGTTGAGCTATTCAGGCGTTAATGTGATCAAAGAGCGCACCCAGCTTTACGATGAAAGTGGCGAAATTGTGGATAAACAGGTGACGCAGCTTTATACGTTACTGAGTAATTCTCTGCGCCGAACCATGAGCAGTTTTGAACCCGGTTCATTTGGAATGCACCTGGAGCAGGTGATTTTCACTGATGCAGATTGTGAAGGGTCTTCTCCCTGTTTGAAAGAAGATGCTAATGAATTTCATAAAGGGCTTCAGGGCTGTGCATCCACCTCCTCACTGGCAAATATGACTGAGTTATATCTGGAAACCAGTTGGGGGCGAGCCCCCACGCTTTATCAGGTCACACTATGTTATGACGGTCAGAACTGGTATGGCGACCTGATCGATAAGGATTTCAGTTTGATACGTGCCAGCTCTGTGATGTTGGGGCGGTGAAGAATAAACAGCCATGAGCGAATAAACAGCTATGGGCAAATAATAGCTATAAGTGCGAATGAAAAGGAGGTAATCATGAACACTGTAAATCGGCGATTCCTTCGTTATCAGCGAGGAGCCGCCGCAATTATGTTTATGCTGATGCTGCCGGTACTGGTTGGATTTATGTTTCTTTCTATTGAGGGAGGGCGTTACCTGCGGCTTAAGGCTCAGATTGCAGATGCGGCAGAAGTGGCCACCCTGGCAGTGAGTGCTCAGGACAGTGTATCGGAAGCAGAAGGCAAAGCCCTTGCAGAAAAGTATCTGTTAACACTGGTACCTGATTTGGAAGGTAAGCAGAGCAGAGTGACGGTTGGCGTTAAACGATTAGATTGCAGCGAAAATGATCAGTGTAATGAAACCGGGCTTGGTGAGGACTCCGGGTTTGTTGAGTATCAAGTAACGGTGGATACTACCCATTTGAGCTGGTTCCCGAAAAGTGAAAGCAATCAGTTTGGCTTTGATCCTGAAGTGAATTTCAAAGCTGATTTTGCCTCTCGTAAGTATCAGGGTGGGGCAGTTGATGTGGTGTTGGTGGCGGATTTTTCGGGGTCTATGAATGATAGATGGCGTGCAGCAGGTAATAAAAAAAAATTGATGTACTGAAAAGTGTTGTTAAAGATGTATCTGAAGAATTAGAAACATATGCTCACGAAGGTGAAGGAAATAGCACATTAGGGTTAGTGCCTTTTAATTTATATACTAAGGAAGATACAAGGAAGACATGTCAAATAACTCAAGTGATGACTACAGGGAAGTTGTTCAGGAAAAAGGTAGACATATCACAAACAAAGGAAAACATATTTATTGAAAAATCATGTGCGAATGGTTCTGGTTCCGGTGGTGACTTTCACACAATTAACCTGACAGAAGTAATGAATGACATAAGCGATGCAATAACAGGAATGAGTGCTAACAGCGGAACAGCTATTTATGAGGGTATTATTCGAGGAGCACAGATAGTTAGTAAAGGTAAGAATGCAAGGCGTCTTATTATTATTTTATCCGATGGAGATGATAGTGGAGATGTTTATAACAAAACCGCAGACTGGGTTCATGAAGAACTTAATGGTGTTGATTACTGTGGCGAAATAAGAACAACGCTTGATACGCAGGAAGTGGATGGTATTCCAGTTCAATCAACAATAGCGGTTGTTGGTGTTGATTATAATGCTACCAGCAACCCTAACCTGCAAACCTGTGCTGGAAAAGGCAATGTGTTTGATGCAAGAAATGCTGATGAATTATACGATATTATCATCGGCCTCATTGCTGAAGAAATCGGCCATTTGCACACCCTGCCCGATGCGTAAGTCTTTCTCGTTCCCATGATCCCCGTGGTATGCCTATCGGGTACGTTACGCTCCCGCGCAGAGCCCGGGAATGATTTTGACGCAGTGCCTCTACGAATTTCCATGAGAGCAAAGGCAACTTCCCTCGTTCCCAGACTCTGCGTGGAATTCATATAAATTCACAGGGTTGATCCACCACTCACTCATTGTCCCTGACGCTTGTGTCTGGATCAGAAGAGGCGACAACTATGGTGGCATAGGGGGTTCAGTCCCATACAAAATTCACCACTAAAATAGACGACTTTATACTGAGACTGATGCCCGTCAAAAGAGGCTTTTGCAACAGCCTCCTGTGCGGGTATGACGGTTGGGTGTCAGAGTGAGTAAGGACTTCCTGGTGGAAGCCCTTACTCAAGGATGGAGACATTACAGTTGTCCAGCCCCCTGAGAAGCACGGCAGACATAGATATCTGCTGTCAGGCCATTGGAGTATTCCGGATAGTGCTGGTGGACAGCCTGTTTGACAGCATCGACCTTTTCTTCAGGAATCAGTGCTACAACACAGCCGCCAAAACCACCGCCAGTCATTCTGACACCACCGGCAGAGCCAATAACTGCCTTAACGATCTCAACAATACCGTCAATAGCCGTTACGGTAATTTCAAAATCATCCCGCATGGAGGCGTGGGACTCTGCCATCAGAACCCCCATGGTTTCCAGATCGCCTATGGCTAAAGCTTCTGCTGCTGCCAGGGTTCGTTCGTTTTCGGTGATCACATGACGGGCCCGGCGGTAAGTGAGTTCGTCAAGGTCATTCCGTGCGGCTTCCAGCTGCTCAACAGTTATATCCCTGAGAGCCTTGACCCCAAAGTGTTCGGCTGCTGCTTCGCACTGTGTACGGCGGGTGTTGTATTCACTGTCTACCAGGCCGCGCTTTACATTAGAGTTAATGATCACTACCGCTGCACTTTCAGGAATGGATACCAGACGTGTGTCCAGAGATCGGCAGTCCAGCAGCATGGCGTGGTCTTCCTTGCCACAGGCTGAAACCATCTGATCCATAATGCCGCAATTGCAACCAACAAACTGGTTTTCAGCTTTCTGGCCGATGAGTGCCAGCTCTTTCAGGCTGACATCCAGTCCGGACATTCTGGTCAGTGTCAGGCCGGTTACCACTTCGAGACAGGCTGATGAGCTGAGCCCTGCTCCCTGGGGAACGTTGCCAATAATGGCAATATTGACACCCTTCAGGCTCATTCCTTTTTCCATCAGGACGGTAGCAACGCCACGAACATAGTTACTCCAGAAAGCCTCTTCGCTATGAGGTACTGGCAATGAAAGTTCAAATTCGGAAACCTGGCCATTATAACTGTGAGCGGTTGCCACCACTTTCTGGTCATCCCTGGGGGATACGGCAATCATGGCCTGATAATCAATGGCACAGGGCAGCACAAAACCGTCGTTGTAGTCCGTGTGTTCCCCGATCAGATTGACCCGGCCTGGCGCCTGAAAATAGTGGGTTGGCTGATGGCCAAAGGTTTTTCCAAACAGTTCGGTCAGCGCTTGCTGTTGGTTCATTTTGCTTTCCACTTTCCATATTCCAAAATAGTGATTAATTTTCCAGATAATGTTTTTCAGGCAGTTCCCGCAGACGGGCAGCGGCCTGCTCGGCAGTGAGATCACGCTGGGTTTCTGCCAGCATTTCGAAGCCCACCATAAATTTACGGACGGTGGCTGATCTCAGCAGAGGTGGATAAAAATGGGCGTGCAGTTGCCAGTGACTATCATCGGAAGCCCCTTCACCCTGATGGCAGGGCGCACCATGCCAGCCCATGGAGTAGGGGAAAGATGTTTGAAACAGGTTGTCGTACTTTGTCGTCAGCTTTTTCAGGATAGAGGAAAGTGTATCCCGCTCTTGTTCCGTCAGATCAGGCATGCGCAGCACATGTCGTTTGGGCAGTAACAGTGTTTCAAATGGCCAGGCAGCCCAAAAGGGTACAACTGCAATCCAGTGGTCATTCTCAACCACGGTGCGTTCGCCGGACTCTGATTCCCGCAGGGCGTAGTCAACCAGCATATTAACGTCTTTTTCCTGCTTCCATTGACGTTGATTGTCGTCTTCCTTGCGGGCCTCGTTAGGCAGAAAGTTGCTGGCCCAGATTTGACCATGGGGATGAGGGTTTGAGCAGCCCATTACCGCCCCCTTGTTTTCAAACAGCTGTACCCAGGGGTAAGTCTCGCCCAGCTCAATCACCTGGTTAGCCCAGGTGTCTACCACTTTGCGAATTTCCTGTTCAGACAGCTGTGGCAGGGTTTTACTGTGATCTGGCGAATAGCAGATAACCCGTGCCTCACCCCTGGCAGCACTGCTCTGAAACAGGTCAGAATCACTGGTTGCTGCTGGTGTATCCGTCAGCAGAGCCGGGAAATCATTGGGGAATACATAAGGATCGGTATAGTCCGGATTATGGTCACCGGTGATGCGATCATTTCGTGGGCAGAGAAAGCAGTCGGGGTCGTGCACAGGACGAACGCCGGATGCCGTTTTTTCTATCTGACCCTGCCATGGGCGTTTGGCGCGATGAGGTGATACCAGTACCCAGTCGCCAATAAGTGGGTTAAAGCGACGGTGTGGGTGATCCACAGGGTTGAATTGCGTCATTGGGTTACCTGTTTCGGTTATTTGTTGCCCGAAAAAGACAATCTTTTCTTTTTCGGGTTGCGGGCAGCGGGATGCGGACAGCGGTTTTATTCGTTAAAGCCGTTGGGGTGCTGTGACTGCCAGCGCCAGGTATCCCGGGTCATATCTTCAACGGTGCGGGTGGCTTTCCATCCCAGCTTTTGTTCTGCATAACCCGGGTGGGCGTAACATTGTGCAATATCACCGGGACGGCGGGGGTGAATCTCAAAAGGCAGTTGTTTATCGCAGGCTTTTTCAAAGGCGTGAAGCATATCCAGTACGCTGCTGCCGGTACCCGTGCCCAGGTTGTAGATGTGGACTCCCTGATCGATCCAGTGGGTTTTCAGTGCAGCCAGATGCCCCAGGGCAAGATCGACCACATGGATATAGTCACGGACACCGGTGCCATCCGGGGTAGGGTAGTCATTGCCAAAAACATTCAACTGCTGCAATTTGCCAACCGCAACCTGGGCAATATAGGGCATCAGATTATTGGGAATGCCACTGGGGTCTTCTCCAATCATGCCGGATTCGTGAGCGCCTACCGGATTGAAGTAGCGAAGGATGCTGAAGTTCCAGCGCTCATCAGAGGCAGCGGTATCCTGAAGAATCTCTTCAACCATAAACTTGCTGCGGCCGTATGGGTTGGTGACCTTGCCCACCGGGAAGTCTTCTTTAATAGGCACTTCATGGGGGTCACCATAGACCGTTGCGGATGAACTGAAGACCAGATGTCGAACATCAAACTCTGCCATGACTTCCAGCAGTGTTACCGTGCCACTGACGTTGTTATCAAAGTAGGCCAGCGGAATCCGGGTAGACTCGCCCACCGCTTTCAATCCAGCGAAGTGAATGACCGCTTCTATGGATTGCTCAGAAAATACAGTGCGAAGTGCATCTCTGTCGCGAATATCAATGGGGTAAAAGGCCGGTTTTTTTCCTGTCAGCTTCCGGACTTTTTCCAGCGATGTTTTATGGCTGTTGCACAGGTTGTCGACAACTACCGTGTCATAACCTGCGTTGAGTAATTCCAGACAGGTGTGGCTGCCAATGTAGCCAGCGCCTCCGGTGATCAGGATGCTCATAGTCTACCTCTTTCAGGCATTTCAGATGCCTGTTGAATCATTGTTGGTGAACATTTTAATGGCAGTGACAGAGTGGTTTCTTTTACGGTTTTTCATCAGTTTTTCCCGAAAACAAAGATTTTACCGGGGGTTGCAGTTATCATCTGGCCGGGTGTTGATGAGGATCAATAGTTGTGGGTAGTCGTCATATTTCATCTATCAGAGAGTCAACGGGGACAGAAGGTGTTGTTCCTATGCCCGGATCTATTTCAGATATCCAGGGCGATATTTTCTATATTGAAAATCGGGCCCCTTATATTATGGGCAGTGGTCATGTACACGGCCATGTGGAGCTGAACTATCTGTTGAATTGTTCTGCTACCTATATTGTTAATGGACAAATACAGCATATTCCTGAAAACCGGCTGGCTATTTTCTGGGCCAATATGCCCCATCGACTGGTGGATATTCAGGGAGAGGGGATGCTTTATAACCTCTATATACCGTTGCCGGAATTTCTTCAGTGGCCATTGGCAGAACAACTAAGGCAGGAGGTTATGACAGGGCTTATTGCTCTGGTGAAACCGGATCATGACTTTCTGGTGATGAGGCTACGTCGCTGGTATGAGGACTTTAAGAGTGATAACCCGGAACTGAAAGAGATTATTCTTGCTGAGCTATCACTTCTGTTGAAAAGAGTTAGTCTTCTGGGTTGGGATCACCCTGAGCGTGTTTCTTTCGGTATTGCAGAAGATCAGGAGGAGGGCGATCAATGGCTGAATAATCAGGTTTCAGTTCACCAGGGAAATGCCCGTTTGAAAGGTGTACATCATGTATCTACCATGATTCACTTCATCGGTGAAAACCTTCACAGGCCTATTTCAACGGCAGATATTGCCGCACATCTGAGCTTGCATAAAAATTATACGACCAATCTTTTTACCAGTGTGATGGGGGTATCCATAAAGCAGTATCTGCAATTTCAACGGCTGCAAAAGGCCCAGATATTGCTTCTGGACAGTGAGCGACCCATTGCTGATATAGGTTATGCCTGTGGTTTCAGCTCACTCAGTCGCTTCTATGAAGCATTTCAACGTTACTTTGGTATGCCGCCGGGGCAGTTTCGCAAGAAGTTACTTTAAAGTTGTGGGGTGTTATTAACTACAGATCTCAGAACCCGGTTACTTTCAAAATAGATGGTTAGGTTATGTTCCGGGTAATGCCAGCGAGTGATCACTGGCTCGCCAATGACATCTGTTTTTTGGGGAACTCCCAACATCTCTTTAACCATTTCCATAGTCTGCCCATGTTCTGGCAGAGACAGCGATTGGCGTAGCTGATGGGACTGACTGCCCACGGGAATCATGATGGTGCCATCGGCGCGTTGGATTTCCCGGGAAGAGTCATTGGCAGCGACTTTGGCAGTAAAGGGCAACATAACAGTAATCAGGGTTACTGATAAAAAGTTCAACAATGTCTTTAATAAAGTTCTGGTCATCGGTGAGGTCTGCCTTATTCCTATGCTGGTGCTGGTAGTTTTTCAGAATGGAGCTAATATGGAATATTGATGTCTTTGAATTCCAAAGGTTGTAAAAAATCAATGGGTAAAAATATAGGGTTTTTCTGTCAAAGACATGCCGGATAGACTTATATGGATCCCTCACAAGTATGGGGCTTCCCCACAAGTACCGGCAAGCAGTACACATCTAAAGGTACTGTTAACCATCATTCAGAGGCTTGGAGTTACAGGAAAGTTTGCCCTTATCACGGTCAGTCGGCGGACCTCTGGACATTGGATCAGGATGAGGGGAGTTCGGACTCTACCGATAATCAGGATCCTCGTGAAAGGACGGTAACACTGGCTTATTGCGACACTTGTATATTGTTGAGTGATTTTGAAGAAATCATTAATGACGGTACTGCGCATACTGAAGATATTCCTGTTATCGATTCAAACCAGCAGATGACGGCTGCTTCAGGTAGTCGTTTTTCAATAGACCAGAATGACACTGTTGAACTAAATAGTAAAAATCTGGTTTTTTTCTTTCCGGAAACAACCGGGTTAAGCGAAGCTGTGGAATCAGGCCACTCTATCGTATCCACTGATAGTGAGAACGCAGCCGACTTGGATGCCTGTGACCTTCTCAGCATGTGTCAGGATGGTGTATCTCAACCACCGGCAAAGACGCGGAAGTTCGGAAATAATTTTCGGTCAACTATGGGTGGGGGCTGCCAGTTGGGCGCACAGGGGAGGCAAATGGAAGGAGTAACCAGAGAAAAATATCAGGATCAAAACAACCCGTTACCGGAGAATACAGATCGTACAAATGAGTTGGCAAAGAATGAAGCGGATTTTCTTGAGCTTCTGTCAGAAATCGATTTTTTTTGTGACCCCAGTTACGAACAGCAGGAGGCGAACCAGGAGGTTGCCCATCTGAAGGCTCAACTGGCAGAAGTGCAGGGACAATATGAATCGCAGAAAAAACAGTTCGAGGCTCTGGAAGCAAGCTATCGCAGTATCAAAGATAACTGGCAATCTGAGGTGCAAGAAAATATGGCCCTTAAAGGGCAGAGCCAGAAGCCTGTGCGAGAAAATGAGGTGCTTCAATTGGTGCAGAGTGATGATCCGCAAGCAGGGAAGCAAGCTGAAAAACTGCAGGCAATACTGGCGATGGAGCGAGCCAGAAATAGCAGCGATATGATATTTAGTTTTCAGGAAAATCAGCCAAATAAAATGGTGGTGGGCAGTCTATCTTTTACTGAATTAAATTTGAAATGGAAAAAAAAGAATGGAAAATATCAAGCACAAGTAGCTACGCAAAATTTGGCGGATGAAATTAGCAGACCTCCTCTGCAGCCCGGTAAAACTGTTGAGAAAAGTTCAAGTACTGAAACTGTGCCACCAAACAGTGAGCAGTTACAATATCCATGTCCTCTTTGCCAACGGGTTTTCGAGGATTCCACGGGCTCTGTTAACGTATCCAATGATAATCATAAAAGAGGCAGGGGGGAGATGAATCGTTTACATGATCTTTTCGATCACATTCGATCAATGCACGGTAATATTGAAGATCAAAAATCATTAGCTCGAAAGCTCGTCGAATGGCGAACTGACGACACCGCCTCCAATGTTGACCGTTCGAAAAACAGGGTTTACACATTTTTAAGTAATCGACGGTGTCTTATGAGCAGTGAAGGGGTGATCTGTGGTAAGACATTCAGATATCCATTCGAACTAAAAAAACATCAACGAGTATCCTCTTTGTGCTGTCCTTCCGCACCTTCCAGAACTATGAAATGGGATAGTGGTAAGGCAGACAGACGTAAGGCAGACAGACAGTACACAGCGTGTCCAGGCAAACCAGTAAATGCTGACCCGGCAAAACCTTTTTCTGTATGGCGTGAGGAGATAGGTAGGGGAGACGATGACCTTACCTGGGTGAAATTGATCACCGGCTGTTTACAGGGAGAAAGTCTGTCACTTGATCATTTAGTCACAACAGTATCCAGAAAGCTTCATGTATATGGACTTTCCTCAACTAAATTTAAGGAAAAAATCAGTTATTACTTACACGGGTATGATTGCTTTATCGATACTTCACGAGGGAGTACAGTGAAGGCGTATGGGGGATTCTGGCAGTATACGGAATCTCTGGTGACAAACAGCGAGACGCTGGACAAAAGGGGGAAAGGAGATCCATGAGGCACTCCCTCCCATGAGGCATTATCCTGCGTTAAGAATGGCGTTCATATCTTGTTCAACAGTTGTCGTCAGTTTCAGGTCAAACTTCTCGACCAGTAAATTCAACAGGTTATCCGTCAGGAATGCCGGTGCCGTAGGTCCAACATGGATATTTTTTATGCCCAGCGACAGCAGCAAAAGCAGAATCACAATGGCCTTCTGCTCAAACCAGGACAGAATCAATGTTAGTGGAAGATCGTTCACGCCACATTCAAAGGCATCCGCCAGCGCAAGTGCCCGCTGAATGGCAGAGTAGGCAGCGTTACACTGACCGACATTCAGTAGACGCGGAATCCCGTTTATATCACCAAATGCCAGCTTATTGAATTTGAATTTGACGCAGGCCAGGGTCAGGATCATAACAACGAATGTTGCGCTCGTTTCGGTTTGAATCAAGAGTTGGGCTATCTGCGTAATGTCCGGGGAAATGGGGGCGGTATTGAGCTGGGTATGCCTCCGGAGCAAATCAATATTGGCCCGGTGGTGCGGGATATGGAAGCCAGCCTGAAGGTGATTGATTGCAGTACACCGTATTGTCGCTTGCCCATGTCGGCATTTTTTGGCGTACTGGATAAATATACGCTGGCCGACCTTTTTGGTAACCGCGAGGAGCTGATCCACCTGTTGGATCTTGACGTTTCTGCCTGAGTACCCGCTGATAAATTACCAGCGGGTGTACACCGTTACCGGGTGGAATACAGCTGCTCACCTCTATGATCCGGGTCTGACCAGAAGTTGATATTGAATTGAGCATCCCCGCTTAACTCAATACGATGCCAGTACTGCGGAGGACTGGTGGCAAACTGGCCTGCTTTAATCACAACCTCTACTTCGGGCGTTTCACTGTTTTCATCAGGAAAACCAAAATAAGTGACAACGCCTTCCATAACACAGATCTGTCCGAATACGCCTGCTGCCGTATTGTGATGGGTGAGTAACGCCCGGGGCACATTCTCTCTGGTAAAGAATGGGGTTGAGCGTTGAATGGTCCAGTGAGTAGGAATTCGCTGATGACTCATAGCCTCTCCATAAGCCTTAATTCAGGCTGCTAATGGTTTCCTGAAGCGTAAAATATAGTGGTCCGGGCAGCCATTTATATCCATGTCTTCAATTACAAATCCGGATTGAGTGACTTCATTCATGGCTTGATGAGGTGATACCCGGGCATGGCTGCCTCGAAAGTCTACAAACATAATTAACGTGCCATGGCTGACCTGTTTATACAGGTTGGCAAGAAACATTTCCCGCTGCTTAATAAAACGATAGACGTTGGCGAGAAAAACCACATCGAGTCCCGCAGGCAGGCGAGGATCCAAATGTTCAGAAACCCTGGGCTGGATATTGGTTTGTCCGCCATCAGCAAACCGCTTCTCCATATAACTGATCATATTGGGCTCAGGATCCAGAGCATAAACCATGCCTTCAGGCAATAATTCAGAAAACAGGTGGGTAAAATACCCGGTACCTGCTCCCACATCGGCCACCACCATATCGGGTCGCAGATTGAGGGTGTTAAGAATATGGGATGTTCCCTGCCACTCTTCGCGATTCTCAGAATCAAAGATGACACTCAATCGTTCAGCTTCTGAGAAGCTGATCGGCTTGGGTTGTATCATGTCATTGCACCTTCAAATTTACGGTGTCTGCGGTCAGCAATCGTTGTTACGTATCTGGGTAATACGGTTTACTGTACATAAGGTTCATCTTAAATGAATCTTTAAAAAGATTAAATACTCACCATGATTCTGTCCATAAGGAGTTACCGGTCAGGCCAAAATGGCTAAACCGATTTGATCGGTACTGTACCCAGTGTTGTGCTGTTGGCAGAAACGGATGCAAAGGTCAGGAAAATTCAACAGGATTCGCCAGTGTTTATGGCATAATAGAAATCTTGTCCTCACTGATACAGCACAGCGTGTTTTCTTTTAGTGACCATTTAAGGAAATTAAGGGAAACAGGCAGAACTGGCAGCATAAATGTTTAGACCATTACCTCTATTTATAGGTTTGCGCTATACCCGCGCTAAACGACGGAATCACTTTATTTCCTTTATCTCGGGAACCTCCATGGTGGGACTGACCCTGGGTGTTTCTGTCCTGATTATTGTGTTGTCAGTGATGAACGGTTTTGACCGCGAACTCAAGCAGCGAGTGCTGGGCATGGTTCCCCATGCCACGATTACAGCGGCTGGCGGTGGTATTGAAGACTGGGAAGAACTGGTGACCACAATCCCTGAAAAAGAGGGCATTGCCGCCGCCGCCCCTTTTGTCGATGCCCAGGGGATGCTGACCAATGGTGGCCAGGTCCGGGGAACGCTGGTGTATGGTGTTGACCCTGCCTATGAGAGAAAGGTATCCATTATCTCCGATCATATGAAGCAGGGCGCTTTGGAAGATCTGAAGCCGGGCGAGTTCGGTATTCTGCTTGGGGAGATTCTGGCCAACTACCTGGGGGTTGCTGTTGGCGATAAAGTGACCATGGTGTTGCCGGAAGCCAGCGTTAACCTGGCAGGCGTTTTACCCCGGCTCAAACGTTTTACGGTTGTGGGTACTTTTTCTGTTGGCGCTGATGTAGATGGTAACCTGGCCTATACCCACCAAGAAGATCTGGCCCGTTTTCTCAGGGTGCCTGAAGGTGTTACCGGTATTCGCCTGAAAATGGATGACCTCTTTGCTGCGCCAAAACTTGCCTGGGATGTTGCGGTCACCTTGCCAGGGCGTTACTACGTTCAAGACTGGACACGTACCCATGGACGTTTATTTCAGGCTATCCAGATGGAAAAGACCATGGTCGGGCTTCTGCTGACCCTGATTGTTGCGGTAGCTGCCTTTAACATTGTTTCCACATTAGTAATGGTGGTGACCGACAAGCAGGGCGATATTGCGATACTCAGAACCTTTGGCGCCAGCCCGAAAATGATTATGGGTATTTTTATGGTACAGGGATCTCTAATCGGAGTGATTGGTACACTTCTGGGGGTTGCGCTGGGCGTTGCAGGTGCGCTGAATGTTTCTGGAATTGTCAGTGCCCTGGAGAAGCTTCTGGGTATTCACTTCCTGAGTCCGGACGTTTACTTTATCAGCTATCTGCCCTCAGAGTTGATGTGGCAGGATGTTGCGGTAATCAGTATTTCCGGTTTGCTGATGAGTTTCCTGGCAACCCTTTATCCGGCGTGGCGTGCCTCAAGAATCCAGCCAGCAGAGGCTCTGCGTTATGAATAATTCTGAAATACGGCCGGAAGTGATGCCGGAAGTTAAAAAAGCTGTGCTTGAGTGCCGGAAAATTACCAAAGAGTTTTCGGAAGGGCCTGAAAAACTGGAAGTTCTGAAAGGCATTGACCTGCTGGTGATGCCTTCAGAAAGGTTGGCAATTGTTGGTTCATCGGGTTCCGGTAAAACAACATTGCTGCAGTTGTTGGCGGGATTGGATCACCCATCAAGCGGAGAGGTGCTTCTCTGCGGTCAGCAACTGATGAATGTTTCAGAGCATCAGCAGGGTGAGCTTCGGAACCGACACTTGGGCTTTGTTTACCAGTTCCATCACTTGTTACCAGAATTTACGGCGCTGGAAAATGTTGCCATGCCGCTGTTGTTGCGCAAGGAGGTGTCGGTTCGACAGGCAAGCAATCGAGCTGAGAAAATGCTCGGCATGGTAGGCTTGTCGAAAAGGGCGGCTCATAAACCGGCGGAGTTATCTGGTGGGGAGCGACAAAGGGTTGCTATTGCCCGGGCATTGGTGGCCAGGCCAGACCTTGTACTGATGGATGAACCAACGGGCAATCTTGACCCCCATACGGCCAGTAAAATCCATGAACTCATGGAGTCTCTCAGTCAAAAGCTGACAACCAGTTTTATAGTGGTGACTCACGATATGGATTTTGCCCGGCAGATGGACAGGACGTTACGCCTGGAAGATGGGAATCTTGTTCCAGCATAAACAAGGCCCTCGATTGATGGTGTAATTTAAAGTGTTACCCGAGGGTGATTACAGTTAAGAATTTACCATCGTCCTTCCCGCGAAAGAGGTTGTTGCAAAACCTCGAAACCCTCCAGGCAGGTATGATTGCCCCCATACCTGCTGACCCGGTTTTCATAGGGTGTAAGTCTCATATTGATATGATTCACAGGCCTTGCGGGATAGTAGCTGATAATTCCTGCAAATTTTATAACCGGTATAGCCTCTAAATTCTTTTGAAGGCTGTCTGAATGGTACAACCCCGTACAAAGCCCTCCGCTAAAAGAAGATTGCCTGTTGTGGTTTAATGAAATATTTGGGCTATAATCTGTCATCCAACAAAAAATACACATTGACCTTTTTTCATTATGAATACATCAAACTTGATAGTAAAAACGAGAATAACCGAGGCTTGGCAAAGTCTGCAGCTTCAGGCTGGCAAGGCGGAAATGCATAGTGAATGGAAAATTAGGAATTTAAAACCGAAGTATGTAAAAAAACACACTCTGAATGAATCAAGAGACCGTATGTTTACAGGCGTTCAGGTAAGCCAGAACCCTTGCTTCTGCAGGGAATGCAAGATTGTTGGTGGAATCCCACAGTTTTTCCCAAAGGTTGGTGGAATCCCACAGTTTTTCCCAAAGATAGATTTACCTATCTACCGGGATTTAAACGAATATCAAATTCCAGCGATGACAGAATCATTAAGGGGGTTTACTTCAGAACACATTAAACAAGAAGACTTAATGGCTGTTTATCGAGCATCGTACGTCCTTTGCCATAAAGAAAACGTTGCCTCAGAAAGTCTTCAGTTTTGGCTGAAAAATACCCCCATAAACGAGATATATGAAGATGAATTCAAGGATTCCGAGCTGGAAATGTTTGAGAAACTTGCTTTATTAACCCTTGATATTATAGTGCATAACAAAGCTAGGGGGTACGTTAACAAAGAGCTGCTCAAAAAAAACAAGGATGGGTTATCAACTATCTACTTTGACCCTAATACCACCGGGCTGTTTATTTTTATAATGTCCATCCTGATAAAAAATACATTTAAGACAACTCCTGATATCAAACATACCATTAACGAGATTTGCTCAGATCTTTTCGCGATGAAAGAATTTAACCGCTCTAGCTCTCAGGAAAATAAATCAACCACGAGAACTCTGAACTCATTTGTCACTGACAAAAAGATTATACTTGAAAAGCTCGTGGACATATATTTTGACAAAAAAAGAGGTAGTTTTTACCGGAAAAATTATGATGATATTTTCAAAATAATAAATAGCGAAAAAACGATTAACAACGAAGGAACTATTAATGATATGTTAATTGCGTCAACTGCGGCTCTCAATGTTCATGATCAAAGCATTGTCGCTTTTTTTCTTATTCAATGTATAAGATATGTCTTCGAAAAAATTCTGACAGAAAAACCTGTCCAAATGGCTATCGAATCTGGAGATCCTGAACAATTCCCTTCTCTAACTAACCAGTGGTTGGAAAATATTTCCATAAAAGTTTCAAGTAAGATGGAAAAAAAATGTCACGATAAGTTAGCTAAAGATGAAGGCAGGGTAAACGCAAGACTTGTAGCAGAAGAACAGTTTAAATATGCCACATCCAAACCTCCGGAAAGAATTGCTGAAAAAGATCAGCATCAGAAAAACGTGTCGATAGGACTATTCATGGGAATTATGCCAAGATTAAAACAAAAAGATATCGAATCTCTGTTGTCAGCCCTTGAAACGATATTCGTTCCCAGGGTGGATTTATTCAAAGAAAATCAATCGACAAATTTTAAAGAATGGAAAACTGCACGGTGTAAAATCAATTTATATATGCAGGACGACAATGTTTTTCTTTTAAAGGGTATTTTAAAGCTGACACCTTGGCATAGTCTTGCCAAAGCAAATCAGGTGCTAACCGAGTATACCTGCTTAAGTAAGGACGATGCTTATTACAACAAAAGCATAATCACTTTCAATGACGAAAAAATATGTAAACTATTTGATAAGCTGCCTGATAACGAAAAAATGCCACCTTACATTGATGCCTGCAAACATCTGAAGGAAAATCTGGGGTATGGCGGCTCTAAACTCTGTATTCACATTTTGATCTGGAAACTTGTTGGTGACATTGACTGGGTTATGCAAGAGATTTATTCAAGAAGTTGCCCTGTTTTAGCCAAAACCAATGAAAAAGATGTTTCCCAGTCGCCAGAAGTATCCGGTTTGCAAGTTAACCCGGAAACAGTCGAAGGTTTAACTTCTCAAATGGTTTCCGAGGCTCAGAAAAAACAGGGGGCCATTCCAAAAAGGCGAACAACCTCGATTTAAAGAAAGAGTGTAAATCATACTTGTGAGGGTAGTTGTTCCATTTTTCAGCGTGCCTGAGTCTTAGTCTTGCCAAAGACGTTCCGTTAAAGGCGTTAAACGTTGAATTGCAAGTCTTGCAGTGGTAGCGCTGCTGCCCGACCCCAGCGATCAATGCTATTGTGGTAGCAATTTTGATGATCATAGTTAGTACTTTTAGTTTGGTTTTGCGGTGATTTTTATCGTCCGGAACTGCTGTTATATGAATTTATAGAGTGGTTTCTGAACGTAAAAATCGGTATGCATATTTCAATTAAAGCCGGGGTTCCAGTGTTAATGGTCGTGTATCCAGTTTATTCCAGAACCAGCTTGTACTTTCCGGGATCAATCTTGAGCGGGCATCAAATCGGGCATGATAGTTCTGAAGCAGGTAGTGAAGGAACCTGGGAAGAATATAAGTGCTGTAAGGCCTGGATGGGCATTTCCTGGGTTGATAGCCAAAGGCATGCCCTTTAATAGAGTTGGTTATCAAGATTTTATCACCTGCCTTGAACAATAGGCTGTGTTCGCCAGCTTCTGATGTTGTTGTTACCGAAAATGGTCTGTTGACGTTTCGTGCAAACAGTGTTGCCAGAGCACGAAGGTTATGAACTTCATCAACAAAGAGCTTATCCATATCAACAAGGTGCTGGTTTTCCTTATAATGCTCTGCAACGTGAATGATGAAATTCATTGCGGTATTGCTGATATTTAATGAATTATCAATCCAGGATAATAAATTAAAAACAATATTGAGAGCCTCTTCTGGAGAAATGTTCTGGATATCTTGTGTTAGCGAGGGGGCAAATACTGGCAGTACGGCAGCATTGTTGGTTCTTAATAACTCTACTGTCCTTAAGGCGATCGTTTCTCGTACGGTCAGGTCGTGAGAGTCATCTTGAATGACTTCGAACGATGGGGGTACTTCATATAAATGGCATAGGATATTGTAGAATTTTTCTAACAGTAGAATATTGCTGTACGGATGTGTTTTTGGGAAAGGTTTGTAGCCTCTTATAAGAATATTTGCCGTTAGATTGTATTTACCGGTGTGCGCTTCAAGTAGTTCGTACAATGCTTTTATCTGATGGTGATTCTCTTGCACATTTTTTTGGATGTCTCTATTTACCGGATATGCGGGAGTGACGCTTGAAAAGAGTATTTGGAAATATATCTGGGTTAATAAATTGCTTACCAAATCTTCAGCGTGTTGTCCGTATAGATAACCAGATGTTTTTGTATTAACAAATAATGCTGATATATCTGATAAATGTTGTAATCTCACAAATGCATAATGGAACAGTTCAGATTGTTTTCT
Organism: Endozoicomonas sp.; assembly: GCF_031844845.1. Lineage (GTDB taxonomy): Bacteria > Pseudomonadota > Gammaproteobacteria > Pseudomonadales > Endozoicomonadaceae > Endozoicomonas. The sequence goes on from NZ_JAVRMB020000149.1 coordinate 19,481, forward strand.
TCCGTAAGTATGGTGCTGCATATCTCTGGCAGCAACCGGATTGTTCTCCAATAGAAACCAGTTCTGTAGCGAGCGTAATCGTCTGTCAGTGAAATTATTGGTTTCCTGTCCTTCGAGAGCAATCAGCTGGTTTGCAAGGTCTTCACTCGCTATGAAATACAGTCTCTTGCCGCCGGAAGATATCTCGTAGTAGCCATGCTTTGTGGTTTTAGCATAGTCATTGATTGTCTTTATATCCTGATAGGTGACTGTATAGCTGTTGTTTATACGGGAAACTACCTGTAGCGTTTTTAACAGGCTGCTTCTTAGTGCCCATGAAAGTAAAGGTAATGTCGAGTGTAGCCTGTCAATGGAAAATAAAGTCCTTGCTACAACAGGTGCTGCTTTTTTGCTTATGGAGTAATACCAGTCTTGATTTTCTGTATAGTTAGTTAGCGAATAAGCGTGATTTTTAAAAAACAAAATTGAAAATAAAAATATGAGCTTCAGTAACTTTGAGGTGATGGTTTTTCCGGGCGCGATGAAAAGCTTTTTATTTTTATGGCTGCGTACGGATTTTCTGTGATATAGCATTTTAAAAGAATCCTCTCTTATTAGTGGTGCTATAATCAGGCCGCGATTTTTTAGTTCAAGTTGTTTTGGAAACCGTTGATAAATAGCGGTGCTTGCGTAACCTTTGTGGTCAAGATGAAAGCCTGTGACTGCTCCCCGCCCTGTCGGACCCGAGGACTCGAGAGCCTAAAGGCCTAAAGGCGAGGGTTTACGACTATTTTGCTAAGGTAACGGTTAGGCTGATAATTGGGAAAATAGTTCCACGGTATTTGAAGAAAAATCAGTTTTACGGTTTTTTGTCTTTTTTAAAGATAAAAGCGGAAGGTGGTTTAGGTATAAGTGTCCACACTAAAATAGCGGATTTCTTGCTCAGCAGGTGGGAAAGGGGTTTTTCAGCAATGGGTGAGCTGATCTTCCGGGTTGCTGAAGATCAGCCTGAAAGTTTCGGATCAAGAGTTATTCCCTGATGCGAAACTTTCAGACGATTTCAGTGTCTGGTGAAATCTCAGGGGCTTTCCTGAAGGTACTGGCTGGGGTCGATATAGATTCCAAGGGAGCGCTTATCGATACGCTTTTCCTTTTTGTCGGTTTTGCCGACTTCCTGATACCTGAACACGACAGTGTCACCAATGTTGACATCCAGCAATTTATTAGCTGACAGGTATTTGTAGTCTTCGCCGGCCACGGTCAGGGTATGGATGTAGTAGTCGGGCATCCCCAGCCATTCGTTGTGAGGACCATCGGAGGTGACGGCTTCAAGCAGACCACGGCCTTCCAGCTTTGGCTGGCGCTTTTGGAAACTTCTTTGCATGGGGGGTTATCTCAAGAAAGTGTCGTATAGCGGTTAGTTTAATAAATCAGGTCAGGTCAGGAGCGACGCTTATTTCTTTGGCGCCAGTTGATCACAACATTCCAGCGCCAAACGACCCGAATCAACAGGTAGCTGGTGAAACCGAACACCAGACCTGACACCAGCGATCCCAGGTAAAGCGGCTTCCACACCCGGGCAAGGCCGGAACCCAGACCCTGAATGGTAAGTTCAAAGGAAGCATCGCTTACCGGTACATGAAGGATAAAACAGCCAATTTTGTATGTAAAATAGAATATCGCTGGCATGGTCAATGGGTTCGTAATCCAGACCAGCGCAACAGAAAGCGGTAAGTTGCAACGAAAGACAATGGCCAGGCAGGCTGCCAGGACCATCTGAAAGGGCATGGGAATAAACGCAACAAAAATGCCCACAAAGAATGCAGTAGCGGCAGAGCGACGATTCAGTTGCCAGAGGTTTGCATTGTGTAATGCAGAACCCAGAAACCGAAGATGGCGATGTTCCTTGATTTTCTTTGGTTCCGGCAAATACCTTTGAATCAGTTTTCTCGCCATATCCTTCCACTTTTTTTACAACGTTTTACAACGTTATTTACAACGATAGCGCTATTGTTACGTCTACTCGTGAGTATTCTCAGCTATGACTTTAGTTCATGGTCTGCAGAGGTCGCCAGCTTTTGCAGTATGAAAACCGTAACCTGGGTTATTCCCTGTCCCTGAACCACAGCTCCAGCCCGAAATTGATCTATGCTTGCTGCTTTTTCATCGGCTGTGACGGACCATTTTTTAAAATGGTTTATCACGGTAGGGTGAGAGTCAGTCAGGGTCAAAAAGTGAGCACCTGATTGAACGTAAAGCAGGGGATTATGCACTGAAACAGCAGGCAAGGCTACGTGGTTAACAACGTGGAAAATACTCGTTATACAATAAAGCCGGCGGCTGGGTTACTGATATTATCACTGACAATCGGTCTTGCATCGTGGCTGTTAAACCTTTGTGCGCTTCTGCTGATCAGTCTCCCTGCACTTGGCCTCTCAGTTTGGGTTCTTTTTTCGATTCTTTTTTCGAACAGTAGTTCCCGGCTTCGCTGGTGGTTACTTCCGGTGATAATGGGAGTGTTGATCAGCTCGTTTTATGCCGCACACTTTTTCATAACCCGTTTTGATGACAGACTCCAGGGAAAAGACCTTGATATTCAAGGCTATATTGCCAGTCTGCCGGTAGTAAATGGTGCGGTTACCCGTTTTGATTTTGATATTGATCGTCCACTGCCAGAGCAAAAAGAGCCAGGCCAAAAAGAATCTGGCCAAAATGAATCCGGTCAATCCCCCAAAAAGGTCAGGCTGAATTGGTATGAAGCTCCAGTGGTGAAAGTCGGTGAACGCTGGCGCATGACGGTTCGGCTGCGCCAACCTCACAGCTTTGCCAGTCCCGGTGCTTTCGATTATGAAGTCTGGTTATTACGCCAGCCTATCCAGGCAACTGGGTATGTAAGATCAGGGGCTTTACTCTCGGGTAGTGTTTTATCGAAATATCCTGTCCATCAAATCAGGGCAGAGCTTCGTGAATGGCTGGTAAATACGGTTTCTCCTGAAAGCGTGGGTGTTCTGGCTGCACTTTTACTGGGTGATAAATCAGCGGTTACGGCTCAGCAGTGGCGCCTGTTTAATGAAACCGGTACAACCCATTTGATGGTAATTTCTGGCCTTCATATTGGTCTTATGGCCTGGCTGGGTTTCTCTTTTGCAGCGCTAATGGGAAAAGCGGGCGCTTTACCACTGCGCCGACTTCCGCTGCCCGTTATCAAGGCATTTGTTGGAATGTTGTTTGCGCTTTGTTATGCATTGCTGGCAGGGTTTAGCATTCCTGTACAACGGACTCTGGTGATGACACTTGCTGCACTGCTGGCTCCATTGTTTGGCATTCGGGCCTCCCCCCTGACACTTTGGCTTCTGGCTCTTGCTGCCGTTCTCACTATTGATCCACTGGCGGTAACCAGTCAGGGTTTCTGGTATTCCTTTATTGCTGTAGCTGCACTTTTGTTCGGGATGGCCGGGCGTCAGAGTGTGCAGGATTGGCGAGTAAAGGCATTTAAGCCTCAATGGCTGGTATTTTTAATCTTAACGCCCTTGTTGCTGGTGAACGGGCAGCCTGTCTCGCCATTTTCTCCTTTAGTGAATCTGATCGCTATTCCATTTATTGGTATTGGTGTTGTTCCCCTTTTGCTCTTTAGTGCGCTGTTGCAGTTTCTGCTGCCAGATGTGGCCAGTTTTATACTGTTTGGGGTTGATGCTCTGGTAACAGGCTTTCAATGGTCGCTTCAGTGGGTCTTTGACTTTATGGTCTTGATTCCGCCAAGGCAGTCAGCTCATTGGCCTCCAATTATTCTGGCAATGGCGGGGATGTTGTTGTTGATTTCACCGGGGGCTTTACGCTTACGATGGCTTTCTCCGGTCTTGCTTCTTCCTCTTTTGTTTCCAGGGCAATATTTACCGCCAACAGGACAGGCTGAGGTGACTGTGCTTGATGTTGGTCAGGGGCTTTCGATATTGATAAAAACTCACCGGCATCTTCTGGTTTATGATACCGGTGATCGCTTTTCTGAGCATTTGTCAGCGGCAGAAAGTGTTATTTTTCCTGCATTGGCGTTGTCCGGTGTCACCCGGATTGATCGAATTATGATCTCGCATGGTGATAAAGATCACTCCGGTGGTTTGTTACCGTTACTGTCCAGATATGATGGGGTTCCGGTGGTCAGCGGCACTGAGTTGCCACACTATAATGGTAAGCTCACCCGGTGTAAGGCTGGTGATCATTGGCAATGGGACGGTGTCGACTTTCAAGTGATTTCCGGGGGCGTTTATCGCAGAAGTAATGATGCTTCCTGTGTTCTGAAAATTACGGCAGGTTCCGAGAGTATTCTCTTGCCAGGTGATATCAGCGGACGTATAGAAAGGCATTTGCTTGATCAGGGCGCTGACCTTAAAGCAAATGTATTGGTTGCAGCTCATCATGGCAGTCGGTTTTCCAGTAGCCCGGAATTTCTGGCCAGTGTTCAGCCAGAAGCGGTTATCTTTTCTTCAGGATTTGCCAATCGTTTCGGCCATCCCACGGCGGAAACGGTTAAGCGTTTTCAGAAAATAGGTGCCCGGATCTATAACACGGCTTCAGATGGCTCGCTGTCTCTAATCCTCGGCAGTGGCGAACCAGCCATTTCTGCTTACCGGAAAAAACACGCACGTTACTGGTGGCGCTAGACCGCTTCCCGCTTCCCACTTCCCACTTCAGTAGTCCGTTGTCCGAAAAAGCCGGGTTTGCCTGCGCTTTTACGGGCAACGGGTAGCGGATAGCGGACAACGGCTTTTCTACTTAAATGGCGCCAATCTCTGTGATACAGTCATGCTAATAACCTTGAAAGCCGGTTGGGTGGAGACTTACATTCCTGCTTTTATGAATCTGTCATTGTAAGGGAAGATTATTGTGTTCGAACTGGTGAAATCTGGCGGTTGGCTGATGATGCCTATTCTATTGTCTTCGGTCATTGCCATGGCGATCATCTTCGAGCGGCTCTGGACGTTGCGGCCCTCGCGTATTGCGCCAAAGAATACTCTTTCACAAGTCTGGAAGTGGATCAAAAGCAATGGTCTGGACAGTAGAAAACTGGAGCAGCTGAAAGGCGGCTCGCCACTGGGTGAGATTCTGGCTGCTGGTTTGAGTAATGCCCGCAATGGTCGGGAAATCATGAAAGAGAGTATTGAGGAACAGGCAGGGAAGGTGATTCACGACCTTGAGCGTTACCTCAATACGCTGGGGACAGTAGCAGCCATTACTCCATTGCTGGGTCTTCTGGGAACCGTGATCGGCATGATCGACGTGTTTACCGTACTTATGGTTGAGGGAACCGGTAATGCCGGTGTTCTGGCCGGCGGTATTTCCAAGGCACTGATCACCACGGCTGCCGGCCTGACGGTTGCCATTCCCGCATTGATTTTCCATCGCTACTTTACCCGCAGGATTGATGAGCTTGTGGTGGCTATGGAGCAGGATGCGATTAAACTGGTTGAAGTTTTGCAGGGTGATCGTAAGGGCTCATCGGCTCTGGGCAGTGAGGTCAGGAAGTAATGAATTTCCGACGACAGAGAAGTCAGGAGGAGGTGTCTGTGAACATGACACCTTTGATCGATGTGGTGTTCCTGCTGTTGATTTTCTTTATGGTCTCAACCACCTTTACCAAGGAAACTCATCTGGCCATTGATTTACCGGAATCTTCCGGAGAAATCCTGCAGCAACAGCCAAAGCAAATTGAGATTACTATCAGTAAATCCGGCGATTTTGCCATTGATGGGCAGGGGCTGGTTAATAGGCAGCTGGATACCATTAAGCGGGCTCTTGGCAAAGTAAGCCAGGGCGACAGCAAACTGCCTCTGATTATTACTGCAGATGCCAAAACGCCTTATCAGTCGGTGGTAACCGCTATGGATGCTGCCGGTCAGTTGGGCTTCGTTAACCTGAGCATGACCACCCGTAAAGATACCGAGACCGATCAGTGAGTCTGTGGCAGTGCTTTAGCCAGTCAGTCACTGACTCCTGGTATAACTCTTCAGGCGGCTGGACTCTTATTCTCAAGCCGCTCAGCTCATTATTTACCTTTCTGGCAGAAAGAAGAAAGCAGCGGTATTTACGTTTGTCCCGGTGGTCACCGCCTGTGCCTGTCATTGTGGTGGGAAATATCTCTGTGGGGGGGACCGGTAAGACTCCCCTGGTTGCAGCCCTGGTGCAGGAACTTCAGGAAAGAGGTTACAGGCCGGGTATTGTCAGTCGTGGTTTTGGTGCTGAATCCGGGGATTATCCTATGCTGGTCACTTCGGGCAGCGATCCGGCTGAAGCAGGGGATGAGCCGGTTATGCTCGCCCGGCAGTTGGATGTGCCATTGGTCGTGGATGTTGATCGGGTAAAAGCAGCCCAATATCTCTGTAGTCAGACAGATTGTAATCTGATCATCGCAGATGATGGCTTGCAGCACTATAATCTGCAACGGCACATTGAGCTATTGGTACTGGATGGTGAAAGGTTGTTGGGGAACCGGCTGTGTCTGCCTGCTGGCCCTCTGCGTGAGCCACCGGAAAGAATGAACTCGGTGGATATGATACTGGTCAATACCAATAGTACTCCAGTGTCTATGAAAGTAGACGAAGTGGAAAGTGCTCTCGGGCGAAATCTGCCGGGGCGAGATAATCCGCCGGGGCGAGATAAAGAGCTGTACTATTTTTCCCTTGAACCTTCGATGCCTGTAAGAGTGACTGGTGTTTCTCAGCCGGCTCCGGGATCAGGTCAGGTTCATGGTGTGGCCGGTATTGGTAACCCGACACGTTTTTTTAATACACTTCGCTCACTGGGATTTGATGTGATTGTGCATCCTTTTCCTGACCACCATGCTTTCACACCGGAAGACATTACTTTCAATGATGATCTGCCGGTGATTATGACGGCAAAGGATGCCGTCAAATGCAGTGAATTCGCTGACGCGCGTCACTGGTACTTGCCAGTGACTACCCATTTGTCGGACTCATGCATTGAGCAACTGGTGGCAATGATTGAAGCGCGTAAACCAGCCACTTCGAGCTTATAAAGGTTGTTTAGAGAAACATTATGGATAAGACACTGTTTGAAATTCTGGCCTGTCCACTGTGTAAAGGGGAAGTGCGTCTGGAGAAGGATCGTCAGGAGTTGGTTTGCAGACCCTGTGGCCTTGCTTACCCGATACGTGATGGTATTCCTGTAATGCTGGAAGGCGAGGCACGCACCTTAACTGTTGACGAACGTTTAGATGAGGCATCCTGATGACTCAAGGCTTTCAATCGGCTGAAGGCTCTCGCTTTACCGTTGTAATCCCCGCCCGCTTTGCTTCCAGCCGTTTGCCTGGTAAGCCTCTGGCTGATATTGCCGGAAAGCCCATGATACAGCACGTTTATGAGCGTGCCCTGGCCAGTGATGCCCGGCGGGTCATTATTGCCACAGATGATGATCGAATCATGAAGGTGGCAGAGGGCTTTGGGGCCGAAGTGTGCATGACTCTGCCGGATCATCCTTCCGGAACCGACCGGTTACAGGAAGTCGCCAGAATCTATGGCATGAAAGATGATGAGATCATTGTCAACGTTCAGGGAGATGAACCGTTGATACCGCCTTCGGTCATCAACCAGGTGGCGAAGAACCTTAATGCATCGCCAGAAGCCGGTGCGGCCACATTATCTAGCCCATTATTACAGGCTGAGCAGGTTTTCGACCCGAATGTGGTCAAAGTCGTGACGGATGCCAGGGGTTATGCGCTCTATTTCAGTCGCGCACCTATTCCCTGGGCGCGGGATGATTTTGCCGCGGGTGAACAAAAAATACCTGCTGAAGCGTGCTTCCAGAGACATATTGGTATCTACGCCTATCGTGTAGAACTTTTGAATCACTTTGTGACCTGGGGAGTCAGCCCCATTGAAAAAATGGAATCTCTTGAACAGTTACGCCTGATGTGGAACGGCTATCGCATTCATGTAGCTGAAGCGGTTGAAACTCCACCCCATGGGGTTGATACGGAGCAGGATCTGGCAGCGGTTCGCCTGCTATTGGAAACAGGGAGCCTGGCAACAGGGAATAGTGAACCTATTGAGAAAGCGGTGAGGGTATAAGTAACCATGGTTAAGGTACTGTTTGTCTGTCTGGGTAATATCTGTCGGTCGCCCACAGCTCATGGTGTTTTTGCTCACCAGGTGGCTGAGTCAGGGCTTTCGGATCGGATCAGGATTGATTCTGCAGGGACCAGTGGTTGGCATAAGGGTGGTGTGCCGGATAGCCGGTCCATGGCTTATGCTGCGGATCATGGTTATGACCTCTCGTTTATTCGTTCCCGGCAAGTATCCTCCAGTGACTTCGTCGAGCAGGATCATATCCTGGCCATGGATAAAGCAAACCTTAAGAATCTCAGAAAAGTCTGCCCACCGGAATATGCCCACAAAGTTCGGTTGTTTCTTGATTATGCTGACTTGCCTGTATCAGAAGTGCCAGACCCATATTATGGAGGCGATGACGGTTTCACCCGGGTTCTTAACCTTGTGGAGCTGGGTGGGCTTGCGTTGCTGGATCATTTAAAGAAGACCATTTAGCGAGTCGGCTTGAAAGGCTTCGGCCACTGTGGCTATCGAATGGTTAAACTTCCCAAATATTGTCGTATTAATTATTACATGAACTCCCCTCTGAAAATTCACGAAAATTACTCCCTTAAACACCAGAACACGCTGGGTTTATTAGCTTCTGCCAGATATTACGTCGAAACTCATACTGTGGCCGAATTACTGGAAGCACTGGCTTTTGCCAGGGATAAGAAACTGCCTGTTATCCCCCTTGGTAGCGGAAGTAATGTGGTATTGGGAGAGTTTCTCAATGCCCTGGTTATCCATATAAATCTTGAAGGGCGGTCGGTTTTGCAGCGTGACCAGAATCGCGTTGTGGTCAGGGCCGGGGCCGGAGAAAACTGGCATGAGTTGGTGCTATGGGCATTGACCCATGAAGCCTTTGGTCTGGAAAATCTTTCTCTGATACCGGGGACTGTGGGTGCCGCACCTATCCAGAATATAGGGGCCTACGGTGTTGAGCTGAAGGATTATTTTGTTTCCCTGGAGGCTGTGAATGTTGAGTCCGGAGAGATTGAGTGTTTCGACCGGCAGGCATGCGGTTTTGGCTATCGGGATTCCGTATTCAAGGGTGAAAAGCTTGATCAGTACATTATTACTTCTGTAATTTTGGAGCTTGATGCAGTATTAAAGCCCCGTCTTGGTTACGGTCAGCTGGGAGAACTTGTTGTAAAACGGCTGGGCAATGATGTCCCATCGGCTTTTGATATCAGTCAGGCGGTTTGTGATATCCGTCGGGAAAAACTGCCGGATCCAGCGGTGATTGGTAATGCCGGTAGTTTTTTTAAAAATCCCGAGATTTTGCCGGAAGAGATGGATAACCTGAAAAAACTGTATCCGAATATTGTCGCCTATCCCGTGGGGCAAAAATGGAAGTTGGCTGCCGGCTGGTTAATAGATCAGACAGGTTTGAAGGGAAAGCGGGAAGGGGCTGTTGGAACTTACCAGAATCAGGCGTTAGTGCTTGTCAATCACGGCGGTGCAACTGGTCAGGATGTGCTCTCTTTTTCCAGTATGATTCAACAGAAAGTTAACGAGAAGTTTGGCGTGCTGCTGGAGCGGGAACCCCGGTTTTACAATGCTTGAGATCTGGTAATTGTTATTCATGCCTTGCGTACATTCCTTTCTGATCTCCATATTTGATCTATATTGAAAAGCTTCGGACGATGACCCTGAGGTTCTTTCTGAGTGCGAGCTTATGGGAATTTGTTACCAGGAAATACTCGGACTGGCTGTTGAGAGTAGCTGTGACTCTTAGGGTAGACATTAAGAAATTCTTCCTGATGGTACAGTTGCCCCATCTTTCTTTTAGCATCTGCTGAGGGGCGCTGGCGGTTGGCTGATACGTGTTGCGGGTCTTGAGCTGGAACCACAAAGGACACAAAGAGCACGAAGAAGAGCTTTTCTTTTCCTTTGTGCTCTTTGTGTCCTTTGTGGTTCAAACAGAAGCCAGTACCCCCCCTGAAATTAATGGCTAGATGCTTAATGTCTACCGTAAGAACTGTGACTTACCTATGACCAATGCTGCTGACAATAGGGGCAGACATCCCGGTCTTGCTGTCGTTATTAACCAGGGGACTCAAAATAAACGCCGGGCAGTGAAGCAGGATTGCAGTTCCAACCCCACGTTGAGTGGCAAGCAGGTGGCCGTGGCAGCTGCTACCGATAGAACAGGCACTTTTGATCGTATCAATCCAGAAAAACTGGAGAGCGCCTACTGGGATAAAATAACCATTAATGAACGAACCATCAGTGCTTTGGATGTATTTGATCGGTATCAATCCGATTACTCTTCACTGAGATCCGGATACTTCCTTAAAAAGCTTTGGCAGAAAAGTATCCCCCTTGGGTCAACAGAAATATCCCCCAACATGATAATTGACGAATATAACAGGGTACCTGATAAGTACAATAAATGTCAGTTCGCCATCGCCCGGTTTCAGCAGCACTGTTTTTTCTCTTGCGTGCCGTTGAGCAGCAGTGCTGGCAATCCGATTACAGGAGAGGATGTTCTTGGCAGCTTCCCGTCCAGTCAAGATTGCAAGCTGGGCAGGGCACGCTTTATGGAGAAATGTCTGGTGAAGGGCTGGTCATTGGAAAGGAAGAAAGGCCATCTGATCACAAGGCAGGATGTGTTTGACGCTTATGAGGAAAGTGGTGCTCAACTGGAGTCAGCACGCTGGATTGCGGATTGTTTTGTGTGGAGCCAGCCATTGAAAGACAGGGATGGCGATTTGATCACAGGGGAGGATGTGCTTAAAGCGTATCAGGAAATCAAGGCGCAGCTTGAGCTGGCGCGCTTCAGGGCGGCATGCTTTGAGAAGAGGCTGCTGTTGAAAAAAAGGGATGGCACTCAGATCATGAACACAGGGGCGGATGTTCTTGATAGCTTCCCGAAAACTCAGAAAGGGAAGCTGGGCGAGGCGCGCTTCATGGGGGCGTGTTTTGTGGAGGGACGACCACTGAACAAAAAGAATAGCAATTTGATCACAGGGGAGGATGTGCTTAAAGCTTATCAGGAAATCAAGGCGCAGCTGGAGTCATCGCGCTTCATGGAGAAATGTTTTGTGGAGGGTCTGCCATTGAAAGGCAGGGATGGCCATCCGATCACTGGGAAGGAGGTTCTTGACAGCTTCCCGGCAAGTCGGGAAGGCAGGCTGAGCAGGGCGCGCTTTATGGGGGGATGTTTTGAGAAGGGCTTGCGATTGGAATACAGGAATGGCAAGCGGATAACGATCACTGGTGAGGATGTGTTTGGCGCTTTTGAGGAGATCAATGCAAGGCTGGAGTCAGCGCACCTCATGGAGATATGTTTTCGGAAGGGGTGGTCGCTGCGATTGAAAGACAGGGATAACAAGCCTGTCGCGCTCACTGGTGAGGGTGTGCTTGAAGCCTATCAGGAAATCAACGCAGTGCTGGATTCAGCCTGCTTCATGGAAATATGTTTTCAGGAAGGGTTGTCACTGCGATTACAAGACAAGGACGGCAAGCCGGTCAAACTCACCGGTGAGGTTGTGCTTGAAGCTTATCGGGCAATCAATGCAGAGCAGGAGTCAGCGCACTTCATGGTGAACTGTTTTGTGAAGGGCCAGCCATTGAACGGCAGGGATGGCCATCCGATCACTGGGAAGTATATTCTTGACAACTGTCCGGCAAGTCGGCAAGGCAGGCTGGTCAGGGCGCGCTTTATGGGTGAATGTTTTGTGCGGGACCTGCCATTGAAAGACGAGGATGGCGAGGCGATCACGATCATTGTTGAGGATGTGCTCGGGGCTTATGAGGAAATCAGTGCAAAGCTGGAGTTAATTCGTTTCAAAGAGGCATGTTGCCTGAGAGGCATAAGGCTGCCAAACAAGGATGGTCAATACTCTCAGGTTATGGCTGAGGATATCATTAAAGCCTATAAACAGGGTCACTGGCTGCTGGAAGCTGCTATTTTTATGAGCCAGTTGGCGTTATGGGGCATCCCCCTGGATGGCCATCATCTGGTTGACAAACAAATTATGGATGCTTTTGCAGGGCTGCCGGGAAATCACACCAGTCGACAGGTTGATTACTTGATTCGCCGGCTGAATACGCTCCCGGAGATTGACGAAACCGGCAGCTATCTGACGGTCTTTCAACAGGCCTGGCAGCTTTTGCTGGACCACCCTCAGCCCGGTGAGCAGGTACGCTGTCAGCAATGGATGTTGCGGTTTATAGCAATGCGACAGGGGCTGACTGTGGATGGCCAGTTATGCCTTCCTGACCAGGTACTGGAACATCTTGACAACCTGAGGACATCTTTCCGCAAAACCCGACTGAAATTCTACTTTCTGGTAGACATTTATTTCACAGGTCGCCATCTCAAGGGATTACCGGTTAACAAAAAAAGCTTATCCACCTGCCTTGAGGAACTGCCAAAAGGGAGTAGACGGCGTGTTGCATTGGAGCTCTGGCTTGAACGACAGTGCCTCAGTCAGTCGCAACCGGATGTGTTGGCCAGGCTGATCGGTTCATCGCACCGCAGGTTGCGCGGACGGGAGCCAGCCGGGGGCAGGGGTGACTGTCCATCTCCGGCAAACCCGACTCCCCGGGGGGGGCATCCTGAGATCAGACAATCCGGTGGCCGGGTCCCCGGAGATCATGCAGTAACAGATAATGCTACTTATGGCATGAAGCCATTATTATCTACCAGTGAGGCTGCCGGAACAGTGCGAACCGGTGAATTGGTCATCAATGACCTGATAAAGCGTGCGTTGCACATTATTCAGGAGGTTAATGCTACTGGTTCCTGTCCCGCCATCCTGGTCACCGGCTCATTCTCCCGTTGCTTACAGGGACTTTGCACTTCGTTCAATGATATTGACCTTATCGTTAAACAGGAGGCCGTCAATGCCTTGAATCAACAACTGCGGTGCCAGCTGAGCAGCGTCGATATTGGACAGGATTATTCACTCTCCGTGCAGGTCAATACATATCCCATGCCGGGATGCAGGGAAATCGCGTTACCCTGGTGCGTAAATACCGTTTTGGGTGAAGGTGATTTTAACCAAAATAAAACCATTCTTCAGGCCAGTATCCAGAGCGAGTTACCAGCGGATACAGTCTCAATCTCTGTGCCAGGAGTAGAGCACCCGGTAATCTGTCTGTCATTTTATGCAGAAATGCAATTGATGGTTAATGCATTGACGCATCTGACCGATAAGCTGGAACCTTTGACAGGGGAGATACAACGTGGGGCCTGGTTGTATATCCCCCGCGCTGTGGTTTTCTACCGCCAAAACACTGCTGAACAGCGGGTACATGCCCTGTTGATGCGCTGTCTGCTAACACTGGATAAGGCTGAAAAACTGGTGAGTATACCGGAGCCGGGGGAAACCGGCGGTGATACTCAAGGGGTTGCACTCAGGCTGTCCATCAGGCGGTCAATCAATAGCCTTCAGGAAAAACTGCGCGACCATTCACATCGTGATAGCTTTCGTCAGTCACTGTGTGACTGGCTATCGCAAGCAGAATCCGCAGAAGTCCATGATAGGAAAAAGAATGAATTTGTCAGGAAACTATATGACCGCATGGGTGAAATAGCAGCGTTGGGTATAAATGAGGATATAAAGGGCATAGAGTCAAAAGTGCTGACTCACGTACAAAGCATGATCAATGAAGTCAATGCAACTGCCCAGGAATGGGCTGTCATTCTTGTTTCAGGTTCATATGCCCGTGGCTGGCAGATGTTTCACCGAAGTATTGACTTTAAAGAGATTGAATTGACCGCAACCTCAGGAGGAATAAAACAGTTGAGGCAGCGGTTAATGGAAACCATTGGCGACAATAATACAATACCGTTGTCCGTTATCTGTGCCAGTGAAACTATTCACGGATATGATCCGTTGTATGTGCCGGATCAGGAATGCATCGAAATCAGGACGGTAGGCAATCGTCATCTCCTGACCGTACGGGCAAATATATGGCAAGAAATACCTGTATATAAATCAGAGTGCCGTAGAGTCCATCCGGCAGACCGCAGTGAAGCATTTTGCGATCTGGTATCATTCTATGGCGAGGCTGTACTCTGGCTGACCACTGCGGATGCCTATTTGAACTATACGGCAGCCCACCAGTCCGGTCAGGGGCAGGGGCAGGGGCTGGACGATATGCCGGAGTCTCTGGTATGCAAATGGCCGTTTGCCTTGCGCCGGCCAGTTTTTGCGCTTTTAATTCAAGGCGTCTCCACGCTGATGCGGGGAGAGGCATTGGGGGGACAGATACAAGGTTACTTCGGATATACAAAAGGCGAATTATCAGAAAATTCAATATTGCAATCTGAAATATCTGATCGTATTGAAAAAATGAAAGCGAGTATCGGAAAGGCTGTTGCGTTGAGTAATCTGATCCATGCGTTGGACTGCTGGCTTCTTCAAAGCCTGTCTGAATCTGGCTGTACAGGAAATTATGATATGGCTAAAAGCCTTAAAGATAAGATGGTAACCCTCAGGGACGGTTATGGTCAAAATCCGGTTAGAGATGTTTCCCTGGTGGGTTAAGTGTTTTGCAACAGTCAGGGAAGACACTTCGGCAGTGGCAGGACTCCCCTGGAAGTTTCAGTTTTATAAAACCCAAAAAGGGGTGGAAGAAATCCACCCCTTTTCAGATCAGCAGTTAGCCTTAAAGATTGCTTTCCTCAGTGCGAACTGGCTGGGCTTCCTGCGTTTCCCTGGCTTCAGGCTCTACAGAGACTTCAACCGGTTGAGTCAGACGCTTGGCTCTTGGATCATTATGCGCCCTGCTGCGACGGAGGAGGGATTGATCAAGTGTGGCGTCAGCAGTGGTTACTGCTTCTGTCTCATTGTTAGTATGAGCAGTTGCAGTGCTTGCATCCCGGCTCAATGAAGGCTGGTATTCAGTAGCTTTTTCCTTAGCCCGGGTGTCAGTCTGTTCTTTACTGACAGGTTGGGTTACTGCCTTAATCTCGCCTTCACCCGTACCGCGGTTAGAAGTTTGCACTTCAGGCTTAGCTTCTGTTTTCGTTTCTTCAGACTGGTTCAGAGCCTGTTTCAACATTTCTTCCGCTTCATTGGCTGTGACAGTGCTCTTGTTCCCGGATGCTTCAGCTTCCGTTGTCGCTGGCTTCTCAAAAGCCTGAGGCATAGGCGTAAATGCCGGCTTATCATGGTTGTGAGAGGCTGCTACGGCTTTGGCCATTTCAGTCATCTGAGGGCGAGATGCCTTTACAACAGGTTCTGCCACCGTACTTTCATCGGTGTTGCCAGTACTGGTGGACTCGCTGGTCTCCTTTGCTGTAACAGGCGCTTCAGTTTCAGGTTGCTGAGAGCCTTCCACTTCATTGCCTGCTGCAGAAGTTTCATCTGAAGTCTTCTCTTCGGCTTCTTTAGATGCAGAGGCTGCTTGCTGCTCTTTTCTGAGTAAGCGAGGGTCATTCTTCACTCTTCTGGAGCGACGAAGCCTTGCTGCTTCTTCAGAAGTCGGAGTTTCCCCGGCAATGACTTCTTGAGCTGGCTTTGCAACTTCCTCTGCTTTGTCTTCTGTAACAGCGCGTGCTTCGACAGTATCCTGCTTTGGCGTGGACTCTGAAGTCCTTGTGTCAGAGGCAGGCTTGATGTTCTGAAGCTCAGGCTTTTCAGTAACAGGCTCTTTTTGGTCTGCAATAATTTCCTGGGAAGCCGGTGTGCTTACTGCGCTTTTGGCATTCTCAGGAAGTAGCGGTTGCAGTTGTGGCTCGTTCTGTTGCTGTCGCTGTGACTGACGGTTATTACGGCGGCGTGGCGCTGAACTTGGGCGACGACGACGGTCACTGGCAGAGTCCTGCTCGGAATCCTGCTCCTGACGATGCTCCTGCTTGTATTCCTGCGGCTCAGAGCTGTCCAGCTTTTCACGGGGACGACGCTCCTGCGTGTATTGCTGCTCAGAGCTGTCCAGCTTTTCACGAGGGCGACGCTCCTGCGTGTATTCCTGCGGCTCAGGGCTGTCCAGCTTTTCACGAGGGCGACGCTCCTGCTTCTCAAAGCGATTTTCCTGCTTATTGAAACGGTTGTCAGAGCGTTCCGGCTGGCTTTTTTTCCGGTCTTTCTGAGGGCGGTTATCCTTATCCTGTCTGTCCCGACGCTGTGAATCAGTCCGTGGCTTTTTTCTGCCCTGTTCTGGCTGGTTCTCACGACGAGTCGATGGACGCTGCTGGATAGGCTTGTCCTTGCTGGCAGGTTTCTCTTCTTCGTTTTCAGGGTTGAAGAGACTGCCAATGGACTTAAACAGACTGCCAATAAATCCAGACTTTGCTTCAGCAGCGGATTTGATGGCTGGAGCAGGTTGAGCAGGTGCTACATTTTGCACTGCTGCCTGTGGTCTGGGTTGTGGTTTGGCCGGTTTAACCTGATCTTCTGAAGCGGCTTCTTCACCTTCCAGAATGATTTCATAACTGCTTTCATGATCCTGCTGGTTGTCATCACGGAGACGTTGTACGTCGTAGTGAGGTGTTTCCAGGTTGGCGTTTGGAATCACGATAATACGAGCATCATGGCGCTTCTCGATCTTGGCGATCATTTTGCGCTTTTCATTCAGCAGGAATGCCGCTACCGGGACAGGAACCTGGGCTCGAATCTCGGACGTTTTATCCTTCATTGCCTCTTCTTCCATCAGGCGCAGAATGGACAGTGCCAGTGATTCAATATCACGGATGGTGCCCTGACCGGAGCATCGGGGGCAAACCACACCGCTGGTTTCTCCCAGGGATGGACGCAGGCGCTGACGGGACATTTCCAGCAGTCCGAAGCGGGAGATCCGGCTGGTCTGAATCCGGGCGCGATCTACGGACAGAGCCTGGCGAATACGGTTTTCAACGTCTCGCTGGTTTTTGTTGCTGCTCATATCGATAAAATCGATAACAATCAGTCCACCGATATCGCGCAGGCGAAGCTGGCGTGCAATTTCATCAGCTGCTTCGAGGTTGGTGGTGCAGGCAGTCTCTTCGATATCGCCGCCACGGGTAGCCCGGGCAGAGTTGATATCGATGGATACCAGTGCTTCAGTAGGATCGATAACAATAGAGCCGCCAGAGGGCAGTTTTACTTCACGCTGGAATGCGGTTTCAATCTGACCATCAATCTGGAATCGGTTGAACAGGGGGACGCTGTCTTTGTAGAGTTTGAGTTTGTTCTGGTACTGAGGCATTACCTGCTTAACAAACGCCAGCGCTTCCTCATAAACAGAGGTTTTATCAATCAGTACTTCACTGATATCCTGACGCAGGTAGTCACGGATGGCTCGAATAACGACATTGCTTTCCTGGTAGATCAGGAAAGGGGCCGGTTTTTTACCGGCGGCATCCTTGATGGAGTGCCAGAGCTGTAGAAGGTAGTCCAGATCCCACTGGAGATCTTCTGCGGATCGACCAAGGCCTGCAGTACGGACGATAACGCCCATCTCGGCTGGAATCTCCAGTTTGCTCATGGCTTCACGAAGTTCGGCGCGCTCATCCCCTTCAATGCGACGGGAAATACCGCCGGCACGAGGGTTGTTTGGCATCAGGACCAGGTAACGACCGGCCAGACTGACCAGAGTTGTCAGCGCGGCACCCTTGTTGCCTCGCTCTTCTTTATCAACCTGAACAATAACTTCAGTGCCTTCCTTGATAACATCCCTGATATTCGGGCGGCCACCGGAGTGACCCACGAAATATTCCCGGGATATTTCCTTCAGAGGAAGGAAACCGTGTCTGTCGGCACCAAAGTCGACAAAAGCGGCCTCGAGACTAGGCTCGACGCGGGTTATTTTTGCTTTATAGATGTTGGCTTTTTTCTGTTCACGGGCTCCGGATTCAATATCCAGATCGAACAGGCGCTGTCCATCGACGAGTGCAACCCTCAGCTCTTCTTGCTGGGTTGCGTTGATCAACATTCTCTTCATAGAGTACCAATTTGCTTATGGCTACCCTAATCAGTCGCTTATAACGAAAAGCTGTTCATGACATTCGGTCAATCCAGTGCATCCAAAGATTAAGAGGGGAATCCATATTATTTCTGGGATAACCCGAACTTTACCACTGGGCATATAGCTGTGGCTGGTTGTGCAACTGGCTTGCTTCAGTTTCAGTACAAACTCTTCGGTGCTACCCGATTGTAAACAGCCGGCTGTCATGGAAACACGAACCGCCGGTTATAACCTGCTATCAGTCTTACAGCCTGACTTATTTCAGGTTGAGGCTGTAACGATATAGCAATATGCATCCATTTTATTGCCGGATGCAAAGGGGAGATGCGATAGTCGGGCGCTTCTGGCTGGCTATGGATACGTTGTCAGGTATCCCCAAACCTTTCACTAGCATATAACCCGTTCGCTTTTCCTCATCCCTGGTATCGGGAGCGCAACCACTGATTACGGGTGGCTCTGTTTGTCTATCACGGCTTATGCCGTGGTCTTTCATCATTTAATCGTGGCAGGGTCTTTCTACCCAAAGGGCAGAAACTGGCCCTGTTGTCACGATATGTGCCTGAGCATGTATATTCCTGAAGCCACCTGATCCGAATGTTTCTCTCGGGTAAAAAGCGTGTCTTCAGTTTATTTTTCGGACCTGTTCAGCAGAATTTGAATGAAAACTTCCGCATCGGGTCTTGCTCAGACTTCGTAAATCGAACTGCCCCTTCGGATAGATACAGGGCAGTGCCGCAACTATATCAGTAATCTGTAAGTGCTTCAAATGGCTCAAAGCTGATAAGATTACCTGAGCGTGAATAGTGATAAGCCGATAAAGTCTATTTATCTCAAGTAGTTAGTATGACGATTTTCGGTGATGGTTTTGTATAAACAGATATGTGGTCAGGCGATTGAAGCAAACGCGTAGTATTAAAGGGGAATTTCGTTCCTCAAACAGGAAGGGGCGCTCGGAGTCCGGGCGTGTGAAACCTTTGGCTGCTGAGCATTCAGCCGTTAGGGAGCCCTCAGCTAATAGAAAGCCCTCAGCTAATAGAAAGCCCTCAGTTAACAGAAAGCCTTCTGTCGGGAGGGGATCTTCTATACCCAGAGAATTGTCAGTTGAAAAAGAGCTTTCCTCGCGGGAAGGGGAGCAGACTGCGAAGGTTTACTTTGTCAATATAGATGAAGATACAGCTGGCCAGCGAATCGATAACTATCTGATGAGAATTCTGAAAGGTGTTCCCAAAACAAGGGTTTATCGTATTGTTCGAAAAGGCGAGGTTCGTGTCAACAAAAAGCGGGTAGGGGCTGACTATCGACTGCAGTCAGGCGATGTTGTCCGAATCCCTCCTGTCAGAGTCGCAGAGGCTAGCGCACCGGTACGACCTGCTGACAAGGTTATTGCACAGCTGGAAAAATCGGTGCTTTATGAAGATGATCAGTTGTTGATTATCAATAAACCATCCGGATTGGCAGTTCATGGAGGTAGCGGTCTCTCCTATGGTGTGATTGAAGCTCTGCGTCAGTTGCGGCCGGAAAATCGCACGTTGGAACTGGTGCATCGGCTGGATCGGGATACATCCGGTTGTCTGGTGATTGCCAAGCGGCGAAGTATGCTGCGCCACATTCATAACCTGTTGCAGCAGAAAGGGAAAGTTGAAAAGCTGTATCATGCACTGGTGGTGGGTAAGTGGGCTGCCAGAAAGCAGTTGGTCAATGCGCCTTTATTAAAGAATGTTTTGCAATCTGGTGAGCGGATGGTCAGGGTTCATATAGATGGCAAAAAGTGCCGAACGGCTTTTCGGGTGATGGAGCGTTTTCCGAATATGACTCTGGTTGAGGCTTATCCGATCACCGGGCGAACCCATCAGATTCGCGTTCACTGTCTGCACGCGGGACATGCCATCGCGGGAGACGAAAAGTACGGTATGGATGAAGATAACCAGTCGCAAAGGCAGTTTGGTTTGAAGCGTCTGTTTCTTCATGCGGCCAGTATCCAGTTTGAATTGCCTGATGGGCGCCTGCTGAAAGTTGAGGCGCCTCTGCCGGATGAGTTAGCGGGCGTCCTGTCTGTTTTGAGGGGGAAGTGAGGTCAGGGATGTCAGTTCAGGTAACGGATAAATACTCACATTGATTCGGATTTATAGGGGTGGTTATGGACGATAAGTGGCGAGAGTCTTCGTCAGAAGCGGCTTCCGAAGGGGAAGGGCGCATGGAAAGTGACCGGGCCTGGGGCCTGGTTGAGTCTCTGGCTAAAGGGGCTTTGCTGGAGCAGCGTCGCTCAAGACGATGGAGTAACTTTTTCAAACTGTTGACGTTTGGCTGGCTGTTCTTCTCTGTTGCTGTGATATACAACGCCACCAGTATCAGTGATGTTGCTGTGAGTGCTGACGGTTCGGGGTCGCATACTGCGCTTGTTGACCTCGATGGTCAGATTGGTGGTGGCGATGTTGATGCTGATACGGTGGTCACCGGTTTGCGGTCCGCTTTTGAAGATCCGGGTACCAAAGCGGTTATTCTGAGAATTAACAGCCCAGGTGGCAGTCCGGTTCAATCCGGCTATATCTATGATGAAATTCTCCGTCTGCGTGATACCCATAAGGAAATACCTCTTTATGCGGTAATTATGGATATTGGGGCTTCCGGTGGTTATTACATTGCAGCGGCAGCGGATGAAATATACGCGGACAAAGCCAGTCTGGTGGGTTCCATTGGCGTTATTTCTTCAGGATTTGGTTTTGTCGGGGCGATGGATAAGCTGGGTGTTAGCCGTCGAACGTACACCTCCGGTGAAAATAAGGCGTTCCTTGATCCTTTTCAGAATGTTGATAAAGATGCAGCAGTCCTGTGGCAGCAATCTCTGGATACTATTCATCGGCAGTTTATTGATGCGGTGAAAGCAGGGCGGGGTGATCGTCTGGTTGATGATGCTGATATTTTCTCAGGCATGGTCTGGTCTGGTGAACAGGCTAAAAAGCTTGGGCTTATTGATGGATTGGGTAGTGCCGGTTATGTAGCCCGGGAGGTGGTTGGTGAGGAAGAGATTGTTGATTACACCTCCCGCCTGTCACCGCTGGAGAAGTTTGCCAGAGACTTTGGTGTTGGGGTGAGTGCCACTCTGGTAGAGGCCCTTGGTGGTGGTTTTCAGCTGATGTAATTTCTTTAAGAGGCCTCCTTTGTGTGGTCTCTTTTTCTTTACCTTCCCAGCGGATAGACGCCTTCATTGATTAGCATGGTTGTCAGGGTGATCAGTGGTAACCCAATCAGGCTGTCAGGGTCGTCTCCTGCCATTTTCTCAAACAGGGTTATGCCCAGTCCTTCGCATTTGAAGCTTCCTGCACAATCCAATGGCTTCTCTACATCTATATAGGTAGTAATTTGTGTGCTGGAAAGTGGACGAAACCAGACGGAATAATCAACACATTCCAGTTGTTGCCGGCCTGTGGTTGTGTTCAGCAGGCAGATTCCTGTATGGAAAGTGACCTGTTTGCTGCTGCAGCGGGTGAGTTGCTCGATGGCCTTATCCCGATTGCCTGGCTTACCAAGAATCATGTTGCCCAGTGAGGCGCACTGGTCTGAAGCGATAATGAGTGTGTCCGGGTATTGGCTGGCCAATGCCCGGGATTTTTCCAGAGAAAGCCTGAGAGAGAGCTCTTGTGCGCGCTCACCCGGTTGAGGGGTTTCATCAATATTGGGAGAGGCCTGCTGGAATTTCAGGTTGAGTCGTTTGAGTAGTTGTTTTCTGTAAGGTGAGCTTGAAGCTAGAAGAATATTCATGGTCTGGGATTTATGACTTGGGTTTATGAGAAGTAACCTGATGATACGGATGGTCGGGCATAGTATGCATGGCCTCGAATTTTTGTGGAATGACCTTGCGTATTCATGGCTGAGGATTGTGAAAAATACGGAGCTGAGGCCAGTTACTCGTGAAATAGATTGAGAATCTGATAAATCTGACAGAAAAGGATGTTTGACAGAAAAGGGGCATCGCCCTATGATTGCGCGCTTATGTTATCAGGCCAATTACCAAAAACCGTTGATCCGCGAAAACTCGCGCGTCGAGGGTTACAGTTCGAAGGTTCGCTGGCGCTTAAGCAGTTTGAACGACTGGTTGCCAGTCTCACTGACGATCAGGGTGAAGTGAAGGTTTCCCTTCATTTCAGTATGAGTGAAGACCATCGTGTGGTTGTTCAGGGGTATGTTGAAGCAAATCTGAAAATGATTTGTCAGCGCTGCCTTGATGTTGCAGAACTTACCGTGCGTTCAGAGCTCAACCTGATGGGTGTGTTGACCGATGAGCAGGCTCAATCCCTGCCAGAGGGTTATGAACCCCTGATGCTCCAGGAGGAGCCGATGGAGTTGATACCCCTGTTGGAGGAAGAGCTTTTATTGAGCCTTCCGATTGTGGCTTATCATCCGATTGAAGCCTGCCAGATTCAGCAAAGCTTTAC
>NZ_JAVRMB020000150.1:0-8213 GCF_031844845.1 Endozoicomonas sp.
CAACTCATCCAGCTTGGCCTGGGTATCTTTAATCAACAAATTATTGGTCCTGGCCACCACCTGAACAGAACCCCGCTCGGTCAGCAGACTGGCATCACCATCACCCTGCAATACCCCAGCTATTTCAGCAGCATCTGCATAATTAATCTGGACAAGATCTGTATATACCGGTGCCAACTCACGAATCTGTTTTTCATTCTCCAGTTGCTCACGCTCACGGGCAGCAATTTCAGCGGCAGGCGCTACAGTCAACACATTACCTTGAAGCCTTTTATCAAGCCCTTTAGCCTTGAGCACTATATCAAGCGCCTGATCCCAGGGAACATTTTGCAGGCGCAAGGTAACGTTGCCACCTACGGTATCGGATGCCACCAGGTTCAGATCCGTGAAATCAGCAATCAACTGAAGAACAGCCCTGACTTCAATATCCTGAAAGTTCAACGATAGCTTATCGCCCTTGTAGGAAAGCCCTGACTTCCTTCTACCCAGGTCTTTCCTGTCTGGCGTCTTAACACTGACAGTCAGCAGGTTGTCCGTCTGGTATGCCAGATATTCAAATTGCCCTTTGGGCTCAATAACGATGATGCTGTTCCCATCTTCAACCTTTGCATCAATGAATTTTACCGGTGTAGCAAAATCAATAACATCCAGGCGATTTCTCAAACGCTGAGGTAACACATCTCCTTGAAACTCCAGACGGATACGCCCACCCTGTTCATTCATGTCCATGGGAATCTTGGCATCAGTAAGCGCAATAATTACTTTTCCTTCACCATCATCGCCACGCTGAAAATCGATATCCGTAATACCTTTACGGACAGCAGAAGCCATGGACGTGTTCTTCGCCCCTACCGACTCTCTTTGTACTGCAGCTGCCTGACCGTCATCACCAAGATAGATACTCAGCGTCCGTCCATCAGCCTGACTGGTAAAACGGGTGAACCCCTGAAAATTACTCACCAGCCGATTTCGGTCACCCGCCTCAAGCACGGTGACACTCTTGGCATTATTAAAGCCAACCTCATTGTATTTTGGGAGTTCACTGCGGGTAAAAGGCAGGTCTATGGAAATTCTTGGAGGCTTCTCAATGCTGTAGCCATGAGCAACCGGGGCAGCACCATCAAAGGTCAAACGAAGCTCAACCATGTCACCCGGCAACGCCGAAACATCCATATTTTTAAGAGTGACGCCCCATGCGGAAACAGGCAATATGGCCAACAACACATACAGAAGCCCTCGAACAGCGTTGGTCTGTATCAGGGGACTATTTTTCATCTAACTTACCCATTTCAGAATTAGAGTTATTTTTTTCATCGGCATCTCACCTGAATCCTGCAATATAAATACCCTGCAGAAATGAACAGCTGCCCCCACAACCTGACTCAACAACAACTTAGTTCAACATGACTGACTTGCTGAATAAAAATTGAGCTTTACCACTGATTCAAACCATTTATTTTTCCATTATTGACTCAATCCAACCTTTTTTTAGATTTTATGGCCGAGACAATTCCTTGCGCATAAGCAGAATGCTTGCGCATTACACGACAATTAATGATTATTAAAATGTTTTCGAATTTAGCCAGCCAAGCTGACTGCCAGAAGGAATATGCCACTCCCTAAGGTTTCAGCCTCGAGCCATATCAATCAGCTGCTTCAATCTATCGAACGTAAGTTCATGGATTATTAACAATAATGCGTAGAACCCTTGGTCGCTCAATCCAATACTTTGGCCCTGCTGGCACTATCTCAGTCGCACGCAATTCCTGATCATCAATGTAACTGATACGACCATGATTACGCCCCAGGTAATCGCCCACCTGAACCCGGTGTACACCCTCAGTTCCCCGCACCAGCGCCCAGAATCCTTCATCATTACTGATTGACCCTACCAGACGGAAGGAGTCCATCTCAAACTGCTCAAGGTACTGCTTGACCCGATGAGAATCCGGCTTGACGTTGCGGTTGATCTGTTCCGTCGTCAGTGCAATTTTGACTGGTTGTTTAAAAGGACTGCGCATAAGTGAAGCCTGATAGGTAAATGCCTCATAGGCTCTAAACTGAGGTAGAGGCTCAATATTACCTCTCGGTCTGGCACTCGTTTCTGCCATATAGGCATCAATGTCATTGTAACCCTGACGCCCTCCATCCGAGCAGCCAGCCAGAGCCAGCAAAGAGCCCACCACAATAACTCCAGAAACAAGTCCAGGTATAAATCCAAAAAGCTTCATCACAGCCCCCCCTGTTCATTGTAACGATAAGTTTTGGCAAGAATACTCATCGTTAACCGGCCATCTCTGGCAGGGCGGATTTCAAAATCATGAAGGGTAACTATTCGGGAAAGACTGGCCACACCACTGACAAAATTGCCAAGATCATGGTAGGTGCCCTGCACGGCAATACTGATGGGCAGTTCAATATAAAATTGGCTGACATTCTCATCCTGGAGCTGGATCTCTTCAATTTGCAAACCAGCACCACGACCGGTAAAGGTAATATCTTCCAACAGCCCGGGAACTTCCGTATCGCTGGGTAACTGCTTCACCAGAGCGCCAAAAGACGCTTCCATTTCCATCATCTGTTCACGATAGGCTTTCAGGTTCGCTGCCTGAAAAGCTTTGATACGATACTGATCCCGCAGATCCTGCTCTTTACTGGCGGCCACATCATACCGACTCTGTAAACCGGTAAGATGAAACTGATAGCCAAGGCCCAACACAAGAATAAGGGTCAACACACAGGCAATGAGTCGAACCCCCAGGGGCCAGGACCCGATATTATCAAAATCAATCTCATTCAGATCAAGCTCTTTCAGCTTTTCTAACGAATCTGCAAGGCTCATAGTCCCCCCTTAGCCTGAGCGGGATTTATCTGCTTGACCGTTAAGTCAAATTCATTCCAGCGCTGACTTTTTTCGGATACTTTTCTAACGGCTGTCAGATTGGGTTCTGTAAACCATTCCGAGTTATCAAAATTCCTCATCAACGCGGAGATGCGATTATTGGATTCTGCGATCCCTACCAGACTAAGGCGGTTACCATCCAGGGTTATCTCCTTGAAATAGACACCTTCAGGAACGACTCTGGCCACCTGATCAAATATCCGGACAATAACCGGCCGGTTACCCTGCAGATTCTGGATAACCTGCATTCTCTCCAGCAGTTGTTCTTTTCTGGTTTTCAGATCTTTGATTTCAATGATCCGCGTGTTTAACAGCGTAAGTTCATTTTGCAGATATTGATTTCGGCTCTGCTGATAACTGATGCTGTTACTGATATAGAGGTCACCCATAAATACCAGCACAACACCGACCACCAGAGTTACACACCAGGCTGCAATAAAACGCTGTTTACGCTCTTTCCTGATCTCTTCACGCCAGGGTAACAGGTTAATTCTTGCCATCAGTCAAAACTCCTCATGGCAAGGCCACAGGCAATCATCAGGGATGGTGCCTCACTGGCCAGCTGTTCCGCATCTACCCTTCCGGCCAGGGACATTCCGGCAAATGGATTTGCCATTCTGGTTGGCGTTCCTAATTTGTCCTGAATCATTTCCGCCAAACCGGAGATTGATGCAGAGCCGCCTACCAGCGCAATCGCATCAACATCATTAAACTGGCTGGATGAGAAAAAGAACTGGAGTGAGCGTGAAACCTGCTGAACCACTGTTTCCCGAAATGGGTCCAGCACTTCCGGTTCATAATCATCTGGCAGGCCGCCATGGCACTTGGCTTTTTCAGCGTCATCAGGCGTCAATCCATAACGGCGCTGAATTTCATCCGTCAGCTGACGTCCGCCAAATAGCTGCTCCCGGGTATATACCGTCTTACCTCGACTGATCACGTTAAGTGTTGTCTTGGTAGCACCAATATCGACCACCGCCAGGACCGGGTCGTCATCAGGCAGGTCAAGCTGGCCTTCAATCAGTTCACAGGCCCGCTCCATGGCAAAAGCTTCCACATCAACAATTTTGGCCTTCAAACCACCAAGCCTGAGTGCTTCTTCCCGCATTTCAACATTGTCACGCCGACAGGCCGCCAGCAGCACCCCGACACGCTCGGGATTTTTTTCATTCAGCCCCTGGACTTCAAAGTCTATGGCCACTTCATCCATGGCATAGGGTATGTACTGATCGGCCTCAACAGTGATCTGCGTTTCCATCTCATCATCACTGAGGGAGGCATCCATCTCTATATTTTTGGTGATAACAGCAGAGCCTGACACGGCAACGGCTGCAGCCTTAAGGCTGGTCCTTGAATGGGAAAGAGCTCTGGCAATCGCTTCACCAATCACATCCATCTCATGGATATTATTTTCAACGACAGCCCCCGGAGGAAGAGGTTCAATACTGAAAGCTTCGACTTTGTACTGACCGCCACTTAGCCCCAACTCCAGGACTTTGACAGACGTCGAGCTTATATCCACCCCTAAAACGATATTTGTTTTGTTCTTCAGCAGCCCAAACACTGGCGCATTCCCTGATTATTAGTTATAAGACCAACAGCTTTAATTAAATAACAACCTGTTTATTTTCGCAATCACATTGACCTGACAGCCGACTCTAACCAGTGGATTTATAAGGAAAATCCCCCCCTGAGACCCAAAACGGCAGTCACTACAGGAAAACCACATTGTCAGCTGAGCCCCATTTCACCGTATAATACTCTGTCACTATCGGCTGTCAGGACGACATCTCTTGATTTTAAAAAACAGGCTTTTAGAATCAAGATCCAAAAAAGTCACAACTTCAGCCGGTGGCCTTCGCTTATCTGGATGCCCTAACAGCATGAAATGGTCGGTTCAATTGGTTAACTTCATAAAAATCCTGTGCTGGTCACTATTAACAGTAGCCAGTGGAATTCTGCTTGTCAGTGCCAGTGCCTATTTATACCTCAGTCCTTCGTTACCTTCAGTAGAATCACTGCGTGACGCCAAATTACAGACACCTTTGCGAGTTTACTCGCAAGATAATCTGTTAATTGCCGAGTTTGGCGAAAAGCGCCGAACCCCCATCCAGTTTGAAGACACCCCCCTTAATATGGTTCAAGCCTTCATGGCGGCTGAAGATGATCGTTTTTATTATCATCCCGGCGTTGACATCATGGGCCTGATGAGAGCAGCCGTCCAGTTGGTCAGCACAGGCGGTATTCAATCGGGTGGCAGTACGATCACAATGCAGGTGGCCAAGAACTTCTTCCTCAGCCATGAGCGGGTATTTTCACGAAAGTTCAACGAAATTCTGCTCGCTTTACAAATAGAGCAGGAACTGTCGAAGGATGAAATTTTTGAACTCTATCTCAATAAAATTTACCTGGGGAATCGTGCATACGGTGTTGAATCCGCCGCTCAGATTTACTATGACAAGTCAATCAGTGAACTGACCCTGGCCCAGATTGCCATGATTGCCGGCCTCCCCAAAGCACCTTCGCGCTACAATCCGATCAATGACCCCAAACGAGCTCTGATTCGTCGCGACTGGATCCTCGGAAGAATGAAAAACCTCGGTTACGTAACCCCGGAGGAGTACAGCGAAGCCATCAGCCAACCGGTAACCGCCAGCTACCACGGAGCAAGAATCGAGCTGGAGGCACCCTATGTAGCGGAAATGGTTCGTCAGCACATGCTCGAACAGTATGGTTCGGATGCCTATAGCGAAGGCTTCAAAGTCTATACCACGGTTAACAGCGAGCTACAAAAAGCAGCAAACCTGTCCGTTGCTAACGGCTTAATGGCTTATAACGAACGTCATGGTTATCGCGGCCCGCTAACCAACCTGTTCGAGAATGTACCCGAAGAAGGCTGGCAGCAAAGAATCAACAAAACCTCGTCTCTTGGCATTCTTCTGCCAGCCATGGTTACTCAGGTTGGAGAAGAAGAGGTTAAGATTGGGCTTAAAAATAGCAATACCGGTTCTATCAGCTGGGAAAACATGAAGTGGGCCAAACCCTTTCTGACGGTTAACAGCTTTGGCTACGCTCCCAAAGCTCCCTCTGACGTGCTTAAAGCGGGCGACCATATCTGGGTAAGAATCACCACCGATGGTAGCTACCGCCTGGCCGAGGCTCCCCTGGCTCAATCCGCACTGGTCTCCCTGCATCCCGAAAACGGTGCCATCCTGGCACTGGTTGGCGGGTACAACTTCTACGACAGCATGTATAACCGGGCGACACAGGCTGTCCGTCAGGCGGGCTCATCCTTCAAACCCTTTGTTTATGCTTCTGCCATTGCCAATGGCATGACAGCAGCCACCATCATTAATGATGCACCCATCGTATTTGATGAGGAAGGTCTCGAAGATAGCTGGCGTCCAAATAACGACAATATGAAATTTAATGGCCCAATGCGGTTTCGGGAAGGGCTCTATCGTTCAAGAAACCTGGTGTCCATTCGTGTATTACGGCAAACCGGCATTACTAAAACCATTCAATATTTGAAGCAGCTCGGTTTCAGGGAAGAGTCATTAAGCCGGGACCTGTCACTGTCACTGGGTAATGTTTCAATGACACCGCTTGAACTGGCTACCGGATATGCAGTGCTGGCCAATGGCGGCTTTCGTATCGAACCCTACTTTATCCAGCGCATTGAAACGGTTGACGAACTCTATTTTGAAGCAGAGCCGGTGATCGCCTGTAATGAAAGCTGTATGGCCCGCCAGAATGAAAGCACCATGGCGATAGAAGGACAGGAAGATACACTTTCTGAAGACCTGCTTTCTCAAGACAATCTTTATAAAGAGATATTCGAAGCAGCTACCATTGCGGAAGAAAACAGTGCGGAAGAAAACAGTCAGTCTGATGCAGTATCAGAAGCTACGCCGAACATTGCCAAATCGGTAATGTCGCCCCAGATTAACTACATCATGAATGACATTATGAATGATGTGATCTGGAAAGGTACCGGTCGCCGGGCCCGGGCATTAAAGCGACACGATATTGGCGGTAAAACAGGCACCACCAATGATAGTAAGGACGCATGGTTTGTCGGCTTTAACCCAGACATCCTGACTGCCGTATGGGTCGGCATGGACGACTACTCCACACTGGGACGCTGGGAATATGGCGCTAACGCAGCACTGCCAACCTGGCTGGAATACATGCACACCGCTCTGGATGGCAAACCTGAGCACAAGCGTTCTCAGCCTGAAGGTCTGGTGACGCTGAAAATCTCACGGGAAACCGGAAAACTGGCTCACCCCGGTGACCCTAATGCCATCTTTGAAATCTTCCGGCAAGAATATGCTCCGCAGCAACTCAGTGATGAGAACCTGCCATCCCTTGGGGATATGGATAGCGAGATGAACCAGCCGTTTTCACCGGAAGAGCTGTTTTGAGCAGCAGTTAAGGATTAGTCACGAAATCACTTCCCTGTTCTTTTTTTCCACGGAGACACGGAGACACGGAGACACGGAGACACAGAGACACAGAGACACAGAGAAAATCCTTAAATAAAAAGCTTTCCTCTGTGTCTCTGCGCCGCCGTGGCCAGGCATCTTTTCTGTGCTGAATAGCACCGAAAATTTGGAAGTTATTTCGGTACAATTCCTAACCAGATCACGGCTCCTGACTCCTCAGGAGCTGCTTTTATCCCCCCGGTAAAGGTCAAACATGAGAGACATAAAACCCACATAGTATTTTTCAATTCCTGACGTAACCAATGTACTATATTCAACCCAGACTATTTTTATGGTCGAACGTACGCTCAAGCTATACGCTGATTTAGTTTGCTGTGGACAGTGATACTGACCAATATGTTAGTCACTATCTACGACAGGATAAAATCGTTGTAACTATTCAGCACCAATATATTGTGTTATTCCAATAGACAAACAACTACATATTGATTAATGGAGTTTCAGTACCTGTTTATTTTGGTACATTTTAGGGAAAATTAATTGGATCTATAGTTCTGTTAATCAATATGTAGTGCTTAGCCCATTTGGGCAGCACAAGATGGGTTTAATAAGGGGTGCTCAACAGTTACAAATCGTTTAATACATCACAATACCTCGGACAGTTTTAGCCCAGGCATTGAGTAGGTGGAAGTTTGCTTTCGTATAAACTGACTGATCGTTTGGTTAGTTTTATTTAATAAACCGATCATTATCAGTAATAGCAAGATTTATAGGCATGATCGCTACTTCTTTGAAAAGTAGGTGATTGTTTGATTTTCAATATTTATCACCGGGAATACCATTCGCCCCAGCTGTCTTGGTTA
>NZ_JAVRMB020000151.1:0-11988 GCF_031844845.1 Endozoicomonas sp.
TTACGACAACTGTCTTTTTCCTGGTTATTGGATAAATAAAAAAGGCTTCACCCGGTACAACGGGTGAAGCCTTTTTAATGCCAATAATTAAGCACTCTCCAGCAGAAACTGAAAAAGCTAGATTTCAACCTTCGTGCGACCAGCCAGGGCGTGAGCCAGTGTGCCACCATCAACAAACTCAAGCTCACCACCGAGGGGAACACCATGAGCAATGCGCGTGGTCATTACTCCAAGAGATTTAAGCTCTTCGGCAATATAGTGTGCAGTAGCCTCACCCTCGACCGTTGGGTTAGTGGCCAGAATCACCTCTTCAACCTGATTTTCAGTAACCGCTTTCAGCATCTGCTCAATGCCAATATCTTCAGGACCAATGCCATCAATAGGCGACAAATGCCCCATCAGTACAAAGTAGCGCCCCGAAAATCCACCCGCCTGTTCAAAAGCCATAACATCCGATGGATTCTCCACCACACATAACAGCTGCTCATTTCTGGCAGGGTTAGCGCAGATCTGACAAACACTTTCTTCCGTTAATGTCCGGCAGTGACGGCAGCGCCCTACCCCTTCCGCCGCCTGTTTAAGAGCCGCTGACAAGCGCAGAGCCCCGTCCCGATCCCTTTCCAGAAGGTGTAATGCCATTCTTTGAGCAGAGCGCGGCCCAACACCCGGCAGGTAGCGCAATGACTCCATCAATTCCCTGATCATGGGGCTGAACATAATTTAGACCTGAAGCAAAAACGGAAATCTTTCCCGATATCAATCCGTTACAAGCAATCTTTAAAGAAAGATCTCGGAAATCAGAAGATTAAAATGGCAGTTTCATACCCGCAGGAAGGCCAAGCCCTGAAGTAAGCTTACCCATTTTATCCTTACTACTGACTTCAATCTTGCGTACAGCATCATTGACAGCCGCCGCCAAAAGATCTTCCAGCATTTCCTTGTCTTCTTTAAAAAGACTTGGATCAATATCGACCTTCCGCACATCATGGCGACCGGTCATAACCACCTTAACCAGTCCGGCACCTGATTCACCGGTCACTTCTGCATTGGCCAGCTCTTCCTGGAGCTTCTGCATATCATCCTGCATTTTCTGGGCCTGCTTCATCAAATTGCCCATGCTATCTTTAAACATATTGACCTCTGCACAAAAACAACAAAGTGACAGCCATTACCGATGATTCGCCAACAGTGTCGCTATAGCCTTTTACTTAATAATATTACCCACCGGCTGGATGGAATCATCCAATACCATGGCAGAAAATGTCTCTACCAGGGTCTGAACCCGGGTATCTGAATATATACTCTCTTTTGCCTGTCGGAGTCGCTCAGCAATTTTACGTTCCCGCCAGGCAGCAGGAGTTTCATTAACAATACCACCAGTGTCAATTAAGAGTTTAACGGACTGCTCAAAATAATCACCCAGGGCTTTCTCTATACGTTGACGATGGGTGTCGTTGTATAAAGTACTGCGCCCCTCATCAAGGCGCAGCCTGACAAGATCCTGATCCCGGGTAATAAACTCACAATGGGAGCCTATGGTTCCGGTCACTCCCCCAAGGGGCAAACCACGGTATACCTGAATCCAGCTAACCTCATCCAGCTGTTCAATACCGGACCGATCCTTTTTTGCTGGTAATTTAACCACTGACCGGACAGGCGAGCCCAAAGCAACAGCCCTGGTTTCTGCAACAATATCCGTAACAACAGGCGAGTTCATATGGGCGTCAGCGGCAGGTGGTATATAACTGCCTTCCTGCGCTCCGGACTCACCATGATACGGCGTGTCAGAAGACCAGTGTGACTGCATATCATTGAGTGATGGGCCAGCCTGATTCTGATCAAAAACGGGCTCATCAATGGCTGGCTGATCATAAACAGAGAGCGGCACCTCTTCCAGAACCGGCGCAATATCGGTCTTTTTGGCAGGCTCGGATATGGGATCAACTATTGATTCAGCAACTTTCTCAACCACTGTTTCAACCACTGTTTCAACCACAGCAGTCGCTTGCTCCTCAATAATCAAGGGAGGCTCAAATGAATCATTATGGCTTAAAGTTTGAGTAGAACCCCCCTCAGGTCGTGATGTTTCCTGAACGGCAACTGAAATATCAGGGCTCTGAACGACAGGCTCAGGCTCCGGATCAGAAGAACTGTCTTCTGCAGTGGAGCCTTCAGCAGATGAAGAGCCATCAGCAGATGAAGAGCCATCAGCAGATGAAGAGCCATCAGCAGATGAAGAGCCTTCAGCAGATGAAGAGCCTTCAGCAGATGAAGAGCCATCAGCAGATGAAGAGCCTTCAGCAGATGAAGAGCCATCAGCAGATGAAGAGCCTTCAGCAGATGAAGAGCCATCAGCAGATGAAGAGCCATCAGCAGATGAAGAGCCTTCAGCTGGTCTGGAGGAGCTACCTGTAGATGCGTTATTTTCAATAACCACTGAACCCCTGCCAATATTGAGGGGTTTTGCAGCGACCGATGCACCATCCGGTCTGAATGCCAGCATACGCAGCAACGCCATTTCAAAGCCGCCCCGGGAATCTGGCGCCAATGGCAAATCTTTCTTTCCTACCAGACCGATCTGGTAGTAGAGCTGGACATCTTCCGCCGTCATTGAGGCAGCCAGATCAACAATCTGATCACGATCCCCCTGGCTATTATCAACGGCATCAGGAACCGCCTGAGCGATGGCAATCCGGTGCAACAAAGAAAGCATATCATCCAGCACCGCCAGATAATCCGGCGAGTGCTCTGCCAGTGATGAGACAGAATTCAGAATATGTGCAGCATTGGCCGTCGATAGCGCCACAACCATCTTCATGACCTGCCCCTGGTCAATGGTACCGAGCATTGCCCCAACCTCGGCCTCACTCACCCGACCATTGCCAAAGGCAATCGCCTGATCCGCCAGACTCAGGGCATCCCGCATACTGCCATCAGCAGCACGGGCCAATTGCCAGAGGGCAGCAACATCATTAGGGATATGCTCCTGCCC
This sequence comes from Endozoicomonas sp., assembly GCF_031844845.1. Taxonomy (GTDB): domain Bacteria; phylum Pseudomonadota; class Gammaproteobacteria; order Pseudomonadales; family Endozoicomonadaceae; genus Endozoicomonas. Next base: position 2,993 of record NZ_JAVRMB020000151.1, read on the forward strand.
GAGGACATTTTCCAGATGGCCAACGATTCGCTCCGGCGTCATATTCTTCAGGCTGAATTGCAGGCAGCGCGAAAGAATGGTCACCGGCAGTTTCTGGGGATCGGTGGTTGCCAGCAGGAATTTCACATGGGGAGGCGGCTCTTCCAGTGTTTTCAGCAAGGCATTAAAACTGTGAGCAGAGAGCATGTGTACCTCGTCAATCAGGTACACCTTATAACGACCGCGGGTTGGCGCATACTGCACATTATCCAGTAGCTCCCGGGTATCCTCCACCCTGGTTCTGGAGGCTGCATCCACTTCAATCAGGTCAATAAACCGGCCTTCATCAATTTCTTTACAGGCCGGGCATTGACCACAGGGAATAGAGCTGACTCCCTGTTCGCAATTCAGGCATTTGGCAAAAATACGGGCGATGGTGGTCTTACCCACTCCCCGGGTACCGGTAAACAGGTAGGCATGATGAAGACGGTCCTGATCCAGTGCGTTGACCAGCGCCTGAAGAACATGAGACTGCCCTACCAACTCTTTAAAAGAACGGGGTCGCCATTTGCGTGCAAGAACCTGATAGCTCATTGAGTAGCATCAACACCTGAAGTCAGAAATAAAACAGCCTTGAGCGGCGCTCTATGGAGAGAGCCCTGCTCACCCCAAGCCATGAAAATAGCGACAAAACACCAATCAGCGGCATTTTCACAGTAAAGAGCATCTATGCTAACCAAGAAGTCTTGAGATTGCACGATCGGGAAGAGTCTGGATTTGAATTGGGAGAAAAAGCACCGGAGAACCCGGAAATTATGGAGGCGAACCCTACCAGCCACACCCCGGCACATAATGTCACTACTACCGTTGCTCCCTTCCGGGCCTGGCGGGGTTCGTAGTTGATTATTGCGGGGGGACCAGCAGGGTCCACCATCGAGATCAGGGCGTTGCGTCCTGATGCAGCGCATTCTCCATAAAACATGACCATACGTCAACTGCCAGCTTACTTCAGGCCATCATTTAATTCAGAAACTGAAGCCTCACCCCTCTTTTCCCCTCCGTGATGCAGGTTGGGTCGAGCGAATGCGAGTCTCAACAAGCTATCTGCAATCATCGGTGAAATTGTTGGGCCTCAGTTCGACCCAACCTTGTAAAACGCATTACTGGCTGCTCAATAACGCCACAGCACCTAACAGGACAAACAACACGGCTGCGCCGCGACGGATCCAGTGCAGGGGTAATCTTTCCGCCAGCTTCTCGCCAAAAAAGACCACAGGGACATTCGCCAGCAACATTCCCAGCGTAGTACCCATAACCACCATCACTGTTGCAGAATATTCAGCAGCCAGCAGTACGGTTGCCACCTGAGTCTTGTCGCCAATTTCCGCCACAAAAAACAGCACCAGCGTGGTCAGGAAAACGCCATAGCCCTTCTCTCCCTCATCACTGTCATCCAGTTTATCCGGTATCAGCGTCCAGACAGCAACCGCAAAAAACGAGATGGCGATCAGGTACTGAAGAATATCGGGAGAAATCCAGCTAACCACCCAGCTTCCGAACCATGCGGCAATCGCATGGTTAAGGAGTGTTGCCACCAGAATGGCCAGAGAGATCAACCAGGGAGCGCGGAACCGTATCGCCAGCATAAGAGAAAGCAGCTGCGTCTTATCACCAATCTCGGCAAGAAAAACGACAAATGTAGAAAGAGAAAAGGCTTCCATACGCAAAAATCAAACCTCGGGAAATCTACAGTTATACGGCACTGGTATTGTAACCAAAGGTTTCTTTAAGCAGTTCAATATAAGCGTGATCACGGCACAGGGTTTTACCTGGACTATCAGAAAGCTTGGCAACAGGCGCTCCATTTAGCTCCGTTAACTTCAGGACAATATTGGGCGCCTTGAAGCCCATATCATTGGTCAGATAGGTTCCAATACCAAAACTGATATTAATCTTATCCGCAAACCAGGTATTTATTGCCAGCGCTTTATCAAAATTAAGCTTATCACTGAAAACCAGACTTTTAGTGCTCGGGTCAATACCGAGCTTGCGGTAATGAGCAAGCGCCAATTCTCCCCAGACAAAAGGGTCACCGGAATCATGACGCATCCCCTGGTAAGCATTGGCCAGTTCAAGATCAAAATCCTTAAGAAAAGCCTCCATACTGATCGTATCAGTCAAAGCAATACCCAACTGACCACCATACTCATCCAGCCATACCTTTAAGGCATCTTTCTGGCTGGTTCGCAGGCTTTTGCCCAGAACCTGATGAGACTGCAGCCATTCATGGGCCATGGTTCCCACCGGATTCAACCCAAGGGTTCTGGCCAGGTTCAGGTTACTGGTTCCCACAAAGTTATCAGGCAACCTGTGCTTCAGGTTTTCCACTACATGATAGTGCCAGTCTCTGGAAAACCGCCTCCGGGTTCCAAAATCCACCAGCTTGAAGGTATTACCTGCCGGTAGCAGTTCAAGCTTCTCATCCAGAAACTGCTGACCCTGCCCAATAACATCCCCCTGAAAGCTGTGACTGTGAAGCTCACTGATAATAGCCAGCAGGAAAATCTCAAAATGGGTAATTTCACTCCAGAGTCCTTCAATCACCAGCGACAGCTGCCCATTATTTTGCTCAATGGAGACAGCATTAGGGTCGAGGCGGAAATGCTCAAGATACTCAATAAAATCATCGGCGATAAATGGCAGAGTGGACAGCCATTCGAGTTCTTCTGAGCCAAGACGCAGATCCCCAAGGAATTCACATTGTCTTTTCAGCTGCTTTTTCGATATAGCCAGCGAGCTTCCATCCCGACAATAAAACTCCATTCGGGCCCAGGCATCCGGATAGCGATGCATCATGGACTGCTGCATGGTGTACTTATAGAGATCGGTATCGAGAAGCGTCGGTATAATCGGGTTATCCATACGCCTATCCTTCAGCAAACGCTGTCATCAATGAAAAGTTCGTCAGTACCGTTAACCACAATAACTCCGGTTGATGCCAGTTCAGCAATAGCCTCAGTTACCGAGTTCTCTGCTAACCCACGACTGGCAGCACGGTTGACATACACCTGAAAGCCAGCACGCTGCAGCTGCAGAGCCGTGGTTTTCACACAGTAATCAAGAGCCAGCCCACCAACCAGAATGGTATAAATTTCCTGATTCTTCAAAAACTCAATAACGCCGGTACTCAGTTTTTCTTCAAGATCATGAAAACAGGCGCCATAGGGGTGAATATCAGTCTCAACGCCCTTCCAGACAAAGAAGTCATAATCAGTAACGTCCGGCAGGTCATCCAACAGTTCAAAACCCTCTGTCCCGGGCACAGCGTGGCGATTCCAATGAAGGTCCACGTTCTTATGCCCGTAAACCGGTGATAACTGGGGGTTCTCTTGGGTAGCCACCCATACCGCATTGGCGGGATGAGCATCCTTGGATCCAATACGAACCCGAGCCAGGTCAGCCTGCCGATTCAGCTCCCGGGAAATCTTATGCCCATCTGGCACCGGCAGCTCATCAGGGCAAAGCGGGGTGAAACACTTCTGAGCATCGACATCAAAAGCCGCTACGGTCTTCCTCGACCCTATGGAGTACATTATTTTCACCGTGACAAAAGGAACGACATTCACTAACATAGTGAATTATGTTCACTAACCTGTCAACCAAGGCCTGTTTATCAAGGAATTATCAATGAGCTTGAGCACGACACTTATTTCTGTCGATTTGGTCGCGTTTAAACTCGCCAGTAATAACAGGCTACAGGTACTCACCCACCAGTTACCTGAAAATCCATTACCTCAGCTGCCTGCCGGAAGAATTGAAGCAGAGCAGGATCAAAGCCTGGAAGATACCGCAAAACGGCAACTGGAAAGATTTACCCGGGAGCCCGCCACTTACTATGAGCAGGTCATTACCATTGGTGACAACCATCGGGACTCAAGAGGCTGGTCATTAACCGTCATATACTATGCCCTGTTACGCCCTTGCGATGAGCAGTTGCTATCCGACGATGCACGGTGGATCGATATTATTGACGGCCAGCCTGCAGAACTATTGGCCTACGACCATAGCCAACTGGTAATGGAGGCTCTGGAAAGATTAAGAAATAAAATACAATACAGCGCACTGCCCATTTATCTTCTTTCGGAGGCATTCACCCTTTCGGATATTCAGGCGGTATTTTCAGTCATTCTGGGTAAAGCGCCGCCCATGAGATCAATCCGAAACCGATTTCTCAGCAACGAAACGCTTATGGAAACAGGGGATAAACGCTATGGCAGCAACCGGCCTGCAGCACTGTACCGGATAAACCTGGCATCAGAAAACATTCTATTTGATCGGCTTTATTTGAGCACACAGGGGTGAATAAGAGGGGAAAAACCGGGCAAGAGCGGCAAATATAAACCTGCCGCCCTGATAGGGAAAAACTAACGTTCAATCCGCCAGGTAGTCCCTTCCCTGCCATCCTGCAGAATAACCCCCTGAGCAGCCAGCTCATCACGGATACGGTCTGCTTCAGCAAAGTCTCGGTTCTTCTTTGCATCCTTACGCTTTTGAATCATCGCTTCAATCCAGGCGTCATCAACATCAGAACCGGACTTCAAAAATGCTTCCGGATCACGCTGCAGAATACCGAGAATACCACCCAGTTTTACCAGCAATGCAGCCAGTGGCAGTGCAACAGCTTCATTCTGACTTCGAACCGTATTGAGATGACGCACCAGTTCAAACAATACCGCCAGTGCTTCTGCCGTATTAAAGTCGTCATCCATTACTTTGAAGAAACGCTGCTCAAACTCATTATTCTCTGGTAGAACTACACCAGACAGATCAAGCCCCTTCAACGCTGTATACAGACGTTCAAGACGAACACCCGCTTCTTTCAGGCTATCTTCCGAATAATTAATCGGACTACGATAATGGCTGGAGATCATAAAGTAGCGAACCACTTCTTCATCGTACTTATCCAGCACTTCCCGGATGGTAAAGAAGTTCCCGAGACTCTTTGACATCTTCACATTATCAATACGAATGGCACCAGAGTGCATCCAGGTATTAACAAATTTGACATCATTACACGCTTCGCTCTGGGCGATTTCATTTTCATGATGCGGGAATTGAAGGTCAGAACCCCCACCATGAATGTCAAAGGTCTCACCCAGACAGCATTTGCCCATGACGGAACACTCAATATGCCAGCCAGGGCGCCCCTCACCCCATGGGGAAGGCCAGCTTGGCTCACCGGGCTTTGCTGCTTTCCACAGAACAAAATCCAGCGGATCTTCTTTTTGCTCTTCGACTTCAATCCGGGCACCCGCTTGCAGCTCTTCAAGCACCTTGCCGGACAGCTTGCCATACTCTGCAAACTTACGAACCCGGTAATAAACATCCCCGTTACCCGGCGCATAAGCAAAGCCTTTTTCAATCAGCTGCTCAATCATCTCAACCATACCGGGCACAAATTCGGTAGCCTTTGGCTCAAGATCCGGCGGCAGGTTACCCAGACGCTGAAAATCTTCCTGCATGGCAGCGATCATACGGCCGGTCAGGGCCATAAAACCCTCTCCGTTTTCTGCAGCCCGGCGGATAATCTTGTCATCTACATCGGTAATATTGCGAACGTAAGTGAGGTCATAGCCCCGGGCGCGCAGATAACGGGCCACCACATCAAAAGCTGTTACTGTCCGGGCATGACCAATATGACAGTAGTCGTAGACTGTCATACCACAGACATACATACGCACATGGTTTCCATCCAGCGGGGTAAACGGCTCTTTTTTACGGCTCAGGCTGTTATAAATCTGCAGCACTTTATCTCTATCCTTTTTTACAATGCTTTTTCAGCAGGGCTTTCTATGCAGGGCAAACGATGGCAATGCAATGCCATCAGATTGCCAGTCAGGCTTTATTAGCCCAGGTATCCTTCAGACCAATAGTCAGGTTAAACACCGGATTTTCCGGCGAATGGTCACAACGATCTGCCACAAAGTAACCTTCCCGCTCAAACTGGAAACGCTGCTCAGGCTCAGCACTCACCAGTGATGGTTCAACCCACGCCTGTGTCGTCTTGAACGACTCCGGATTGATATGACTTAAAAAATCTTCCTCACCACGGTCTGGTGCCGGATGATTGAACAGACGATCATAAATTCTCAGCTCAGCCTTTTGACCGTGGGAAGCAGAGACCCAGTGAATCACACCACGGGGACGGATACCTTCCGGTGGATCTTCACCCACAGTGCCAGGAACATAGGAAGCACGTACCTCAACAATATTCCCACTCTCATTCCTGATCACTTCATCGGCCCTGATCACATAGGTGTTTCTCAGGCGGACGTATTCTCCGATCACCAGGCGCTTAAACTTTTTACGGGACAGCGTGGTGTCTTCAGTAAAGTCTTCCTGATCGATGTAGATCTCACGGGTAAACGGCAGTGTTCTCTGCCCCAGTTCAGGACGATTCGGATGGGCTGGCGCTACCATTTCCTGAACTTCACCTTCCGGAAGATTCTGGATAACGAGTTTTAGCGGAGAGAGAACCGCCATTGCTCTGGCTGCATTGGTGTTCAAATCATCCCGAATGGCATGTTCCAGCATGGAAACATCCGCTGTTCCGTCAGAACGGCTGACGCCCACCATTTCCGAAAACCGGCGAATGGAACCAGGGGTATAACCCCGTCGGCGCATACCTGAGATAGTTGGCATCCGGGGATCATCCCAACTATTAACCACGCCTTCATCCACCAGCTGTTTCAACTTGCGCTTGGAGGTAACGGTATAGTTCAGATTGGTACGGGCAAACTCATACTGCCGGGGTTTGGCGGGCACTGGCAGATTATCCAGGAACCACTCATACAGCGGGCGATGATCCTGAAACTCAAGAGTACAGATTGAGTGGGTAATATGCTCAATGGCATCTTCCTGACCATGAGCAAAGTCATAGCTGGGATAAATGCACCACTTGTCACCGGTCTGGTGGTGAGGCACTTTACGGATCCGATAAAGCACAGGATCCCGCAGATTCATATTGGGACTCTGTAAATCAATTTTGGCTCGCAGGGTTGCCTTACCCTCTTCATAGTCACCGGCACGCATTTTTTCAAATTCGACCAGATTTTCTTCCACACTCTTATTGCGGTCAGGACTCTCAACGCCAGGCTTATTAAAGTCACCCCGATTGGCCCGCATGGATTCGGCATCCTGATGATCAACATAGGCTTTGCCTGCACGAATCAGGTGCAGGGCCCAATCATAGAACTGCTCAAAATAGCTGGATGCATAACAAACCTCGCCAGACCACTGGAAACCCAGCCAGCGAATATCTTCCTGAATAGCATCCACGTAGACCTGCTCTTCTTTCTCCGGATTGGTATCATCAAAACGAAGATTACACTCACCCTGATACTTTTCAGCCAGACCAAAGTTCAGACAGATAGAGGTAGCGTGACCAACATGGAGAAACCCATTGGGCTCCGGTGGAAAGCGGGTATGAATACGAGATACCCGGCCTTCAGCCAAGTCTTTTTCAATAATCTGTTCCAGAAAATTTCTGGCTTTTTCGGTAGCAGTCATTGTCACTGATGCTTCTGTGAAGGGTTACTGGCGGCAGTTCAATAGTCAGCTTGAATACACCGGCGCCATAATCGGCTGAGACTAACATATCTGCAAATTATGGAAAATAACTCATTATCCGGCTGGCAGGATTTACTGGCCATATCGGTACTATTCACCCATTGTCTATCATGATTAGCTCAATTATGGTTTGAATACACGTATTCAGACCGTCATTTACTGAATACGTTTTACACCTGTACGATAAACACCTAAAATCCTTGATTTTCCTGCCCCGTGCCAACTGAACCGGGCTTTACTGAACGCTTTTTTTAACGAGAATGGTGCCCCCCATGGTTGTATTACACACCAACTTAGGTGATATCGAGCTGGAACTGGATGCAGAGAAGGCTCCAAAAACCGTCGCTAATTTCCTTGAATACATTAAAAGTGGTCATTTCGATGGCACCATTTTCCATCGCGTCATTGATGGCTTTATGATTCAATGCGGTGGCTTTGAGCCAGGCATGGTTCAGAAATCCACAAAGATGCCCATTGAAAACGAAGCTGACAACGGCCTGAAGAACGTAACCGGGTCCATTGCCATGGCCAGAACCATGGATCCACATTCTGCTTCCGCCCAGTTCTTTATTAATCTTAAAGACAATAGCTTCCTTAACCACAGCGCCAAAACTAACGATGGCTGGGGCTACTGTGTATTCGGGAAAGTGTCCGAAGGCATGGACATCGTTAACAAAATCAAGGCGGCCAAAACTACCTCCCGCTCTGGCCATCAGGACGTTCCGGTTGATGACATTATCATTGAGTCTGTTGAAGTACTTGAGCCAGCGGAAACTGCCTGAATGAAGGCTCTGTTTATTTCAGACCTCCATCTAACCCCTGATTGCCCGGCCGTTGCCCGGGCTTTCTGCCATTATCTGACTGAACGAGCCCCACAGGCGGATGCACTCTATATTCTGGGTGACTTCTTTGAGTACTGGGTTGGGGATGATGCCATGGATGATTTCCAGCACGACATCGCCAGACGTCTGAAAGAATATACCGATTCCGGCAAAGTGATTTACCTGATGCCCGGCAACCGGGATTTTGCTATTGGTCGATCCTTCCTCAAGAAAACCGGTGCCAAATGGCTGAAAGACCCAACACTTATTACTATTAACAACCAGAAGATTTTATTGATGCACGGTGACTCCCTGTGCACCCATGACGAGCAGTACCAGCGTTATCGGAGGATTATTCGTAACCCTCTGGTGATGGCTATCTTACGAATGACTCCACTCTCCTACCGCAAAAACCTGGGCCATAAAATCCGACAGAACAGCAAATCAGCCAAAGTTGGTAAAACACTGGAAATTATGGATGTTACTCCATCAGCTGTTATTAAAATGATGGACAAATTTCAGGTAAACACCCTGATTCATGGCCACACCCATCGGCCAGATATTCAT
>NZ_JAVRMB020000152.1:0-2941 GCF_031844845.1 Endozoicomonas sp.
ATAGATAAGCCACTACCTCATACCAGCGGCTTGCCAGAAGTTGCGGGATAGCCTCATAAGCCGCATCCGTATAAACTCCCCGGCGAATTCGGGTGAGCTCCCCCTTTTGCACCGCCAGCGCATATTTTTTGGCTTCACTGGTAGAGTTTGAGAAAAGAAGCTTTGCCATTTAGTCCACACTTATTCCGTATTATATGAATAAGTGTGGATTAAGCTTCGGATAAAGCAAGAATAACTGTAGATTATATGAAATAACTCTGGACTAAATCTGGACCCGCAGTCTCAGTTGTTTGTTCTGGTTTACTTGAACACCAAATTAAAACTCACTATGAGAAAATCGTACGGTTTCAGGACCTACAGATGTGCTGAAATCTCTTTATATCACGTACTTGGTAAGCTGCCTGAACCTGAAATGACCCACAAATTTTACTAAGGAATCGTCCCGAAATGAATTATCCATTTGCCAGTAGATTGAGGCACCTGGGGCCTGAGGAGTACCACTGTAAACAATTCCGGCTGCGTTCTCTGCTGTCATTGTGTACAGGGATTGTACACAATCCATCTGGCAGGGATAGCCAACCATCGGCAGTCACCTCCCTGTGGATGGATCCTGTACAATCCCTGTACAGGATGACAGCGGAGTTGGTCGATAATAATGACTGTTTTCCCAAATGTCGGAATTATTTCAGGACAATTCCTAACGAGGCGAGATTGTTGAGAAGAGGAAGAGTGTCTGTCAGCTGCTTTGCGATTCGGCACCTGCCTTGATTTGTCAGCACTGTTTTCTGTTGGATACAAAATATCTGGAATAGGCTTCTTCCTTCTTCCAGATTTTTTTCTCCCGTTTTGCTAAAACGCAGAAAGCGTTTTTTACCTTTGTAAACACTGATGGATGGCGTCATATTCAGGTCATGACAATGAAAACGAATGAGTCTCAATATACGACTGGCTTTACTTAAGTTGCATATTATCACTCGCTCTAAATAGGGGATCGAACCATTTTTCCACCTCACAACATTTCCATTTGAAAGCAAACCAATAGTAACAAATACACTTATCGGCGTTAGGTATTTTTGCTTTTCTAATATCTCAGTCACTGCTTTTACCACAGCAATATAATATTTGTCCTCCTTGTAATTGCCTGCGGTTAACTTCTTCGTAAATACAACCTGATAATTAGAATTTCAAAACAGTGAAGAACCAGAATCTGGCTATCCGCCTCTGGCTCAATGCTCATACTGCAACTTTTATCGGCAATCTCGCAAGCCCGATTCAAGCGGTCAAACTAACGACCGGTAACCCCCAACTCATCCCAGATCCACTGCGTATCATAAACAGGTAAACCTTCACGGTCTGCCCGGTCAGCTTCTGCGCTATCCACATGCCTGAGCCACACTATCAGCTTCGGCAGAAGCTGCTTTTCGGCGACAGCTTCTCTCGGAGAATGGTTATCCAGTACTGGCAGCAGCTGGTCTAACACTTCCTGATAGTGTTGATCAAAAAAGTCAGACATGATTTTTCCATATTCTTCATCACCCAGTTCTTCTCTGAGTGAAGGCCCGGAAGATGACGGCGAACCGGACGCTTCCTGATCCTGCTGCAACTGCTCAGGCGTCTGGTATTTGATCAGGGGCTCACCCACAAGATAATCCCCCACCAGGGACTTAATAAGGGCAACACCCTGCCCTACCCGATTTTTACCATTGGCGTCCAGCGTCAAACGTTCATTTTCCAACCGTATCTGACCAAGGCATTGTCTTCCGTTCTTTTGTGAGGAAAGCACTATCCCTGATACAGACGCCTCCCTGCCCGTGGTTGTCTTGCTCCCTTCACCCAGCCAAGTCCATGCAGGCGGGTTATCACCGTCGCGACTGAACTCCCTGTGCCGGTCAAGAACCGTTTCAATCGCTTCAATCTGTTCTGTGATCCGGAAGTAAACCGTTCCAAACAAAGCTTCCTCACCATCGGTATTGAAGAGTGCCGGAAGTATCGGGGAAATAACCTGACGTATCCACATGGAACCGATCAGACCACACAACTCATGCCTTGAAAGACCCTCTGACGCCGCCTGAATGGAATCTTTTATATTCAACGCCTGTAGTCTCGGCATCATCAGAATACCACCGGTGAACCTGTGACCGCCTCCGGACTTGATAACCCTTGCCCCGATAATATCCCCATGCTGCATTGACTGGCTGCCAGAATGTTCGATAACCCGAAAGGTATCTTCAGGTCTCAGACAATCCCGGACGTCCAGCCACTCGCCGGGATCAATATCAACCACGTCCCATAATCGCAACGCTGAGTCCTTAATAGCCCTCAGGTAATTTTTCCCTGTGAAGCTTAACTTGCCACCTTTATATTTCAGCAGATCGTCTACCGGGTTAGTCTGCCGTGGCCCCCAGTTTCGGGACAGGAAATCCTCCAGGCAGATACCGAAGAGCATATCCCCAAAGCCACCCTTGTTAATATCCGACAGAGCCTGCTGTTCGGATTTACCAAGTTCTTCGCAGACGGGCAGAAGATGCAACTGCCGGGTTTCATGGTAAAACCTTTCCCATTTAGGCTTTTTGCTCCACTGTATAATAAGCCTGACGGCCTGATCGATTTCTTTTCCCATGACGCTCTTTTTCCTATAACTTCCAATAACCAATAGAATTCAAACGCAATGTTCCACTATAACCAACTTTTTACAGATTGCTGATCACATACCTTCAAAACAAATTTATAAATTACACCCTGCCCCGGTTAGTTCAAAACAGATCACACCCGCAGGGGTGGGGCTTCCTCCCCCCCTGTCACAAATACTTGATTCTCCCCCACCAGTCACATTAAAGTTGACACCATGTATACCTCCACCAGCCTTCAGGATTTTTCAGTTTGAGTCGTGTTGTTATCACTGGCATGTCAGCCATAACGCCTTTAGGAAATTCCTGGCCTG
>NZ_JAVRMB020000153.1:0-4991 GCF_031844845.1 Endozoicomonas sp.
GGTTCAAGCAGAGTGTTCACTCGTCTTAAAGACAGATTTTCTCAATTTGGAGCGAGATTGCGTACCCGACTTATAGCAGTACCCAGCAGCGCAAGAGAAACCCAAATAGCTAAAGATGTTTGTAAACCATACAATGCCATACCTGATGTATCTCGTTCCGAAAAATTATCAAGGCTGAACAAGGCCTTGGAGTATCTTTACGATGTATCTTGGTGGCGCGGATCCTCCCCGTTCCGTGGATGCACAGAAGAGGATAGCGAAACTAAAATCTCGATCGCAATAGGTTGTGCGCTCAAGACATGTGTGGGTATGGTACAGGCAAATAGATCTATGGAAGAAACCATAGATGTAAAGCGTCAGGAAATTTCATTTTTATGGGACTATCACTTTCATAGCGCAGTCATCCCCATTCTATCACCTTGTTTAGGTGACGGCAGAAAAAGCAATATCGATAACGCGGTGTATCGAGCTGTTTCCAATCTGGTAGGCGATATGGGCGGGGCGTATATTAATGGAAAATCCATGTATAAAGAAAGACCCACTGACACCACAGAGCTGGTGCTATCCCCAAATAACGAGAAAAGCGTTGACCAATTTGAGGGCTTGAAAAACTTTTTTATTACACCGGTTAGAATTGCAAGAACAAATGATAACTACCATCTATTTAGCAATAGTAGACGACCTCACTACGCCAGCGAATTTGAGAATTCTGAATTCATAAAATTCAGCGCCGAGAATATAGAGTTAGGCTCATTAGATGGAGAGCGAGCTAAAAGACTGAATGAATTTATATCCCTTGGGCTCAATGGAATGCAGAAGAAACATGATTTCTTACCAAAACAGTGCTGGGACTTTGTACAGTATGTGCATTCAGGGAAGGCTCCAAAACATCCCTTTCCTAATATCCAGATAACTGACCAAGGAACCATTGAGCAGATGGCTCGCAAACTGGATAAACTTTCATTTTTTCATCCTCTCTATATGTATGCCAATGGACAACCGTACCATGCAGTATTTTATCTGGGCGCCGGACTCGTTTTATCGATGATTGATGCCTGAATCCGTGACTTCTTAATTAATCCCAAGAAATTGGAAAATCCGGAAACCCTTCTGCCGTAAAGGTTCTGTAATTATTGATCCATGAAAAATGCTGTTTTTTTGATTATCCAAAAATGCACTCAGTAGGTGCAAAAAAGAAATCACTATTTATAACCTGCAAGCTAAGTGTAGCAAGGGATGTAACGGAATCCATCTGCCATGAAGCTACGGATTCAGGTGATGGTAATATTGTTTTTAATAAATTAACCAGTTTAATACCTGCCTACAGTCAATCCGGTGAGCAAGTAACGATAGCGATTATTGATCCGAAAATTGACTAATGATTATTGGCCTGTTTTATCATTAGCGTAATGTTTTAACAGGCCATTAAAAATCAGCTTAAACAGAAATACGGTCCCGGGTTTCGTGGGCCCTGGTGTAAAGTTCTCGGTATAATTTCTGCAGTTTTATTGACATGCTTATTTCACCTTCGTGGCTTCTTACACACTATTTTCCCGACACACAGCCAGCATGGATCAAAGCTCATCTGCAACTTCACCGATGAGGCGATTTTGAACGAAAGTGCAAAGTTGATGCAGATGCAGATATCGTCCATTCGAACGATTACCCTTTGCTTGTTTCGGGTGAGAGTATGCAGCGATAGGAATTGTGAAAATAAAAAGAGGCGCTGGCAATGGAGTTCGCTTTTACCGATGAGCAGGCGATGATTCGGGAGTCCGCCGACAGCTTCCTGCAGGATGTCTCAACATCGGAGGCCATTCGTGCAGCCATGGCTACAGATCAGGGATATGACCCTGAACTCTGGGAGCGGCTGTGTCAGGAAATGTACTGGCAGGCACTGCATATTCCCGAGGAGTATGGTGGTCTTGGTCTGGGGTATGTTGAGCTGGCGATACTTTTTGAAGAGATGGGGAGAAGACTGTTCTGTTCACCTTTCTTTTCAACCGTTGCAATGGGTGTCAATGCGCTTCTTGTTGCCGGCAATGAACAGCAGAAACAACAGTGGTTACCACCGATTGCGGAAGGCAGTCTCACCGCCACACTGGGAGTGGCGTCAAGCCAGCAGGCGCGGGAAAACCGGCGATGGGATGCCAGTAGTGTTCAGGCGACCGTCCGCTTTGAAAAAAGAGCAGAGGGCGATGGTTATGTGCTCTCGGGTATCTGGCAATACGTGCCGGATGGCCATACTGCAGGACTGTTGATTCTTGCTGCCCGGGAAGAAGGAAGCAAGGGCGAAGAAGGTATAAGTCTTTTCGCAGTTTCTGCTGACAGTGAGGGAGTACAACGTCACTGGACGCCTACCATGGATCAGACCCGCAAACAGGCACGGATAGAGATTGAGAACTTCTTCGTTTCAGCAGACTGCTGCCTGGGTGGCGAAGGGGCTTCTGACTGGTCCGCACTGGAACAGATTCTACAATTGGCATCGATTGCGGTCGCCGCTGAACAGGCGGGTGGTGCACGTCAGGTTATGGACCTGACCATAGACTACACCCGTGAACGAGTTCAGTTTGGCCGTACCATTGCCAGCTTTCAGGCCATTAAACACCGTGCCGCAGATATGATGCTGCAGGTTGAGTGTGCTAAATCTGCCGTCTATTACGCGGCCTGTGTTGCTGATGAGGCTTTGAGAAAAGACCCGCTCTCTGTTGTAAAAGAAGAACTGCCCGAAGCGGCTGCGCTGGCCAAAGCTTACTGTTCTGACACCTTTTTTCATTGTGCTGCTGAGTCTATTCAGCTTCATGGTGGTGTCGGATTTACCTGGGAATATGACCCCCATCTCTATTTCAAACGTGCCAAATCCACAGAAACATTTCTTGGAAATGCTGGTTTGCATCGGGAGCGAATTGCCCGACAACTGTTGGATGAATCATCGGAAAACATTTCTTCAGGACAGGCAGAGGGGTCAGCATTATGAAAATCAGTTTCAGTCCTGAAGATGAACTGTTCCGTGCAGAAGTGGCTACCTGGCTGAAGGGAAACCTGACCGGTGAGTTCGAACAGCTCCGTTTTCGTGGTGGGCCGGGGGATGAACATAGGTTCCCGGAAGAACGAAAAAACTGGGAACAGCATATGGCCAAAGCAGGCTGGCTCTGTGTGGGCTGGCCTGAAGAGTGTGGTGGCCGTGGGCTCTCCATTAACCAGCAGGTCATTTTTAACGAAGAGTATGCCCGTGCCGGTGGCCCTGGTCACATGGGGCATATTGGTGAAGGGCTGGCCGGTCCAACCATTATTGCTTTCGGTAGCGAAGAACAGAAAAAACGTTTTCTGCCTGGCATTGTTAATGGTACGGAATATTGGTGTCAGGGTTACTCAGAGCCCAGTGCGGGTTCTGATCTGGCCAATGTGAAAACAAGGGGTGTGTTGAACGAATCTACCGGTCAATGGGAGATCAGTGGTCAGAAGCTATGGACTTCTCTGGCGCACGAATCTGACTGGTGTTTTGTTATTGCCCGTACTGAACCGGGCAGTAAAGGGCATAAAGGACTTTCCTTCTTGCTGGTGCCGATGGATCAGCCCGGAATAGAGGTGCGTCCTATTGAACAGCTGACCGGTACCTCAGAGTTTAATGAAGTCTTTTTTGATAACGCGATAACGGATGCCAGTAACATCGTCGGTAAGCCCGGCGATGGCTGGAAGATCGCCATGGCTTTGCTGGGCTTTGAGCGTGGTGTTTCCACACTGGGCCAGCAGATGCAGTTCCTTAATGAGATGGATGAAATCATCCGCATTGCCAAAGAGAATGGTGCAGCAGAAGACCCAGCTATACGACAGCGCATCGCTGATGCCTGGATTGGCCTGCGTATCATGCGGTACAACGCGCTCAGGATGCTGTCTGGTTCACAGGATGGCGCTTTGCAAAAAGAAGCGATGATTTACAAACTGCACTGGGCTACCTGGCATGCCAACCTGGGCAAGCTGGCTATGGATGTGCTGGGGCCTGAGTCTGAACTGCTGACTGAAGGTCCTTATGAACTGACCCGCCTGCAATCCATGTATCTCTTTACTCGCTCTGACACCATTTATGGCGGCAGTAATGAGATTCAGCGGAACATTATTGCTGAGCGGGCACTGGAAATGCCCAGAGAACCCAGGGTGGATCGGTAGTTTTTTTTGAACCACAAAGGCACAAAGACACAAAGGAAAGCAAAAAATAAAAAAAACACCTCATTCCCACGCTCTGCGTGGTAATGCATACCGGACTCTTGAGGTGGCGTCGCTGCCCGATGTGTTGCGGCGCTCCCACGCGGAGCGAGGAAAGTTTTTCTTTTCTTTGTGTCTTTGTGCCTTTGTGGTGAAAGTCTTTTAAACACAATAAGAATGAACGGGAGAAAGTCGATGTTGAACCCGGAATATGTAAAGGGTCATAACCTGTTACAAGGTAAGTCAGTTCTGATCACCGCTGCTGCCGGTGCTGGCATCGGTTTTTCTGCTGCAGTGCGGGCAGCAGAAGAAGGCTGTCGTGCATTGATGATCAGCGATATCCACGAAGGCCGATTGATCGAAGCTGCTGAAAAAATTAAAGCAGAAACCGGCCTGGAAGCTATTTATACCCAGGTTTGTAATGTCACCAGGGAAGAGCAGGTACAGGCTCTGGTAGCAATTGCTGAGGAAAAACTCAGTGGTGTTGATGTACTGATTAATAATGCCGGCCTGGGTGGTTCCAAACTGCTGGTTGAGATGGAAGATGCTGAGTGGAACAGGGTTCTGGATGTGACGCTGACCGGCACTATGCGGATGACTCGTGCTATTTTGCCAGCGATGATGTCCCGTAAGTCCGGTGTCATTGTTAATAATGCTTCTGTGCTTGGCTGGCGTGCCCAGAAAGAACAGGCGCACTATGCTGCAGCCAAGGCCGGGGTTATGGCATTAACCCGCTGTTCAGCTCTGGAAGCCGCAGAGCATGGTATTCGTATCAATGCCGTTAGCCC
>NZ_JAVRMB020000154.1:0-29747 GCF_031844845.1 Endozoicomonas sp.
TATTGTTAAAGAGGGCTTTGACCGGGATACGGTCTATCGCGTTCTGAGACTGGTGGATATCAGCGAATACAAACGTCGGCAGTCGGCTATTGGGGTGAGAATCACGCCGAGAGGTTTTGGTCGGGATCGCCGTTATCCGATTACCAATGGATGGAGACTCGGAGTTTAAGAATTCATCTCAAAATAACTGTCCCATTTATAAAGAAGGGGAACCACAAAGTCACAAAGGCACAAAGAAAAGAAGGGTTTTGTTTGTTCCACGCGCAGCGTGAGAACAACCAAAAAAACTTTGTGCGACCACCATAGATGGTGGGAGTGTCGATTATGCAGGAACAATCTCGACCCTTTGTGTCTTTGTGTCTTTGTGTCTTTGTGGTTCAAATCTTATCAATGGCGGAAATGACGAACACCCGTAAACACCATGGCTATGCCGGCCTGATTGGCTGCGTCAATCACTTCCTGGTCACGCATGGAGCCGCCGGGTTGAATCACCGCGGTAATCCCTGCGCTGGCTGCTGCATCAATGCCATCACGGAACGGAAAGAAGGCGTCTGATGCCATTACGGAACCACGTACTTCCAGTCCTTCGTCTGCGGCCTTAATACCAGCAATACGGGCACTGTATACCCGACTCATCTGGCCTGCACCAATACCAATAGTCTGGGCGTTTTGCGCATAGACAATGGCGTTGGACTTCACAAACTTGCCTACCTTCCAGGCAAACTGCAGGTCGGCCATTTCCTGTTCGGTGGGTGCGCGGTCGGTTACCACTTTCAGTTCTGAAGCGTCAACAATGCGGGTATCGGAATCCTGAACCAGCAGGCCGCCGTTCACACGTTTGATGTCCAGGAAGGGAGTCTGAACCGACGACAGTTGTCCGGCGCTTAATACACGAATGTTCTGCTTTTCCTGAAGTATTGCAGCCGCTTCAACGTCCACTTCCGGTGCAATGATGACTTCAACAAACTGTCGTTCAATAATAGTGCGGGCAGTAGCGGCATCCAGCTTGCGGTTAAAGGCAATAATGCCACCAAAGGCTGAAGTAGGGTCTGTTTCGTAGGCGCGGTTGTAGGCTTCCAGAATATCGGTGCCGGTAGCAACGCCACAGGGATTGGCGTGCTTGACGATCACACAGGCGGGCAGGTCGAACGCCTTGACGCATTCCAGGGCGGCATCCGTATCGGCAATATTATTGTAGGAAAGTGCTTTTCCCTGCAGCTGTTTAGCGCTGGAAACGCTGCCTTCCGGAGGGTTCTTCTCAGTGTAGAAAGCCGCTTTCTGGTGAGGGTTCTCACCGTAACGCATATCTTCTACTTTAATAAACTGGGAGTTGAAGGTGCGGGGGAAAGCGTCCGGCTCTTCTGTATCACTGCTCAAAATATTGCTCAGAGTGCCCAGGTAGTTGGCAATGGCGCCGTCGTAATGAGCGGTATGTTCAAAAGCCTTGATGGAGAGATCAAAACGGGTTGGCAGATCAATCCGGCCGTCATTTTCAGCCATGCTGTCCAGCACCCGTTGGTAGTCACTGACATTCACCACAATGCTCGTATCGCGGTAGTTCTTTGCCGCAGCTCTGACCATGGCAGGGCCGCCGATATCAATGTTCTCAATGGCGGTGGCCAGATCGCAGTCGGGGCGGGCAATGGTCTGCTCGAAGGGGTACAGGTTAACCACAACCAGGTCGATGGGCTTGATGCCATGCTCTTCCATGACGGGTTCATCCTGACCGCTGCGGCCCAGAATGCCACCATGTACCCTGGGGTGCAGGGTTTTAACGCGACCATCCATCATTTCCGGGAAACCGGTATAGTCAGAAATCTCAATGGCAGGAATATCATTCTCTACCAGCAGTGCGTAAGTCCCTCCGGTGGATAAAATTTCAATCGAATGCTGGTGTAGGGTCCGGGCGAACTCGACAATCCCTGTTTTGTCGGAAACGCTAATCAGAGCCCGGCGAATTGGGCGTGTCGTAACTGCCATCGTTTCTTTCTCACCGCTTGTTGTAATAGATAGTTGGAATAAAAATTCCGGAAGATTTTAGCTGGAAACGCCGACTATTGGCAGGGGGGAAGGGAATAAAGGTGAAATCAGCAGTATCCGGTTCTCCAGAAACTACTGATTACGGTTGTGTGAATGCTGAGAATGGTAATAATTGACTCAATTACAGCAAACCATATTGCTTCAGTTTCTTGCGCAGCGTCCCCCGGTTAAGCCCCAGTAAAGTGGCTGCACGGGTCTGGTTACCCTTAACGTATGCCATTACAGTTTCCAGTAAAGGGGCTTCTACTTCAGACAGTACCATCTGATAGACGTCGGTGACGTCCTGCCCATCCAGATGGGCAAAGTAGTTATTCATGGACTTTTCAACACTGTCGCGCAGAGTCTGGGACTCTGGAATCTGCGAAGTAGTAGAAAGGCTTCCCCCATGGTCATTTACTGGACGACTCTCTTTAATTACTTCTGTGATAACTTGTGTTGCCGTCATGCCGCTATGTCCTCTCCGTTACCTTTTAACTTTGACTCTGAAAGTCGCTCAAAATACTCCCGAATGCCGGTTTTCTGTTCTTGTGCAGACTCCAGCTTATTAAAATACCGGCGAAACTCCAGGCCGGATAGCTGATCCTGCAGGTACCAGCCCACATGTTTTCTGGCGATCCGCAGGCCCTGCAGCTCACCATAAAACTGGTGAAGTGCTTCCAGGTGTCCCTGCAGGATCTCGTGAATCTCATTCTGGTCCGGCGCTGCCAGGTGTTCCCCATATTTGAAGAAGTGGTTAATCTCCCGGAAAATCCAGGGGCGCCCCTGGGCGGCACGGCCAATCATTAAAGCACGGGCGCCAGTGGCTTCCAGAACATGCTGTGCCTTTTCCGGAGAAGTAATATCTCCATTAGCAATCACCGGAATAGTCACCGCCTCAACAATTCTGGCGATGGTTTCGTATTCCGCTTCACCTTTATACAGGCAGGCCCGGGTTCGACCATGAACGGCCAGAGCGGCAATGCCATACTGTTCTGCCAGTTTCGCCACTTCCACCCCGTTACGGTGGTCCGGATCCCAGCCGGTGCGAATCTTCAACGTTACCGGGATATCCACCGCCGAAGTAACGGCCTTGAGAATGGACTCCACCAGTTCGATATCTTTCAGCAGGGCAGAGCCGGCAGCCTTGTTGCAAACCTTTTTGACCGGGCAGCCCATATTGATATCAATAATCTGGGCGCCAAATTCCTGATTCAGTCGTGCAGCTTCAGCCATCTGTTCCGGATCGCCACCGGCGATCTGTACTGAGCGTGGCTCAGACTCACAGCTATGATCCATACGCAGTCTGGACTTTCGTGTATTCCAGAGCTTCGGGTTGCTGGTAACCATCTCCGAAACCGCCATGCCTGCACCCATTTTCAGACAAAGCTTGCGGAACGGACTGTCGGTAACCCCCGCCATGGGAGCCAGTACTACCGGGTTAGCAATTGGGTATGGACCAATCTTCAACTGCGTTGACGCTGCTTGCCCTGAATAAAAGTGCTCTGACAAAAAATAAAGCCCCGACCTGATGGATGATGAAACCAGTGAATCATCATACCCTCTACATATTTCACGATAAAGTGGAATTGATTAATATTTGTTCAGCTTGAGGTGGTGGCTTTGCGTACGCAAAAAACATACCCCCCTGCACGTCAGGCCTTTTGCGTTGATCAATAATAGAGCCAAAGAGCTGTTCATTTTTTGATATAAGTCAGCAAGAAACCGGTTCAACACAGGTATAAACACTGAATTTGTACATTTTATTGATGCATCGCATGAAACTGGGCGAAGTTTGGGTCGGGAGATGCTTTTGTCTGTTTTTCCCCTTTGAGAAAACCCCGGGCAGCTTCTTTGTTTTTTTGACAATGGCTATATTGCCCTGATTATCAACATGGCTTTCGTATTTATCATCAGGAGCAAGCCCGGCAAGGAAAATGACCACGAGCCGGAACGTATGCGGGAGTTTGAGGTTAAGCGGAATGCCTGCTCAGGGACTACTTTTCTCACTGGGAAGCACTAAAAGTCGATAAAGAGTAGTTCATGACTACTGCCAATATACAGCGGCAGTCTCTTCCAATATGATCTGGCCTTTTTGGCTATGTCTGAATGTTAATCAAAGCCTATGAACTTAAAGCCTGTAATTCTGGCTGGAGGCCGTGGATGTCGCCTCTGGCCTCAGTCTCGAGCACTGAACCCGAAGCAGTTTTTGCCACTGGTCAATGAGCAAACCATGCTCCAGAACACGGTTGCCCGCGTTGATGGGTTGGACTTTGTGGGGGCTCCTCTGGTGATTACCAATGAGGATCACCGCTTTCTGGTGGCAGAGCAGCTTCGTCAGATGGGTCGCAATGCCGAGGCCATTATTCTGGAGCCGGTGGGGCGGAACACGGCTCCGGCGGTGGCTCTGGCGGCTTTAAAAGCGTTGAACCACAAAGACACAAAGGCACAAAGGGTTTCTTTGGATAAGTTGGATAAGTTAGATATAAAAAGTGAGCCTTTGTTGCTTGTCCTGCCGGCGGATCATGTGATTCAGGATGTTGATGCTTTTCATCGGGTGGTTGAGGCGGCGTTGCCGGCGGCGATGGCAGGTAAGCTGGTGACGTTTGGTATTGTGCCTGCGCATCCGGAGACGGGGTATGGGTATATAAAAGCTTCGCGTCTTTGTGGTTCAAATATCTTTCCGGTAGAAGCGTTTGTGGAGAAGCCGGATCTGGAGACTGCGCAGGGGTATCTGGTTGTCGGGGATTATTACTGGAATTCCGGGATGTTTCTGTTCAAGGCTTCCCGCTATCTGGAAGAACTGAAGAGGTTCCGGCCGGATATTCTGGTGGCCTGTGAAAATGCGATGGCGGTGCAGAGTCCTGATCTGGATTTTGTCCGGCTGGATGAAGAAGCTTTCAAGGCCTGTCCGGATGATTCCATTGACTACGCGGTGATGGAAAAAACGACGGATGCCGTTGTTGTTCCCCTGGATGCGGGTTGGTCCGATGTGGGTTCCTGGTCTTCCCTGGCGGATATTTCTGAAAAGGATGAACAGGGTAATGCCGCCCTCGGTGATGTTCTGCTGCACAATACTCGAAATACTTATGTCCGCAGTGATAAAAAGCTGATTGCTACCGTGGGTGTGGATGATCTGGTGGTGATAGATAGTGACGATGCTATTCTGGTTGCCCATAAGGATCGGGTGCAGGATGTTAAAAAGGTAATAGAACAACTGAAGGCCGAAGGGCGGGCTGAGGTGAATCTGCACCGGAAGGTGTATCGTCCATGGGGTGCTTATGACTCCATTGATAGGGGCGAGGGTTTCCAAGTGAAGCATATTAGCGTTAAACCAGGTGCCAGGCTGTCCTTGCAGAAGCATTATCACCGGGCGGAGCACTGGATTGTTGTGAAGGGTATAGCACTTGTTGAGATTGATGGAAAAGAGGTTCTGTTGACGGAGAATCAGTCTACCTATATTCCGATTGGGGCACTGCATCGACTGGAGAACCCGGGCAAGTTTGACCTTGAGTTAATCGAGGTGCAGAGCGGGGAGTATCTGGGTGAGGATGATATTATGCGTTTCGATGATAATTACGGGCGTGTTTGATTTTGTTTGAACCACAATATCCAAAGGACACAAGAGGTACGGGGGCACTAAGATTTTTTGTTGATGCGGTGATGCTATGAGAGTGTGGTTACCATGAAAAAGTGGGTGCCTGGGTGGGATATTCCCCTGATGTTGTTTGTTTTTACTGTCGAAGTTCTTCTGATTAACGACCTTTCCGGGCCAGAGAATGCTCCATTAAGCTTCAGTATTGTGGATGCTGCAGGCAGTATTGCTTTTGTATTTACTTATTTTCATTGGCCGGTTTCTATCGCGATTTTTACGGCGGTGGTAATGCTACTGGTGCCCGCCTATTTGCTGACCTTGCTGGTTCGTCTGTTGATGTTCAGGCGCTGAGTGTTTGGTTGCCCTGTAACGTTATGATTAATTAAATCGTAACGCCCTGTTTTTACTGAATGTCAGCTGGTAGTTCACCGCTCTTTTACCGGGGTCGATAATTTCCAGCCCCAGCCGAATGGGCTGTGCTTTTGGCATTTCTTCCGAACCGGCCAGCTCCCCACCAAGGTATTCAGAAGGGGTGAACGTCCGGTTGGCGACCAGTCTGCCATTGATATCCGTAAAGGTCAGATCCAGGTCCGGAAATGGCTGTGGATGATCGGCTTCATTGATGATGACGACATCTATCTGAAGGGCATTGTTTTGATCCGGATGGCTGCGTACCACCAGATCGACACTTCTGATGGCCTTAATGTCTACCAGGGGTGGGAGAGAGCAGGAGAACAGGTTGCACACAACGGTGTAGGCTGGTCTCAGAGTGGTATTTAATGACAGGGTGTTGCGATTAAACCAGGCGTATTGTAGAACAAGCAGCATCATCAAGGCGCAGGCAGCGATACCCCATGAGGTCTGTTTTTTACGGCGAATCTGTTCATTGATGGTTTCTACGGTTTCCCGCTCATCCAGCTCCTGAATCAGGGTTTCGATGTTTTGCTGATGATAGCCATCGTACTCTATCGCTTTGGTCGTGCTGGCGACTTTTGCCTTAACGGAAGGGTTGAGATTTTTTACCCTGGCTGTTTCTGGCTTTGGCGCTGGTTTGTTGACCGGCTTTCCCCGGGTTGCCCGTTCTTTCTGAGGCTGGTGTTTGGGCTTAACCGGCGCGAGGGCTTCTTCGTGATGAGTGGCGGCGGTTTCTTTTACAGCAGTGGGCGCTTCTTTTTCTTTGTGGCGCTCTACCTGACCCTGGGCATTAAAAACCTGCAGACATGAGCCACAGCGCACCGAACCATTGGCCGCCTTAAGCTGAGCATTGGTTATGCGAAATGTGGTCTTGCAGTGGGGACAGGTGACACTTGTGGGCGTCATGTTTACTTTGTACCTGATCGTTAGGTCATTTTTTATTAGACCAGAGCCCCCGTACTGAATCCAGTCTAATTAGTAATACAGGTACAGATGTGCCTGCATTAGTGCATGCTGTTCTTGCGAACAGCGGTTACTGACGGCGTTTACCAGAGAGCATGGCCCAGCCGTCAAAGGTGACGGGTGCATCCATATCAAACCACTGTTCATAGGTTTGAATAATGTCACCTGCCTGTTCTGCCAGAATGCCTGACAGTGCAATTAAGCCTCCTTCCCGGGTCAGTCCGGCCAGTTTGGGAGCCAGTTGGGTCAGAGGACCTGCAAGAATATTAGCCAGTACCACATCCGCCTGATCTGCAGGTTCATCATCTGGCAGGAAAACGTCCAGCTTGTCAGTGGGGATGTTATTGCGTCTGGCATTCTCAATAGTGGCTTCCAGTGCCTGTGGATCCAGGTCAACACCGATGGCTGATCTGGCACCCAGTAACAATGAGGCAATCGCCAGAATACCGGAACCACAGCCGTAATCGATGACTTCTTTTCCTGAAAGGTTGTTTTGCTGATCCAGCCAGCGAAGGCACAGTGCTGTGGTTGGATGAGTTCCGGTACCAAATGCAAGGCCCGGATCCAGCATCAGGTTTACCGCATTGGGATCGGGAACCTCTTTCCAGCTTGGGCAGACCCAGAGTCGCTCACCAAACTGCATGGGGTGGAAATGGGTCATCCACTCTCTTTCCCAGTCCTTATCTTCAACCAGCTCTACCTTGTGAGGGGGAAAGGGATCCAGTCCGGCATTTTCTTTAAGAAATGGAACCACGTCATCAGTCCGGGTGTGGGCATCGAAAAGACCAATAACGACCGTGTTATTCCAAAGGGGGGTTGTGCCCGGTTCTGGCTCATATACCGGCTGATCTTTGGCGTCCCGCAGGGTGACGGCACAGGCTCCTGCTTCGAGAAGCAGGTCTTCCAGAATTTCAGCATGATCAGAAGAGGTGTCCAGCCTGACTTGAATCCAAGACATTGTGTTATCCAGAATGAAAAACGATAAGAATTCAGGCCAGTCTTTCAGACGCGGAATTCATTAAAAATGAGAGGGTGTCAGCGGGGGTATTGTAGCCCATATGGAGGTGTTGTTCGCTGTTCCTGACCCACAATCCGAAAAAGACAAGAGCGGCTTTTTCGGGCTGCGGATTGCGGACAACGGCTTCAATCCGCCAGTTTCTTCTCCAGGTAGTGAATACTGACACAGCCTTCTTTAAAGTGAGGGTCGGTGACCAGATCCTGATGGAGAGGGATATTGGTTTTGATCCCTTCAATGACGGTTTCATCCAGCGCATTTTTCATACGAAGCAGCGCGGTTTCACGGTCCGGGCCATAGCTGATGATCTTGGCGATCAGCGAGTCGTAGTAAGGGGGAACGCTGTAGCCATTGTAAATGTGGCTATCAACGCGAACACCATTACCGCCAGGTGCATGGAACTGCATGACCTTGCCCGGAGACGGCATAAAGGTCTTTGGATCTTCAGCATTGATACGACACTCGAAGGAATGGCCTTTGAGTTCGATATCTTCCTGACGAACGCTGAGTGGCAGGCCACTGGCAATTCTCAGCTGCTCTTTAACGATATCAATACCGCTGATCATTTCCGTCACCGGATGTTCCACCTGAACCCGGGTGTTCATTTCAATGAAATAGAATTCACCGTCTTCATAGAGGAATTCAAAGGTGCCAGCACCTTTGTAGCCCAGTTCGATGCAGGCACGGACACAGGCGCTGGCCACTTCCTGGCGTTTTTCTTCCGGAATGCCCGGAGCAGGCGCTTCTTCAATGACCTTCTGGTGACGACGTTGCAGAGAGCAATCGCGGTCGCCCAGGTGAATGGCATTGCCCTGACCATCGGCCAGTACCTGGAACTCCACATGACGAGGGCTTAGCAGGAACTTTTCAAGATAGACTGTATCGTTATTGAAGAATGCACCCGCTTCTGACTGGGTGAGGGCAACGGAACTGATCAGATCTTCTTCTTGATGAACCACACGCATACCACGACCGCCGCCACCGCCAGCAGCCTTGATAATAACGGGGTAACCAATATCCCGGGCGATGGCCTGGGTGCGGTTGTTATCATCGGTCAGCGAACCGTTGGAGCCGGGAACTGTCGGTACTCCGGCTTTCTGCATGGCTGCAATCGCGGAAACCTTGTCACCCATCAGTCGGATAACATCTGCTGAAGGCCCGATAAAGGTAAAGCCACTGCGTTCTACCTGTTCAGCAAAATCAGCATTCTCTGACAGGAAACCATAACCAGGATGAATGGCAGTGGCGTGAGTGACCTCGGCGGCACTGATAATGGCAGGAATATTGAGATAGCTTTCTGCCGGATTGTTTGGACCAATGCAGACAGACTCATCCGCCAGATGCAGATGCATAAGATCGGCATCGGCTTTGGAGTGAACCGCAACGGTCTTGATGCCCAGCTCTTTGCAGGCCCTTAGTATTCGAAGAGCAATTTCGCCCCGGTTGGCTATAACGACTTTATCGAGCATAACGGGACTCTCAGACAATGGTGAACAGGGGTTGGTCGTACTCAACAGGCTGACCATTCTCAACCAGAATGGCGCTGATCGTGCCGGATTTATCCGCCTTGATCTGGTTCATCATTTTCATGGCTTCAACAATGCAGAGTACATCGCCTTCCTTAACCGATTGGCCTTCTTTGGCGAAAACCGGTGATTCAGGAGACGGAGAGAGGTAGAAAGTACCCACCATGGGAGACTTGACCTGATGCCCGGAAAGTACTGGCTCAGCTGCTGGTGCAGCTTCTGCTGCTACTGGCGCTGCAACAGGCGCTGCAACGGGCGCCGGAGCTGTAGAGTAGGCAACCGGGGCATGAGCTATTGGAGGGTTGTTGGAGTAACGGCTGATGCGAACGGACTCTTCGCCCTCATGGATTTCGAGCTCATCAATACCTGATTCTTCCAACAGCTCAATGAGCTTTTTTACTTTTCTAATATCCATAGTCAGTCTCAATGCTTGTACTGGCAGGGCAGGGGAGGCCTGCCAGAGTGGTTGATTTTTCCGAAAAGTCGAACGTTCGACTAAGCGAGCGTAAGGTCCCCGGTGGTTGTCAGGGCGGTTGTTTAATACGTCCGCTCTATTAATCTAAATACGCTCAAGAGGCCGCCTTTAACGTTCACTGGTGGGGCAGCATCCTGATTATTGGATTCATGGCTGCCTGGCAAGCACTTCAATCGTTGCCGTCAGTGCCAGTTCATAACCTTTGGGACCCAGGCCAGTAATGATGCCTTCAGCGACATCACTGAAATAAGAGTGATGGCGGAAAGGCTCCCGGCGATGGACATTCGAAAGATGCACTTCAATAAACGGTATGGCGACACCCAGCAGAGCATCCCGCAGCGCTACGCTGGTGTGGGTGAACGCTGCCGGGTTGATGATGATGAAACGAACACCATCCTGACCTGCCTGATGAATACGGTCTACCAGAAGGTGCTCCGCATTGCTCTGGAAGTTTTCCAGCTGAAGGCCAGCATCGGCTGCCTGAAGGACAAGGTTCTGGCTGATCTGTTCAAGGGTGGTTGCTCCATATACACCGGGCTCACGGGTACCCAGTAAATTCAGGTTTGGGCCGTTGAGCACAAGAATATCAGCCATGTTTATCCTCTTGATTCCCGGTGCAGAGATTCGTTCTGAAGCACATTGCAATCGTTATTGATGAGGCATTTTGCCCCATTGTCTAGAGTGCGTCCAGTTTGTGCGTGTTACAGGAGGTTAACGACAGTTACGAAGCATTTCATGCCTGTTTCACTCATTCTTTAGGCATCAGGAGACATCAGGGGCATTTTCAGAGGTCGCAAGAAGTTTTACCAGCCTCTCGTGGAGTTGTGGTGCGGTGATTTCACCCTGTGATTTCAATGCAGACAGTTCCAGTCCGGCAGAGTCAAAGAACAGCATGGCGGGAGGACCAAACAGTTGGTACTGATTGAGAAACTGCTGATGTTCTTTAGTATTGTCGGTGATATCCAGCTTGATCAGTGAAATAGCGGAAAGCTGTTCAGCCACCAATGGGTCAGGGAAAACTGTACGCTCGATGATTTTGCAGGAAATGCACCAGTCCGCGTAGAGGTCAACCAGGGCTGGCTGGTTATTCCTGGCTGCTTCTGCCAGCAGAGCATTCAGTTCATTCAGGGTGGTGACTGTCCTGAAGCCGGATGTTGTTGGCTTTTCAGAGGATATTGTCGTTGATGTAATGCTTTGGCTGAAGAGAGGCCTCAGTGGGTCACTGTTGCCCATAGCTGCACCAACAATCAGGCAAGCGCCATAGATCAGGCAGAGAATACCGATGACCTGTTTGAGTTTCTGGCTTGCTGTTGTTACTGCCGTGTCTACTGAAGAGTTGAGTGCCCCCAGAAAAATGCCACTGCCAATCAATAGTGATCCCCAGAGGAACAGGGTCACCGTGGCAGGGATGACTCTCTCCAGCATCCAGATGGCAACACCCAGCAGAAGAACACCAAACAGAGCGCGGACACCATTCATCCATGAGCCGGATTTCGGCAGCCAGTGCCGCCCACCGATTGCCAGCGCAAACAGGGGGATTCCCATTCCCAGGCCAAGGGCAAAAAGTGTTAAGCCTCCAAACAGCGCATCACCGGTTGAGCTGATATAGATCAGAGCTCCCGCCAGTGGTGCCGAGACACAGGGGGATACCACCAGTGCTGAAAGCCATCCCATCACCGCAGCACCATATAAACTGCCGGACTTTTGCTGATGACCACTGAGCTTATCCCGAATCCGGGCGGGCAGCTGCAGTTCGTAAAGGCCGAACATGCTCAGTGCCAATAGCACGAAGAGTATGGCCATAGGCACCAGCAGCCACGGGGATTGAAGTCTTGCCTGTAGATTAAGGCTGGCTCCGAACAATCCCATAAATGTACCCGCAACAGCAAAGGTAATGGACATGCTGAAGATATAAGTCATCGTCAGGGCAAGGGTTCTGGTTTTACTCAACTCTCTGGCGCCCAGGATTAAACTTGAGAGAATCGGGAACATCGGCAAAACACAAGGTGTCAGGCTCAGGCCAATACCTGCCAGCACAAAGAGAATCAGAGTGATAGGGAGGCTGTTTTGCTCAAGCTGCTGCTGGAAGATGTTATCTGGGCCGGTTGTCTCTGAAAGGCTGGTCGTTATGGCCATTGAGGGTTCGCTGGCTTCAGCCTGAGTAATCAGGGGGATGATTATTTTTTTGGGCGGATAACAAAGCCCTGCTTTGGCACAGCCCTGAAATCCAATTTCCAGCTCAGGAAGGTTGCCTGAGTAGTTTATTGGTAGCTCGACGACAAAGTTTTCACTGAAAATTTCAAGCTCTTTATTGTAATAAGGGTCAAAAATCGTTTCGCCAGCAGGGTAGGCAGCGGTTCCCAGTTTCGAAACATCGATGGCCGGGGTAAAAGTAAAGCGGTGCTTATAAAGGTAGTGCTCCGGTGTTACCTGAACATCAATAATCGCTTTGCTGTTTTCAATTCGCCCGGTGAAGCGGAATGCATCTTCAACAGGGAGAAACGCCTGATTTTCACTGGAATCAGAGCCAAACAGCTGGGTCAGGCTGGCTTGGGCAGGCAAGGTTATCAACAGGCCTAGCAAGAGAGGCCCGATCAGGCGAAGAGATAGCGTTGGCATACAACCTGCTGTTTATAATGGTGAATGCTATTAATTGTGCAGTGATATATCGGATATGCAAGGGGGAAGGGATTAATAGGTGGTAGAAAGGCGAGTTTTGGTGAGTGAATGAGCTCAGGCTATTAAACCTGAGCTACAGAGTAAAATCAGCCTTGGTAGTTAGCTGCCGATTTCTTGATGACTTCCAGGGCAGCCTCAGAGCCTTCCCAGCCATCAATCTTGACCCACTTGCCTGGCTCAAGATCTTTGTAGTGTTCAAAGAAGTGCTCGATCTGCTGGAGCAGCAGAGGTGGCAGGTCAGTGTATTCTTTGATGTCTTTATAGATTGGGGTCAGCTTGTCGTGAGGAACGGCGATCAGTTTCTCATCACGTCCGCTTTCATCGGACATGTTCAGCATGCCGACAGTGCGGCAGCGAATCACAGAACCAATGACCACCGGGTATGGAGTGATGACCAGCACATCCAGGGGGTCGCCATCGTCCGCCAGAGTCTTATTGATGTAGCCGTAGTTCGCAGGGTAGAACATGGGCGTGGACATGAAGCGGTCAACCAGAATGGCATCCATATCCTTGTCAACTTCATACTTGATTGGCGAAGCATTGGCAGGGATTTCGATGATGACGTAGATATCTTCCGGGAGATTTTTACCAGCAGGAATAGATGAGTAGCTCATTGGCAGTCAGTCTCTGTGTGGGTTCAAGTTTGAAATTGCCGCATATTATATAGAGTTTGTTTCGTTCTTTTCCACTGTCTTGGAGAGGAGCCACGACTTTGTCGCTTTGTAATAGTGCAATCTTTATAAATCATGGTGGCTATTGTCAGGAGAGTGGGCGTTTCCCTGCCCGAAAAGATACCCATCTACTCGATAAATTCAGCTATCTAATGGGTTGGGAGCTAAAATAAGTTTATCAGTTTCAAACAGGGCTTTTGTCCTGCAGGAGGTAACTGTGAGATCTATGACTGTTGAAGACTGTATGACTCCCAACGTTGTGACGCTTTCTCCAGATATCCAGGTACCTGAAGCGATTCGCATTTTACTGCAACATAATATTACCGCAGCACCGGTGATTGATGAGAAGGGAGCGCTAGTGGGCATTCTATCGGAAACGGACTGTCTGGAAGGTACACTGAATGGTAGTTATTTTTCTCAGGATGCAGGTTTGGTACGTGAATATATGACAACGGATGTCATCTCGGCCAGCCCCAGAGATGATATTATTACTGTTTATCAACGATTTATGGCTGATAAATCTTTTCGGGTGCCGGTTGTCTCTGAAGACGGCCAGCTTTTGGGGATTTTGAGTCCAAAAGATTTGATGTCCGCAGTGCTTGAGTTTTATGAGCGCCCAGTGGAATCTGCGTAATAAACAGAAACAGGACTTTGTTCTTATCGGTTGTCTTTGATTTTCATTGCTCAGGCTTGTCATCATTTGTGGAAGGATCATCAAAATTAAATTTTGGAAGTTCCAGGCTCTTATAAATAGCAAGAATACGCAGGGTAAAGCCACAGACCAGAGTAATCAGAATAACACTGTTGCTTGAAAGGGGAGTCATTGCTAAACCGAAGTAAAGCCAGGCAGAAAGGAATGCGATACTGCCATAAAGCTCTTTGCGAAATACCAGGGGCACCTGATTGCACAGAATGTCACGCACGACGCCTCCAAAAGCACCGGTAAATACCGCCATGGTTGCGGCAATAAAATAGCTATGCCCTAATTCCAGAGTTTTCTGGGCACCAATAATGCTGAAGGTAATGAGGCCGACAGCATCAAGTACCAGAAAAAGCTCTGTCATATAGCGAATCCAGGGGCGGATCAATAAAACCAGCAGGGCTGCAAAGCAGGTGATGATTAAGTATTCTGGTTTGCCAATCCATACCATGGGGTGGTTATTAAGCACCAGGTCTCGAACGGTTCCCCCTGCGAATGCAGTGCAGCAGGCAATAATTAAAATACCAAATGGATCCATTTTCTTTCTGCCGGCGACAATAGCCCCCGCCATGGCTTCAACTGTTATTGCCAGGATATAGAGCGTTTCGAGCACGTTAGTGATCCTGATTAATTTCATTAAATGATTGGTATTAGAATAGTTATTATTTTAATTTTTTTTAGAATTAAAACTTTTATTTTAATTTCTTTTATTAATTGATTTTGCTATTTGTTCATCAGCTAGACTTTTCTTTGTATATAACGGAGATTTTTGGAAAGGAACTCTCATGGATAAATCCCCCCCTCCTGGTTCTGGAAGTACCCAAATTCAAATCGGAGGATCAATTCAGCCTGTAAAAACAGCTGACAAGGGTAGTGCTTTTGGAGGAACCAGAACTGTTTCAGCAGAGCCTGGCAAGGCTCATACTGCTGAGAGCAGACCTGTCGATTCTCCCAGAATTCAGGGTCGAGATGTTCGCGACTATGATATGGAGAGCAATCCACCCAGTACAGATAAGCTTACAGATCAAGATGTTGATTATGATTTTGATGATGTAGAAACAGCTTCAACCTACTCAAATGATTCTGGTTATTCAGATTTCGGTGATATTCAAGACGATCCTGAAGATCAAGGCGTGATTTCTCCTCCCAATAAACAATTTCCAGTCCCGGTCAACCCTAAAGCAGCAGGCGCTTCCATTACCATAAGCGGCGGCAGTAATGATGTAGATACTCAGGATGCGTCTCTCACCATTGAGGGAGGAAGCAATATTGACGAACAGAAGTTGTCGGGGGCAATTAAGACTGGCCTTAAAAAGTTATGGAATTGGGCGGTAGACTTTGCCAGAAACCATAAAATTGCCATAGGGCTGGCGCTTTCAATTCTTTTTGTTTTTATCATGGCATCACCAGCAGGGCCTGGCATTGTTGGTGGGCTTTTTGGGGCAGCGCTGATTACCTCACTGGGTGCCAGTATTGCCTGTGCATTTGTTGGCGCTTTGGTTGTTGATGTGATTGGTGGTGTCGGGCCTTATGCCGCTCAGGTACCGCCGCAGGATAATACTCAGAATCAGCAGAGTAATCAAAAAGATGCTTCAATTTCTGATAAATCTGATAAATCTGATAAATCTGACAAATCTGACAAATCTGACAAATCTGACAAATCTGACAAATCTGACAAATCTGACAAATCTGACAAATCTGACAAAGACGTGACAGTCAGTGGTTCGCAACAAGGTAGTGGGACAGCCAGTGACAGTGAAGGCTCATTTTTTCTGACACCTAAAGAGAAAATTGCGGCAGCATCTGCTGCCAAAGGGGATGGTAGCGTCCGGTCTGCATCAACTGCTGCGACAGGGGCTCAGCATGAAAAAGAATTCTCGCTGGAAGCTTTTAATACATGGCTCAATAATAACTTTGGTCGTTGGACAAACAAGACGCAGTACGCGGAGTTTTCTCAAACCTTAAGTGAGAGTGGTAAGTACAGGGTTCTGGATGCCACTGGTGAGCCGGATAAATATTTGGAGGAATTGAGTCAGAAAAGACTGGATCTTAGCTGGATTGCAGGTTCTCCCCTCAAAGAGCCAAGTGGAAGTGGCTACAATCAGTGGCTTAAACTGTCCGATTTTGATCAGTCATTGGAACGTGCTTTGGATATGCTGAACCCTGATGTCAGCCACTGTCGTAGAATGCAGGCAGATCTTTTACGAGTACTTCCTAAAGATGAATTTCCTTATGTTTCTTCTGATTTAGACGCCCCTTTGCTGTCTGTCGGTGATAGCCGGAAGAGTTTGGCTGAGCTTCCACGAGAGGAAATGGCTAAACTTGAGGCCTCTGATTTCATCAGGCTTACGTTGAGAAATCTAAGAGATTTTGCAGATCGAAAGGAGCGTGAAATTCAACCTGTTAAGCGTAAACGGGGAGCAGTCCCTCAAGATGGCCAGCCTCCAGAAGAAGTCAGAATAATTGAGAGGACTCCCGATCCTGTGGAGGCTGAACTAACACCGGTTTCCGGAGGCAGAGGTCAACCTGTTCAGTCATCAGACAAAGACGATCAGGTAAAGCTGGATCAGGAACGTGTAGCGTCTAATGCTGAAAATCGTGCCCGGGTGGTCACGGCTCTGCAAAATAAAGAAATACAGCTTCTGAACGCTACTTGGGAATTCCATCGTAGTGGACAGAAAGTCGGGATTATGCACGTTTGCAAGGAACTCGAAAGTGGAGCAACTGAATTGAAATGGAGTGCGAAGCCTTTTGATTCAGCTAAGGCTAGCGAGATGGAAACCTGGTTCATGTCTACTGCTGGTAATGGAGTCCCCCCCTCGGATTTGGATAAACGTTATTTGGAGATAGCTGTTGAACAAGCAGCATTAGCCGTGAAATGCAAAATAGAAAACACTGTAACGCCTGAGCAAATTCGTTCAATTAAAGGGAGTGGTTCTGAAAAAAAGGAGGATGTAATTCGACGAAAAGATAACTTTATTGACGGTATTTTGGATAGTAGCAAAGGCAGTAGTCCATATTGTATTGAAGATGCATTTTTGACAGTCAGAGCATCTGAGGAAGATAGAAAGGCAATTAAAGGTTACCTCAAGGATATACTTATGAATGTTTGGAAGACTTAAATTTATTTTTAATTTCTTTTTTTTATAAAAAAGCATCGACCAAAGTGTAATTGGCAAGAACGTTGTCTCATAACCTAGATTTAAAGGTAGTGCTTTTACGGATAGTCCAATAAGAACAGGGAGTCACTAATGAGTAACCCAGTTGGCGGCGCTGATTCAACAGGCTCTGAATCAGGAACGACCACTTATACCATCAATTTGAACGATGACCGAATCGCTTCTCTTCATGCCGCAGGTTACAGCGATGCCCAGATTGAAGCGCTGTTGTCACTGGCAGATCCTGATGATCAGGGTAACTCTCTAACCCCGACGCACTTTTATTCTGTTAATAAACAGACCCTCAATGCGCTTCGATACACCGGTCAGCTGGATGAGGCTTCCCAGCAGCTGGTTTAT
The DNA here is from genome assembly GCF_031844845.1 of Endozoicomonas sp. GTDB lineage: Bacteria > Pseudomonadota > Gammaproteobacteria > Pseudomonadales > Endozoicomonadaceae > Endozoicomonas. Next base: position 17,573 of record NZ_JAVRMB020000154.1, read on the forward strand.
TTGCAAGCCCCAATTGCCCTGGTTCAGGAAGTCAGCAATCCAGCTAACTGGCAGGGGGATACTTACGTCGGCCCGGGAGCCGGGGAGATCAATTCTTACCTTCTTGGTGAACCAGTGGATTTTACCAAGCCCAGTCTGGATGCCCTGATTATGTCGGTGCTAACCGCCAGGGCCGATATTCTTCAGGCGCAGCTGGAAGAGCAGATTGAGTCGATTAATCAGAAAAATAATCAGCTGGAAGCGGCTAACCAGATGTTAGCCAGGGCCAAAGAACTGAAAGCTCAGGCCGGGACATCGGGTAATTCCACCATGCCACAGGATATGGTGGCTTTCTGGGATTCTCTGGGAGCTACAACGGATAGAACCGGAAATAATGATGTTCACAATTCGGCAGAGTGGGACGTCAATATTGAATCCCTGAAAGGAAAAATTGAAGCATTAACCAGTCAATCACAACTTGAAACCACGAAACTTCAACAGACGATCAACAAATACAACCAGACGTTTGAGATGCTTTCGAATTTCATCAATAAGTACTTCCAGTCAATAAGTACGATTATTCAGAACTTACGTTAAAAAAAGTGTTCACTCATGGAGGAGTCTCACGTGAATAATGAAGATATTAGCGGTTATGAAGGTGAAGAGCTGGAGAATATGCTTCTGGATTTCTTCGGAAAAGGCGGCACCTTCAAAGATTTGAAAAACATGAGTGATGATGCCATGGAGGCCATCTATTCCGTTGCCTATAACCTTTATCAGGGTGGCAAGTACGAAGAGGCGCAGAAGATCTTCCAGTTTTTATGTTTTTATGATCATTTTAATCGTAAGTATTTCCTGGGGCTCGGAGCCTGCCAGCAAATGCAGAAGCAGTACGACAACGCCATAGAGATCTTCTCGTTTGCCACGATTCTTGATTCTGATGACCCTCGGCCAATGATTTATATCGGTGACTGCCATATGGCTAAAGGCGATAAGGAAAAAGCTCAGGTTGCCTATGAAACCTCCATTGAGTGGGCCAGCGATGGTTCGGAATATGCCCAGGATGTAGAGCGTGCCAGAAATATGCTGGAAAACTTGCAGTAAAATAAGGAGTAAGCAGGATGTCTGGTATTTCACAAGGACCTCAGTCGGCGTCGACGGATAAGGCTATTGTAAATCCTTCGGTTTTGGATAAGACGAATCAAGCTGAAGATGCTCGTATTAATCGTGGTTATCCTGCACAGAACAGTGTTTCCAGTGTAATTGAGCAGGATGATGCCCAGGCACCACAGGTTCAGCATAGGATGGATGCTCCTGCAGAAGGTGCGGACAGCCCTTCTGAAAAAGTGCTCAAGGAAATTGCCGTTTTTAAGGAAATTCAAAACGCCGTTAATGCTGAACCTGAAGCAGGTGATGCATTGCTTGGAGAGTTTCTACTGGAGAAGGTAGACCAAAAGTTTTTTGACGGTGCTTTAGGGCGACAAAATCCTTTGGCCAGGGATATCAGTGCATTACAGAGTAATAAGGGTCATCTTTTATCGCTGGGGTACAGTGAAGAGCTTATTGATGGGTTGCTTTCTCTGGCAGATCCGAATGATCCGGATAACTCCCTGGCAGGCATGCACTCATTCTCTACCCGAATTGCCGGAAAGCTCGGTGGCGATGATTCACTGGAGAAATTGCACAGCCTTTTTGGAGATACCCTTGGCAGGGTCGCTAATCTTAAGGGTGGGCCAGCGGGTCTGCATGCTCAACTGCAGGCTGGGCTTAAAGGATTTAATGCCGCATTTCTGGACTCTAACAAGCATATAGATGTTGACAGTGCCACGTTAATGCTGATGCAGATACAGACGCAGCTGCAAAATAATCGTCTGATATTTGACCAGCAAAATATCAAGATCAGTCAGGTGGCCAGAGAGCAGATTTCAGAAAAACGGATGAATAAAATCCTGGATTCCATCGAGAAGGCCAATAAAGCCAAGAAGGCAGGGGTCGTCAGTAAGATCTTTGGTGGTATAGCGGTTGCGCTTATGGCAGTCGTTGCTGCGGTTATGATTGCCGGCGCCATCTTTACCGGTGGTGCTTCTGCCGTTGCCGCTGCAGGCCTGATGGTTGCTGCAACGGCGCTGGTAATGACCATGATGGTTTCTTCCGAAACCGGAAACTGGATGATGGAAATGTTCGGTGACAGCGAGAAGGGGCAGATTGGCGCCATGGTCTTTTGGTCAGTGCTTATTCTGGCGATGACTCTGGGGGCTGCCGGGATAACCGGAGCTGCCGGTAGTGCAGCTGCAACCACCAATGCAGCAGGAGCCGGGGCGGGTGCGGCGGCAGGTGGTGCCGGAGGCGCAACGGTGACAGCCAGCGCAGCGACAGCTGCAACGACTGCTTCCAGAATCGCCAGACTTACCACCATGGCTGCCCGGTTTTCCCGGACTCTCAGGATTGCCGGTGGTGCTTCCATGGTAGGGGATGGTTCCGCCAGTGCTGTCAGTACTACCTATCAATATGAAGCAGATATGTTAAGGGCTGAAGCAAAAGAGCTTTATGCCTGGATGCTGCACAATCAGCACGTGATTGACGACCTGGTTGAAGATATCCAGAAAGTGATTGAGGAGCTGCAACAAGGCTTCTCGGCGATCGCCGGTATTCTCAAAGATAATAATGATACCAAGACCAAGCTTCTTGGTCTTATTAAAGGATAAAGCTAAGACACTTAGAAATATGGGTATTGTTTTCGCCGATACCCAAAGGATTTGAAATTGCTACAAGGCGGCAAAGGAGTGAAGCCTTTAGGCCCTCGGGTCCCGGGAACTTAGACTTACTAGGTGACCGGGCTGAGCGAATGCAGCCAACAACGTAGCAAATTCAAAGGCGACGGATATAAACAGAGGTACATGGAGGTAACTCATGGCAGAGATTAATCGTGCGGGTTCAGCGGTTCAAACGACGCAACAGCAGTCGATTCTGGAAGCAGGTAAAGCGGCGGCAAAGGATAAAGTATCTGCCGGTCAGCTTGCTGGCGATAATATCAGGGTCTCCAGTCAGGAGGCCCAAAGTGCTGCCCTGAGAGGTTCACAGGCTCAGCGGCCCGAATTGGATACACCTCAGGACCTGAGTCCTGCCCAAATGGAAGCAGCCAACGCACAGATGGCGGAAGTCGGTGAGCTGACGGATCAGGCACTGGCGAATACCAAAGAGCTGTTAACCAATATTCTGGATGGCAGTGTAACGCCTGAGCAGACAGCCAGGCTTCAGAAGCATGCTGCCTCTTTACAGGGAGCCAGTGAGTATCTCGAAAATCTACAGGGAAAAGGACTGAATACGCCTCAGGGTAAGCGTAGTGTACTGGCCGCTATGGGCTTTAACGATGCCCAGCTTGAGGCTTTGCTGTCTCTTGCTAATCCTGATGATGCTAATAATGCCCTGGCCTCATTACACGGCGGTCAGGGTGTACTGGACCAGAAAAAGTCAGCCTTACGTTCGCTGGGGTTTAGTGACAGTCAGATTGATGCTCTACTTTCCATGGCCAACCCGGATGAAGACGGGAATGGGCTGGTTTCTCTGCATCAGGCTGGTTCGAATCCCAAAACCGCGTTGGAAGCACTTGGGTTCAAGGGCGCTCAGGTTGATCGACTGCTGGCGCTACTGAGTGGTCAGGCCAAAACCGCTGAATTTGCCGAACAGCAGCAGCTACTTACAAAGATGGGATTCAGCGATGCTGAGATTGAAACCATTCTGCTTGCCGGTGATCCTCGACTACTAAAGCAGCAAAAGGCACTGATTCAATCATCAAGCCCTCAGACTGTCAGCCTGTTGCAAGCCAACTCTACGGGGCTCAATCTGCTGTCCCAGAACAATATCTTTGATCAAAAGATTCTGGAGCAACTGGTTGATATCTTTGCGGTGATGGAGCTTCTGCATAAAATGAGTGTTGCTCAGCGGCGCTCGGCCAGGGAGTTCCGTTCGGTGGAGTATGAGGCAGCCAAGAATGAGATCCTGAATCAGGCTGGCGAGATGAAAAAAGCCGCTCTGCTGAGTGCCATTGGCGGTTGGGTCAGTGCCGGTACCAAGATAGCTGGTGGTGTGGCTCAGGGTGGTCTGGCTATGAAGTCCGGAAATGCCCAAAACCAGGGAGCACTTCAGCAGCAGGTAGCTCTGGCTAATGGTGTCTCTCAGGTCATTACCGCATCCGGGGATATGGTTAAAGCGGGTATGGACTATCAGGCAGGCATGCATCAGGCTCAGGTTAAACTTCATGAAGCATTTCAGAAAACCCATGACAATGCGGCTCAGTCCGAGAGTGAGTTCATGAATATGCACGGTGAAATGATCAGGACGGTTAACAGCAAGATGGATGAAATTATCCGGTCCTGGTTTGAGACTCTGAAGACGACAACCAGAGCTTAAGTCGGCTTAAGTTGACAATGGATGGCAATGTGTAAGATGTAGCCAACCTTTCAGGTTGGCTCTTTCTTGTATAGAGGGAAGAAATGAGCAATCCAATTGGAGGGATTCAACAACCTCCCGTGCAGAGCTTAATTAATGCTGGCGGCAGTGCTGCAGTGGCTGGGAAGGCTGGGCAGCGGGCGGGCCAGCAGGTTCTTGCCTCCAATGTATCCTCGCCACTTTCACAAAGCACCGATATTGCTGAAGAAATCGGTATGGCGAAAAGCCAGTTTAAAAAGATGGACGATCGCAAGTTAACGAAAGGCGATTCACGCAATGCGAAAATGCTTGAGCTGATTCGCAAAATCCAGTCCATTGAGCAAATTCAGGGTGTTGATGACTTTAAAGACAGGCTGACCAACAACCCAAATTCAAATCTCAATCGCAAAGACTATCAACATCAGGCTGAAAATAATTTTGATGATGTTTTTCATCAGTATATAGCGCTCTATGAAACGGCAGACGCTTATGAAGCCCTGCATGGTGAAGGTTCTGCTGCTGAGATATATGGAGCCATTGAGGCGCTTGAAAGCAACAATCAACAGGCCATCCAAATTGGCCTCAATCTTACCGAAGAGGCGGCCAGCCTTTTAGCAGAAAAGCAGTTGGGCACGTCCCTTACTGATGTTCGTCAGGAATATTTTGATCATGTTAAGGATCATAAAACGCTGGCTACTGCTTATACTGACATCATCAAGCGCCACGGTGTGGGTGAGGGTAACTTTGAAACTGCAGTGGATATACAGCTGAAACTTCTGGGGGCTGACCTGAATTGTTTGACGTCCTCAACAGAAGAAGCTCACTTACGCTCGGTTATCAATGATATGACCCATTTAAAAAGGCTTGTGGGTATCCATGACAGCTGTATGGAAACTCAGGAACAGATCAGCAGGGCGCCGCATAATATTCCGCTCGCAGGGCATGAGTATATGGGCAGGATGCTGGGGATGCTTGATAAACAGTGGATTACAGAAGCTGACTTTTCTGGTTTGTCCCGTCAAATGGGCATTAATGAACTGGCTACAGAAACATTCTTTATGAATAAAACGGCAGATTTGATTCGTGATATACCGGATGAAATATTCGCCAATACTGAAACCAAACAGAATATGAGGGCGGCCATTCAGGAAGTGCAGGATGTATTAGCCATTCAGGAAGAAGGTGACGGAAAATCAGTGGACGAAAACCATGGCGTCGTTGGAGAAGTGTTACTTTCAGGTGGCATTCTGGACGATATTGCGATCCCGATGGGTATTAATCTTCCTGGCGTGACAGACAATATAATGCCTGAAGTTATGCAGTCAGGTGAACCTTCTCAGGATTCTGCGACTGTCCCGGATAAGTCCACTGATCTGGACGGATCTTCGAGTAAAGTGCCTGAAGCAACTCAGGAACCAGCAAACAGCAAGCCCGTTGAAATCGCGGTCAAGGGGAGTCTGGATGGCCTTTCCAATAAAGAACTCAGGGCCAGACAGGATGTGGATATTGCACGAGCGGCAGAACTGACCCAGACAAAAGGCGAGAAATACGTTGTTGACAGCTCCCTGACCGCACTGAAGGATTCGCTGGCTCATGGTGCTGATGCTGACAATATTCTGAGGTCATTAAACAGTATTGCCAAAGCCCGGGGCGGACAATTTGCTAAAGGCCTGAAAATAGCCATTACCCCGAAAGGAAGTGACAAGCCCTTAAATCTTATCCCTCCAGGGGAGGAACTTAGAGGTGTGGCGAATCTTGAGGAGCTGGTGAAAACAGCGCTCACCGTATTGGAAGAGCATGAGGTAGCGAATTTCAGTAATTACAATCCTGGCGATATAGAGAAAGAGCTGGACAAACTTAAAGAGTCGATTTCTCTCATGGACTCAAGAATGACGTCCAAGCCGCGAGGACGCTCAAAGGGAGAAAAACAGTATAATCAGCTTGAGTATTCGCGGAAATTCAATATTAGAGCTGATCAGCCGGCGGCTACCGTTGAAGCTACGCTTGATCCACCGAAAGATCCGTCAGTATCTTCAACGAATCAGATGCAGGACCTGCTTTAATTAGATGAAATGCCTGCTAGGGTACGGCAGATTATGTAGCGGCTAAAGCCATGGAAAAAATAGATGGGGAGCGCTACGACAATACTGAAGGGCTGATGAGGGATATTACTTCACTGGCAGGCCCGCCAGCGCAACTGGAGAAGCTGCTTGATTATATGAACTTTGTTACAGAGTCAAAAATGTCAATTCTATTATTAGATGGAAGAGAAGAAGTGATCAAAGATTATATACAGTCTCTTTGCGACAATAAGCTGCCAAATGCTTTTGATACAGTGACTGGAACTGATATCTCAGTGAGAAATTAAAGGGGTGAGGGAATGGATTGGCGCAATAACGTTCTTGCTGAAGTTGGCGAAGGAATGGAAATCAATGGTCTGGACTTTGGCGATACCGGGGTTGTCTGTTTTCAGTTTGAACAAAGTGGCTCGCTTTATATGGAGCTCAAGGAATCAGGTATATTAATGTATCTGGCCCGTGAAATGGATGGTTTCAATAGCCTGCCAGTTTTAGAGCAGGCACTGAAAGAGTGCCATTATAAAAAGAGTTTTCCATTTTCCTTGCAGGTAGGCATTCAAAATAATCAATTGTTTATCTGTTTGTTTCTGCCTGACGGTGATTTCAGTCGTCCGGGAGTAGAAAGTGCAATACAGTTTCTGATGTCCAGGATGGAAGAGCTAAAATTATAATCAGAAAAAAGGGAGAAATATAAAAGCTGTATTTGAAGTAGCGAAGAGGATTATTAGTACCTCAAAACCAATAATAAACAGAGGTTACTATCATGGCGGACAATCTTATCAAGACCGGTGAGCTTGCTGAGAAGGCTTTGGAAAAAACTCAGGAAGGTTCCGCTAACCCGGAACAACCTGAGGAAGGGGCGGCAGGGCGTTTTGCTGATCTGCTTTCTGGTAAAACTCCCGATGGGGCTTCACAGGCTGCCAATTTCAAGCCGATTGAAGTCACCGCAAACCCGAATGCTCCTGCCTTAACGCTCGGAGATAAAGTTCTTCAAGGGATGCAGGGGCTGAGGGATCATGTGGAAAGCAAGGCTGATCTGGTCAAAAAACACCTGGAGCCCGGTGAGGCCATGGGCATGAAGGATATGTTCAAGACCCAGATGGCCATGACAAACCTGATGATTACCGAGGATTATATCGGGAAAATCGTCAGTAAAAGTACTCAGACTTTTGATACTTTGCTGCGAAATCAGTAACATCGTTTCAACTCCATTTATCCAAACGATCGTCCATTAAACTCCATAACGATCAAAGTCATTGAAAATAAAGGTTTTTCAATGACTTTCCTTTCCTCTCTTATATTACTTGTTTGTCTGTTGAGAACTAATAGTGACAGATTTTGTCCATTGTTTTGTGCACCAGAATGGCAATATTGTTGTGTACCATAAAAATCTGTGTACCAATTCATGCTGGAGATGCCAGCAAATGAAATCAGGCCCACTCATATTGTCGATATTATTTCCCGGCTTATTCATGAGGTGCAGGTGGGGCCGCAGTGTAACAGGGTAAGAAGTATGCTCTCAGCGGCATTTGGTTGGGGAATTAAACATGATCATAATCCCTTGTATCAAACCAAACAACGTAAGCATCTGAAATATCAATTAGAGTACAATCCGGTACAGAATATCCCTGCTCAGGGGCATTTGGAAAAGGCTGGTAAGGGCCAGTTGACGGATCGGCAGATATGGGAAGTGTGGCATTTGGCTCCGACCATTATGGGAAAGCCTGGTCTGGTTGCGCAGTTGCTTTTGGCTTTGGGTGGTGTCCGTCAGGAGCAACTGATCCCTGGGAGAAGGTAAAGCTGGAGGGGAGCTACCCTTATATTTTGCTGTCCAACGCTAAAGGCAGATCCAATTATACCGTAGGAGGGCGAGACTATATGGTGCCCTTAAACGAGACGGCGGTGGCATTGTTTACCCATTTGAAAAGACTTTATGGTCATTGTGTTTATCCGTTTCCTGGTGGTACAACCGGGCATGAATCTCTGGACAAGTATATGTCTTATGCTGCATTTAATCGGCCTCTGAGTCGGTTTCAGAAGCATTTAAAGAATGTCATAGGTTCGCCCTCTGGCTGGTTTACGATTGGTATGATTCGCGGCAGTATCTCCACCCGGATGAATGAGGCGGGCGTTCCAAAAATGATTAAGGAGAAGATCGCCGGACATAACCAGAGGGACGTAACGACGACCCACTATGATATGTGGGACTACAAGATGGAGAAGAGAGACGCTGCGGGGTTGTGGGAGTCTTATCTGAAAAAAATTATCAGTCTGCCCTATGAGGAAGTGACAGACCGGTTATCGGAAGAAATGGTGTAGCAAGGGGGGCTGGCTTCACCAGTCCCGTTTGCCCTCAATCCATTGTAGGACTTCAGCTTTTCTCCAGGCCACCTTGCGGGGGCCCAGTTGTATTTTTGGCGGGAAGGAGCCATGGGTCACATAGTTATTGATAGAGGCCCTGCAGGCTTTGGTCAGTTTTAATACCTCGTCCATTCGGATCAGTTCTTCTGCCTCTTCCATGGCGTTTTTCTGAAAGCCTCGTTCCAATGCCGAGTAGAGGGTGACCACTTCACCGTTGGTCAGTTCTACAAATGGAATGCCCAGTTTATGCAGGTTTTGCACAACTTCTTTCTTGCTGGAGAGATTCATCCATTGTGACAGGGATTTAAGATTAAACAGCAGTCCATTATCCATGCAATGTCCCCCTTATTAAAAAAAGTTCAAAATGTCATATCCCAATACCGGCTGGGCATTGCTGGTGGTCAGTCGTTTACTGCTGTGGTTGTGGAATGTTATTTCTGAGGGATCGTACATCAGACCGTACTGCCAGCCCTGATCGGTCAGCAGGTATTTTCCCCGCTTACCCTGGCCGGTCCATCTGATAATGCGATGTTTTTCCAGTACCTCCACCACGTACTGGCGGCTTCTGCCGATAAACTCGCCCAGCTCAACCAGAGAGAAGTAGTCATCCAGTTCGTAGCGGTTTCGCTTGCGCTTTTGTTTTCGGTGAACTGGCTCAACATCCGCATCCGAGCCTATTTCCACTGGGTCAGTATGGTGGGTTTCCTGATCAATCAAACTGTTCGTTGATTCATCACCGGAAATGGTTGGGCTCAGAAGGTCCAGTACTGTTTGGTACCACTTCACCTGTTTAACCGGGGTACCGCAGTTGTGAGCTTTTCCGGTATCGAGGATTTCACAAAGGGATTTCACAAAGGGGCTGGCCCTGATCGGTGGGTATCCATTGGTTGTCGATTTTGTTCTGGAGCCCTGCTGCTTCCAGCAGCTTGTTCACTTCCCTGGGGTTGGTGGGTGGTGTCATCATCTGGCCGAGCTGGGTGGGCGTAAAGGTCATGACCTGAACGGGAGCTGATAGTGATTTCTGGCCCATTGCTTCCAGTGGTGAGAAGCCAATCATGTTTCGGGTGGCGTGATCCGCTGAGATGAGAGCCGCATTTCCCGAGAATCCAAAAGCTTTGGCCATATCCAGGGCTTTCTCGGATACCGATATTTGATAAAGAGGGTTAGCGGATGGCTCGGGTTCTTTTTGTTGTTGGACTAACGGAATGGACTTGCCGGATTCCAGTTCAAACCATCGGTGGATGACTGCTGCCCGACGCTTAACATCGTATCCGGTTATCAGGATTTCAGTTTCAAACCGGGGCAGCAAATATTCATTTTGCTTGCGATTCATAGTGTCCAGGTAGGTGTGTCCATATTTGGACGCATCTTTCTCCAGTTCATTCATCATGTTTTCAATGTCACGTCGGACATGCTGATGCTGCTTTTCTGTCAGCTCAGCAATCTCACGGCTGGACATAACTTGTGTTTTGCTTTTCTCAACCAGTTCATTAGGGAGGAGTCCATATTTTACGCTGCTGGTGTCTGTCGTGGTCTTAGTCGTGCTGTCCACTGCGTTCCCCGTCTTATTTTTTTCGCATTCAGGTCAGTGAGTACTGCCAGTCATGTGCACGACAGGATTCTGATTGTCCCTGATGCGTTGCAGGATCAGGCCGGTGATCAGCATGGACTGAGACAGCGCCTGTTCATTATTGATGCCGACGGTGATGGCCACGATCAGAGCGGTCATTTCGATCATGACAGTTTCCACATCCAGTGGTTGACCATCCATTTCATCGCTGAGTCGGTCGGCAATTATCAGTTTTTCTGCCAGTTCGGCTTCTTCTTTTTCTGTGCTGTAGCCCTGGGCTTTCTTTTGTTTGATTTCCATGGCAAGTGCCAGGTCGTCTGCATTCAGCTGGTTCATGGCTTTTCCTCAGAATGGAATTGATTTGTCGTATTGGTCGTACTGCTCCTGCGCAGGCTGGGGTTGCTGGTGGCCTCCGTTGCTGGCGTTGGCGTATTGGTTGTTTTGCTGTGGTGCGCTGGTGTTCTGGTTTTGCGGGTGGGTATCCAGAAACTGGAGAGAGCCATTGAATTGATCCACGATAATGTCGGTGGCATGGCGCTTCTGACCGCTCTGCTTATCCTCCCATTCCCGATAAACCAGCTCGCCTTCTACGTAGAGCTTGCTGCCCTTGGTCAGAAACTGCTGGGCAAATTCCGCCATCTTTCCGTAGACCTTGACGCTGTGCCATTGGGTTTTCTGCTGGCGCTGTCCCTGTTTGTCTTTATAGGTGTTGCCGGTGGCCACCGAGAGCGTAGTGAGTTGTGAGCCATCGGGAAAAAACCGGCTTTCCGGATCTTTCCCTAAACGACCAATGACCATTACTTTATTCAGGTCTCTCGCCATGATCAGGCTTCCTTTAGTTGCAGTTGGGTAGTCGGGGTTTTGATGCTGGTGCGGCGGATGATCAGTTCTACGTGGTATTCGTTGCCATTCTGGTCAAAGCGGTAGCAATCCAGCGAGCCTTTACCGAGCCACTTTTCCATGGCGTAAATGTCGTCGGTGATGATTTCTTCCGTTACATCGCTATCGGTGTAGAGCAGATCGGGCTGGTCTTCTGCTTTCTCTGGTGTTGGCTCGGGTGCCGTTGCTATCTCATTGTCGTATTGTTCCTGTCGCTTGTGTTCCTCAAAGCGCAGGGCTTCAGCTTCTTTACGGTCCGCTTCTGCCTGTCTTGCTGCTTCGGCCTGAGCCTTTTGCTGTTCTTCCCGGCGTATTTGCTGGCGATGGGCTTCCAGCTTGCTTTCTTCTTCCTGACGGATACGTTCACGCTCGGCTTCAAGGCGGTTGGCTTCGGCTTCTTTGTGTTCACCGATGCGGACTTTGATCAGGGCCGTGAGGTCGTCGTGGTCTTTGCCGATGATGTGTTGCAGGTCGTTGAACAGGAAGCGGTGGTCTGCGGCCAGTTCGTGGTAGGTGCTCAGGTTTTTTGACAGGTGGCGTTCCAGCTCCACCGCCTGAATTTTTGCTTTGGCCAGGGCATCGTTGATGGCTTCCTGCATTTTGGTGAATGAGGATTTGCCCTTGATGGCGGCGGCAAAGTCGCTATTGATGCTGCCAATCGGCAGGGATGCCGGGAAATCTCCAATCAATTTTTGCCACCCTCACTGCGGCCTCATTTTTGCAGATAGTCAATAATTGCAAAAGGGCATAGCCTGCCATCTTTATATGCATCCATCGTAACAATGTTCTGAGCTTTTTCTGCCAGAGATGTTTGCACCCAAATTGATGTTTCAGCTGCTGAAACATTGGCTCAATTGGCCACCTTTTTGAGTAAGCCAAT